>NZ_LR797830.1:1933980-2300970 GCF_903064525.1 Methylacidimicrobium sp. AP8
GTTCGGCTGGCGGCTCTTCCGGCGGCGCTTGTCCCCAAGATCCTTCCCGCGGCTTTCCCGGCTCGACAATCACTTCGACCGGCTGCTGCGGGTGCGGGCCGAAGACCCGATCGATCATTCCACCCATGAGAGCGCCCAAGCCCAGGAAGCCCGCCGCCTTAGCCACTTCCCCCGCGGGGTTGCCCGCCGGCGCCCCCGGAGCCGCAGGCCGTTCCTCGCGCCGCGGTGCCTGATCGAACCGGGTCGTGACGCCATGCCCGGATCCGGCTGGAGCGGCAGCCCCGGGGAGCCGAGCGGCGATCACCTCCCGCAACCCTTCTACCGTGGGGGCGGGGATCGGATACGGAAAAACCAGAGAAGTGGGCGCGGCGGGGTCGACACCTTGCTCCTTTCGGAGCGCACCGGCCAGCCATTCGCGTTCCTCAGGAGAGAGAAGCGCGGGGTTCACTTCGAGAACGACGCTTTCGGGCGCGTCGATGCCTCGCCGCAGCGCTTCCACCGGGTCGACAGAGCAACGAATTTTCATGTTGTCCTCTCAAAAATCTAATTTCTAGCGTAACCGGTACCCTCCTTGGAGGCAAGCCGGCGTCTCCCGTGTCGCAGGCAACGGGGCAAGCGATGCGACCGCTGCTCATCGGTCCACCCCCCCCGCCCAGGGGCCTGGCACCCGGTGATGGAGGTTGTAGGAGCTTCCCGGAGGGCTGAGAGACCCGCGCGGGCTTCTCGTCCCTTTGGTGGATTCTTGATCCGCTGCTCCACCCGGTCCAAAAGGCCTCCGCCAGCCGGTCCTTGTGGTGGTCCCGGACCTCCGCCCAAATTGCAGCGTCCGCTTTGCGCTCGTTGCAGCGGTCGCGCCAGTGCTCCGGCTTTCCCTCCCCCTTGCGCTTGCCGCGGCCCGGCTCCCGCCTCTCCAGTTCCTGCCGACGTAATCTTGTGAACGGAAGGAGGATCCTGGGCTTACTTTTTTGCCTCCCCTTCTTCCGGCGCGAGAAGCGGCAGACGATAGCGCAGATCCCGGACGAAGGTCTGGAAGTCGGGCAAGCACTTGGCTGTCCCATGCCATAGCGCTCAGTGCGACATGTCTGGGAGAGCCGAACGTCTCCCATGCCGCAACGCTTTTGTAAGATGATCTCCATTTTCCGCTCGCGTCTCCGCCGGTGCATACTGATCGTGATGGCCGGACGTAGTCCAAGCCGGCAAGGACCTCTTCGAGGCTTCGAGGGCCGCGCCTCCCGGAGACTCCGGATCGGAAACACCCGGCGCCGGCTTTCCCCTCACCCTCCGGCCAACCCGAGCACGTCTTCCATCGAGTAGATTCCCGGAGGCTTTCCCACCACCCACCGCGCGGCCCGAAGGGAGCCGAGGGCAAAGGTATCGCGCGACTCGGCCCGATGGGTCAGCTCCAAGATTTCTCCGCGCCCCGCGAAAAGGACGGTGTGGACTCCCACGATCCCTCCGGCGCGGATCGCGTGGATCCCGATCTCTCCCGCCTCCCGAGGTCCGGGCTCTCCTTGCCTTCCATAACGGGCGGCTTTTTCCAGCGGAACCCCGCGCATCTCCGCCACGATTTCCGCCAGGCGGCGCGCGGTTCCGCTGGGCGCGTCCCGCTTGCCGCGATGGTGGGCTTCCACAATCTCCGGATCGAACTCCTCCCCCAGCACCGCCGCCGCTTTCCGGACGAGGTAGAAGAGGAGATTTACCCCCGTGGAGAAGTTAGGCGCCCACACTATCGGGATCTTCGCGGCTGCCCGGCGCACCCGCAATCCCTCCTCGGCCAGATGGCCCGTCGTCCCGATCACCAGCGCCTTGCCGGCTTCCGCGCTCGCTTCAGCGAGTTCGGCGGAAAAGCCGTGCTCGCTGAAGTCGATGATGACATCGCTCCGGCGGAGAGCGGGCTCGAGCGGATCCCCTCGATCGACGGCTCCGACGATCTCCCACCCGCCGGCCGAGCGCGCCCGCTCCAGAACCGCCGTCCCCATGCGCCCCTTGGCGCCGACCACCGTCAGGCGGATCATGCCTCCTCCGGAGCCGTTCCCACCAAGGCCAGCGTCTTTTCGAGCCGGGCCCGGCTGCTCGGTTGGAGCGGAACCAGGGGAAGGCGAACCTCGGGCGAGATCCAGCCGCGCAGCGCGAGCGCCGTCTTGATGGGCACCGGATTGGTCTCCACGAAGAGATCGCGGAAAAGCGGGTAGAGGCGCCGATGGAGCCGTTCGGCTTTCGCAACCTTCCCCGAGAGAAACGATTCCACCAGATTGACGACCGCCTTCGGCACCAGATTGGAGGCGACGCTGATGACCCCGACGGCACCAACGCTCAAAAAAGGGAGGGTGAGCGAATCATCCCCGCTGAGCAGGGCGAAGTCCTCGGGGAGGAGCTGACGGAGCTGGCTGAGCCGGTCGACAGAGCCGCCGGCCTCCTTGAGCCCGATGATGCTCTTATGCTCCCGGGCGAGCGCCTGCACGGTCTCCGCCGCGATCTCGACGCCGCACCGGCCCGGGATGTTGTAGAGCACCAGAGGGAGCCGGGTGCTCTGGGCGATCGCGGCGAAATGGGCGTAGAGCCCGGCTTGGCTCGGCTTGTTGTAATAAGGGGCGACGAGCAGAGCCGCGTCGGCTCCCGCATCCTCGGCGGCCCGGGTCAGGTCGATCGCCTCGGCCGTGCTGTTGGATCCGGTTCCCGCCACAACGGCAACCCGCCCGGCGGCGAACTCGACGGTCTTGGCAATGACCCGGATATGCTCCTCATGCGTCAATGTGGGGGACTCCCCCGTGGTTCCCACCGGAACCACGCCAGCCACTCCGCCTTCGATTTGCGCCTCCACCAGCCGCCGCAAGGCCTCCTCGTCCACCGCTCCTCCGCGAAACGGAGTCACCAGCGCGGTATACGTTCCCGAAAGCTTCATTCCTCCACCTCTACTTCTCCCGTGAAGATCACTGTTGCCGGTCCTTCGAGCCGGACTCCCTGAATGCGATCGTCCGTGCGTTCGAATCCTACACGCAGCCAATCCCCGCTTCGCACCAGCACCGACACTGGAGGGGAAACGCCCTTGACGAGGTGAGCGACGACCGCGGCGGCCGTCACACCGGTTCCGCAGGCGAGCGTCTCCGCTTCCACTCCCCGTTCGTACGTTCGAACCGAAATCCGATCGGGACCCAGCAGCTCGACGAAATCGGCGTTCACCCCGTCGGGCGCGAAATCCGCCAGCCACCGGAGCTCCCTGCCGAGCTCCTCCACATCGATACCGTCGACGCTCCGGACGAAGACCACCAGGTGCGGCACTCCGGTATGGATCCAGTGCACCTCCAGTGGTCCATGCCGGGTGGACACCAGCTGCCGCAGGCGCGCCGCGCTGGGATCGGGCATTGTGATGGAGACCCCTTCCCCCTCGAAGGTGGCTTGGATGAGCCCGGCACCCGTGAGGAAGGAGACCGTTCCCCCGTCTTCTTCCTTTAGCAAGGGCTGCAAAAAGCGGGCGAAGCAGCGGGCGCCGTTCCCGCAAAGAGAGGCCTCTCCCCCGTCCGCGTTGTAGTATCGCATCCGGATGCGGTCTTGCTCCCCGTCGGTTTCGGCGACGAGCATCCCGTCGGCGCCGATGCCGTAATGGCGATTGCAGAGCCGGGCGATCTGCTCGGGACGGAATCGGAGGCGGCCGTCTCGGTTGTCGACGAGGACAAAGTCGTTGCCCGCACCCGTCATTTTCGTAAATTGAACCTTCATGTGTGATCGCTAAGTTTCGATCGAATTAGACCTTTTGCCAACGATATACAAAACAAACCTTGGACTCCCCAGCCGCTGAATCCGCCCCGGAAGCTCTCCGGCCCCGCATCGGTGTAATCGATTGCGGCATGGGCAATCTACGGAGTGTCGAGAAAGCGCTCGCCTCCGTCGGTGCCGATCCGCGACGCGTCACGGCACCCGAATCTCTGGCCGATTTGTCGGCGGTCCTTCTTCCGGGAGTCGGCTCCTTCGGGGACTGCGCCGCCCGGCTGACGCAAGCCGGATTGTGGGGCCCCCTCCGCGAATGGATCGCCGGGGGCAACCCCTTCCTCGGCATCTGCCTGGGCTATCAGCTCCTCTTCGAAGGAAGCGCCGAAAGCCCGGGAGCGACCGGGCTCGGGATCATTCCGGGTGAAGTCGTCCGATTCCCCGCGCGGGTCGGCAAGGTCCCCCAGATCGGCTGGAACACCGTCCGCATCCTTCGCCCGAGCCCGTTCACCCAGGGGATCCGGTCGGGGGATTTCGTCTATTTCGTCCATAGCTACTTCCCCGTTCCTGAGGATCCGGAATGGGTCGCTCTGGAAACCGACTACGGGGTCCCCTTCGCCAGCGGAGTCTGCCGCGGAATGCTCTTCGCGGTCCAATTCCACCCGGAGAAAAGCCAGCGGGTTGGGTTGCGCCTTTTGGCCAACTTCGTCGACGTCGCCGCGCGCCGGGAAACAGCGGCTCCGGCCAATCCGTGAAGCTCTTCGCCGCCATCGACATCCTGGGAGGCAAGGTGGTGCGCCTCCGGCAAGGGAAGAGGGAATCCGCCACGATCTACTCGGAGGATCCGCTGGCCACCGCCCTCCGCTGGGAAGAGGAAGGGGCGGACGGCCTGCACATCGTCGACCTGGAGGGAGCGTTCTCCGGCGTCTCTTCCGTCCTGTCCTGGGTGGAAGCGATCGCCGGCAAGGTCCGCATCCCCATTCAGCTCGGCGGCGGCCTCCGCACGACGGCGGCCGTCGCGGAGGCGCTTCGTTGCGGCGCTTCGCGCGCCGTGATCGGAACACGCGCATGGGAGCAGCCGGAATTACTTCCGGAGCTTGCCGCCCGGTTCGGTTCCGAGTGTATTGTGGTCGCCCTCGACGCGCGCAACGGGGAAGTCCAAATCGGCGGCTGGGAACAGGGCACGGGGAAGAACGTGATCGAGGCGGCTTGGGAAGCTCGGCAGAACGGCGCGGGCTTCCTCCTCTACACCGATGTTTCCGCCGACGGGATGCTTTCCGGCCCGGATCTCGTTCGGACCCGGCGGCTCGTGGAAGCCGTCCGCATTCCCGTCTTCGCCTCGGGAGGGATCGGGAAACCCGCGGATCTGGAGGCTCTGCGGCGAATTCCCGGCCTCTACGGAGCCGTCCTGGGCCGGGCGATCTACGAGAAGAAAATCTCCCTGCGGGATTGGCGCCGGCGGGAAGGACGGGAGCGCTCGTAGAGGCCGAGCGCTTCGGAAGCCGAACCTCCTCCGCCACTCTCGCCTAGCGGCCATTTCTCACAAATTTCGTAGCCGAGGCGCCGCAAATGGGCTTGGGTGCGAGGCGGGCGCAGGTTTTCCACCGGAGCTGTATGAAGACATACTGCGAGGATGGAAAACCAAGCCCAACGAAGCAGACGAGCCCGTTTTGCAAGCCGTAGGAGAAAGCTTGTGAGAAATGGCCGCTAGCCCCCATTTCTCACCAGTACGAGCTTTCGGGCGAGAGAGGTGCCGGTTGAGTCGCTTGCGAGCAGTTCCGCCCGCGCAGAGCTCTTCGTGAGGCGGGATCGAGCAAGATTTTCATTCGATTTGCCTTAACGCGAGCACTGCAAAGCGCAAAAAGCCGGTTGTGGAGCAAGACTCCGCCTGGTCGTAGGCTTTGCCGAAGGAACAGATCTGCGGTTTTGGCAGATGCTCAGCAACGCAGCACTCGGAAGACGTGGGTAAAGAGGCTCTTCCAAGGATAGGCGCTGCTCATCGAGAGGAAGACGCGGCGGACGCTGACGCGGACCAGCGTGCCGATCTTAAAGAGCTTGATCCGGAGGGTGTCGACCTGGGCCTCGGCCCAGTCCGTTCCTCGCAGAGCCAGCCGTCGCAGCGCTTCCACCAGCGTGTAAGCGAGAGCCGAGAAGTAGAGGCGAAGTTGGTTGCTGGCCATTTGCGCGGTCGAGAGCCGGTCGGCAAAGAGGTGGAGTTGTTCCTTGATCCGATTCTCCATGTCGCCACGAGCACAGTAGAGCTTCTCGTAAAGGTTTTGGGCGGGCCACTCCTCGGTGGAGAGAGAGGTCACGACAAAGCGCGGATTCTCCCCTCTTTCCAGGTACTCGGCTTTGGCGACCACCCGGCGCTCCCTCGACCAGCTGCTCAAGGTGCGGTAGGCAAACTCGGTAAAGAAGCGGGCCGGCTTGCCACTCGACTCGTGCAGACGACGGGCTTGCTCCATCGACCCCTGAATGGTCCGGCACAAGCGCTCGTTGCGCGCCAAGCCGAAGAGGTAGTCGACTTGATTGGCTTCGCACCAAGCCATGATCTCTTCCCGGCAGAAGCCCGAATCGGCCCGGAGCACGATCCGGACTCCGGGCCAACGGGTACGGAGTTGTTCCACGATCCGGCTCACCTCCGTAAGGGAGCCCGCCGACGCATCCTGGTTCGATGGCCGAAGCCGGACGCCAAGGAGTTGATCGCCAGCAAAGATGTAGAGCGGCAAATAGCAGTAGGAGTCGTAGTAACCATGGAAGAAGCGCTCCGGCTGATGTCCGTAAAGGGGGATGTCGGTCGCATCCAGATCGAGCACCACCTCCTCAGGGGGCTGGGGATGCGATTGGAGGTAGAGATCGACCAGAAGACGGTCGATCGCTTCGGCCGAGTAGTCGATCTTGTGGTAGCGCTCGCTTCGACCCACCAGCTCCAGCCGGTTGAGCGTGCTCTTGCCCGCCAGATCCTCTTCCAGATCGCTTTTCCCGCTCAGGAGAGCAACCAACGGATCGGTCCGCAACTGCTCATGGTCGTTGAGGTCTTCGTAGCCCATCGCAATCCCGAAGATGCGCTGGGCAAGCATCTCCCGTACCCGATGCACAATGCGTTTCGGATGGCGTCGATCCACGAAGCAACCCTCTAACCGTCTTAACAAACCGATCTTCCGATCCGCTTCCCGCAACAGAATTGCGCCCCCATCGCTGGAGATCCGACCCGCGGTAAATCCCGCTTCCACCCGTCGCGAAAAATGCGCTGTAAACGCAAAAGTCTCTTGGCTACACTCTGTCATGGAAGGCCGTTTCTTTTTTCTGGTTGTAGTAACGTCTTCTTAACGCACTTATACCAGGGAAAGACGGCCTTTCCTATGCCCTTTTGTCGGCTTTTTTGCCCTCCGCTATGCCCGCTATTGGTGAGATATGGCGGCTAGCAGCCTGTCGGACTTTCCTTTTCCTTCTGGAATATGGTAAAAGAGGGCATGGCTGAGCGATTTGTGACGGTGGATCGGCTGACGCCGATGCTTTTGCCCGAGGACCTGCGAGATTGGGTGGAGGAGGACGACTTGGTGCATTTTGTCATCGAGGCGGTGGAGAGGATGGATCTGCGGGGATTTCGGGTGAACGTACGCGGGACTGGGGACGCACAGTATCCGCCGTCGATGATGCTCTCGCTTTTGATTTATTGCTACGCCAACGGAATCTTTTCGAGTCGGAGGATTGAGGCAGCGACGCGGCGGGACGTGGCGGTGCGTTATCTTTGTGCGAACACCCATCCGGATCACGACACGATCTGCCGGTTTCGGCGGGAGAACTTTGCTGCGGTGGCGGACTGCTTTTTGAAGGTCTTGGAGTTGGCCCGGGAGATGAAGCTTTTGAAGGTCGGGGTGGTGAGTGTCGACGGGACCAAGATTCGGGCCAAGGCGAGCAAGCATCGGAATGTGACCTACGAGCGGGCCGGAGAACTGGTGGAGCTTTTGCGGGCGGATGTGGCAGATCTCTTGAAGAGGGCGGAGGAAGCGGACCGGAGAGAGGAAGCGGATCCGGGCAAGCTACCTGAGGAGATTGGTCGGCGGGAGCGGCTCCAGGCAAAGCTAGAGGAAGCGCAACGCCGGCTGGAGGAACGGGCCAAGGAGCGAGCGGAGCGGGAGCGTGCGGATTACGAGCGGAAGGGAAAAGAACGGGAAGCTCGCAAGGGGAGTGCCAAAGGGCGGCATATCCACCCTCCGGAGGAGAAGCCTGGGGCGGAGGAGCAAAGCAACCTGACCGATCCCGAGAGCCGGCTGATGCGCAAGAGCCGCAACGAAGCCTTTGAATAGAGCTACAATGCGCAGGCGGCCGTGGATGCGGAAGGGAGTGCCTTGGTGCTTTCGGCTCGGGTGAGCGTCTGCGCCAACGATGCCGGCGAGTTGGAAGCCGACGTGCGGGCCATTCCTACGGAAGCCGGTCGGGTCCGTGCGGTGCTGGTAGACACGGGGTATGCCAATGGCGAACAGGTCGAGGCTCTGCAGGCGGAGGGAATCGAAGTCTACTGTCCGATGAGGGCTGAAGCTCTGGAATGCCGCCGGCGATACGAGTTCCGGCCCACCGATCGTCGACGGGAGAAGCCCGTGGAATATACCGCCCCGTGGAGACGCAAGATGGTTGAGAAGCTCGCCAGTCCGGAAGGCCGCCGCCTCTATGCTCGACGCAAGCAGACGGTCGAACCGGTCTTCGGCATCATCAAATCGGTAATGGGCTTCCGGGCGTTTCGGCTCCGCGGGCAAGCCAAAGTCCAGGGCGAATGGTCCTTGGTCTGCTTGGCGTACAACTTCAAGCGACTTTGGAAGCTTGGGGGAGCCCGCAAGCCCGGTTCCCTTCCGATTGGATCCCTATGGTCGCTCTCCGCCGGAAAAACGGTCGTCGCATTGTCTTGGTTTTTAGGATTCCCGAGACAATCGCTCCCCATGCCGCATCGGACCGTCGCCGCATCGTGGCAAACTCTCGTACTAAGGCCGACAGGCTGCTAGCCCTCCGCTTCCCCGGAAGGGAAGCGGAGGGTGATCCGGACGATTTCCGAGCAATGGCCCACGCGCACCGGAGGACCCCAGGTGCCCGCGCCGCGGGTGACGACGATATGGGTCTTTCCCCGGCGCTCGTAGCCGTAGGCCAGGGGAAAAAGCCGGGAGACGATGTGGTTGATCGGCCAGAACTGGCCTTCATGGGTATGGCCGCAAACGAGCAGGCTCGCCCCGCAATCGATCGCCTCCCCGAGCGCGGAAGGCCGGTGGTCAAGGAGAAGGAGGGGCAAGCGCGGGTCGGACTTCTCCAGGATCCGCCGGAGCGGGAGGCGGGGCCGGCCGTCGCCCAGCACCGCTTTGACGCGGTCCTCCCTGCCGGCGATCCGCAGGAAACCGCCCACCTCGACGCACCGGTCCCGCAGCACGGAGATCCCGTTTTTTTCCAGAAAAGCGGCGGCTCCGTCCGCCCCGCAATAATACTCGTGGTTTCCCAAGCAGGCGAAGACACCCAGCGGGGCGCGCAACGCGCGGAAGAGAGCCCCCACTCCCATCCTCTCGAGGGCCTCCGCGGGGGCATCGACCAGGTCCCCCGGCAGAAGGACCAGATCGGGCTCCGTCGCCCGGATCGCCCGGGAGACCCGCGCCAGAGTCCCGGCCCACAAGGGACCCGCGATGTGGAGATCCGAAGCGACCGCGATCGTTATCCGGGGAGGGCCGGGAAAGGGGGCAGGCGGCGACTCGCAGAGAAGATCGAGCCTCCGGATCTCCAACCGTCGGGCGTTGGCAATTCCCTTGAGCAGCACAAGGCAGACTAAGCCCACCAGGACAAGAGCCCACGCCCCGCGGGGAAGCAGGCTTTCCTCCCACCGGGCGAAGGCGGGCAGCAGCCGCAGCAGATCCCACAGGCTGACTCCCAGGAAGAGGTAAAGAACCGAGGGAATCCAGAGCGAGGAGAAGAGCACCGCCCAATCGGCGGCTACTGAAGGCCTCCGCTCCTGCCAACGCCGGGCGGCCGGATAGCCGAAGACAGAGACTAGGGCGAGCGCAAGGTAGGCGACGCGCAGGACGGGGTACGGAGGGATGATCGGCCACCCGCGCAGGAAGACGTAGAGGCCAAGGGACAGATATCCGCTGACCAGGAGAGTCGAGAGGGAAATCCCCGGGATCCTCCTCGCCACGACATGCTCCTAGCGGCGCGAAGCCAGCGTCGCGTGATACTCCTGCAGCGCCTTGACGCGGAATTCCTTGTGCTGGAGCGACCGGATCGCCTCCACCGTAGCCCACGCGGCCGCCATCGTGGTCATCACCGGGACTCCCGCGTAGAGCGCCCGAGTCCGGATCTGGATCTCGTCCTGCCGCGCTGTTCGCCCGCCCGGACAGTTGATCACCAGAGCAATCTCCCCGTTCTTCAGCATGTCGAGGACGTTCGGGCGCCCTTCGGAAAGCTTATGGAGCCGCCGACAGGGGACGCCCGCCTGCTCAAGCGCGCGACCGGTCCCCACCGTGGTATAGAGGGTGAAGCCGAGCTCGTGCAGGGCGCGAGCGATCCGGGCCGCCTCCTCCTTATCCTGATCCCGGACGCTCACGAAGACGTTGCCGCCGAGCGGGAGGCGCGGCGAGGCCGCCGACTGCGTCTTAGCGTAGGCGAGCCCCAGGTCCTCATCAATCCCCATGACCTCCCCAGTCGACTTCATCTCGGGGCCTAGGAGGATATCGACGCCGGGGAAACGAAGAAAGGGAAAGACGGCTTCCTTGACGCAATAGTAGCCCGGGATCACCTCCCGCGTGAAGCCGAGCTCGGCGAGCGTCCGCCCGGCCATCACTTTGGCCGCCAGCTTGGCCAGCGGCACTCCGATGGCCTTGCTGACAAAGGGTATCGTCCGGGATGCCCGGGGGTTGACCTCGAGGACGAAGAGGTCGTCTCCCTTGACGGCGAATTGCACGTTCATTAGCCCGCGCACCTCAAGCTCGAGCGCAAGGGAGCGCGCCGCCTGCCGGATCTCTTCTTGGATGGCGGCCGGAAGCGTAGGGGCGGGGATCACGCAGGCGCTGTCGCCCGAATGGACTCCTGCCTGCTCGATATGCTCCATGATCGCTCCGACGACAACGGTCCGGCCGTCGCACAGGCAATCGACATCCACCTCGGTCGCCTCTTCCAGGAAGCGATCGATGAGGACCGGCCTCTCCGGGCTGACGAGCAGCGCTTCCCGGATATAGCGCCGCAGGTCTTCCTCGGTGTAGACGATCTGCATCGCTCTGCCGCCGAGCACGAAGGAGGGACGGACGAGGACCGGATATCCCACCTGCGCGGCTCCGGCCACCGCCTCCGCCTCGCTCCGGCCGATCACATGGAGAGGCTGGCGCAGACCGAGCTTGGAGACGAGCGCGGTGAAGAGTTCCCGATCTTCCGCCCGCTCGATCGAGCGCACCGCGGTCCCCAAGATCCGCACCCCCGAGCGCTCCAGGCCCGCGGCAAGATTGAGCGGCGTCTGCCCGCCGAACTGGACGATGGCTCCAGAGGCCTGTGTCGCCTCGTAGATATTGAGGACATCCTCGAGGGTGAGCGGCTCGAAAAAGAGCAGATCGCTGCAGTCATAGTCGGTGGAGACGGTTTCGGGGTTGGAGTTCACCATGACGGCTTCCATCCCGAGTTCCCGGAGGGCTTGCGCCGCGTGGACGCAGCAGTAGTCGAACTCGATCCCTTGCCCGATCCGATTCGGTCCGCCGCCGAGGACAAGAATCCGCTCCTTTCTTCCGGGCGGGGGCAGCTCCCGGCATCCGCTCTCATAGCTGGAGTAGTAGTAGGGGGTAAAAGCAGTGAATTCGCCGGCGCACGTGTCGACAAGCCGGTAGGAAGGCCGAATGCCGTGCCGGGCTCGTAGAGAGCGCACCTCTTCTTCCGACATCCCCCAGAGGTGGCCGATTTGCCGGTCGGAGAAGCCCTTGCGCTTGGCTCGGGCGAGCTCCTCCGCATCCTTCGCTCCGCGGGAAAGGCGCTCTTCTTCCTGGACCAGGTCCCGAATCTGCTCCAGGAACCAGTGGTCGATGCCGGTCAGCTCGGCGATTTCCTCGACGCCCATTCCCGCCCGGAAGGCGTGGCGGATGTAGAAGATCCTTTCCGCGCGCGGGGTCACTAGGTAGTGACGGATCTCCTCCATCGAGGGGACGGGATCGGACCGCGCCCCGCCCGCTCCCAGACCCCAGGCCCCCACCTCCAGGGAGCGGAGACCCTTTTGGAGAGACTCCTGGAAGGTGCGTCCCATCGCCATCGCTTCTCCGACGCTCTTCATGGATGAGGTGAGCGTTGGATCGGAGGTCGGGAACTTTTCGAAGGTGAAGCGCGGCAGCTTCGTCACGACATAGTCGATCGCCGGCTCGAAGCTGGCGGGTGTCTCCCGAGTGATGTCGTTGCGCAGCTCGTCAAGCGTGTAGCCGACCGCCAATTTCGCTGCAATCTTGGCGATTGGATAGCCGGTTGCCTTCGACGCGAGGGCCGAGGAGCGGGAAACCCGGGGGTTCATTTCGATGACGAGCTGCCGCCCGCTCTTCGGATCGACCGCGAATTGGATGTTGGAGCCTCCGGTTTCCACGCCGATCTCCCGGATCACAGCGAAGGCCGCATCGCGCATCCTCTGGAACTCCCGATCGGAAAGGGTCTGGATGGGCGCGACGGTAATGCTGTCCCCGGTATGCACCCCCATCGGGTCGACGTTCTCGATCGAGCAGATGACAACGCAATTGTCCATCGAGTCGCGCACGACCTCGATCTCGTATTCCTTCCAGCCGAGCAGGCACTCCTCGATCAAGACCTCACCGATCGGCGAGGTGGCCAAGCCGCCCGCCACGATTCCCTCGAACTCTTCCCGGTTATAGGCGATTCCCCTCCCATCCCTCCCAGCGTGAAGGCCGGTCGGATGATCAAGGGGAACCTCCCGATCGCCTCCGCGATATTGCGCGCTTCCTCGAAGTTCCGCGCGGTCCCCGAATCGGGCACGGCCAGGCCGATCCGCATCATCGCTTCCTTGAACAATTGCCGGTCTTCGGCTTTCTTGATGGCCTCCGCCTGGGCCCCGATCATCCGCACACCATACCGCTCCAAGAGCCCGCGGTCGGCGGCTGCGATCGCCACGTTGAGCGCGGTCTGCCCGCCCAGAGTGGGGAGAATCGCATCCGGCCTCTCCCTTTCCAGGATTTTCTCGAGCACCTCGACCGAGATCGGTTCCAGATAGGTACGATCGGCAAACTCCGGATCGGTCATGATGGTCGCCGGATTGCTATTGAGAAGGATGACTCGATAGCCCTCCTCTTTGAGCGCCTTGCACGCCTGCACTCCGGAATAATCGAACTCACAAGCCTGCCCGATCACGATTGGCCCGCTGCCGATCAGCAAAATCGAATGGAGATCATCCCGCTTGGGCATAGGCTGCAGACATTTCCGCTTCCCGCCGCGCGCATGGCCGCGGAGAGGACCGCTCCGCAGCCGGGCGGCCCGCCGCGGCGGAGGCTGCGGTCATGACAATAGCTCGTACCAATTGTTCCGGCGCTTGGGCACGAATCCGGCGTCGCGGATGCAGTCCTCGATGTCTGCCGCCGTCATGCGGAAGGTCGTGCCCGCCGCCGAGACGACATTCTCTTCCATCATGACGCTTCCGAAGTCATTGGCGCCGAAACGGAGAGCGACCTGCCCGATCTCCGGGCCCTGGGTCACCCAGGAGGATTGGATGTTGTCGATGTTGTCCAAAAAGATCCGCGAGAGGGCTTGCATCCGCAGGTACTCGGAGGGCCCGAGCTTCGGGACCCGCAACGCCGTATGATCGGGCTGGAAAGTCCAGCAGATGAAGGCCGTAAAACCTCCGGTCTCGTCCTGGAGCTCGCGCAGACGGCGGAGGTGCTCGATCCGATCCTCGAGGGTCTCGACATGCCCGAACATCATGGTCGCAGTCGACCGCAATCCGAGCCGGTGAGCGGTCCGCATCACCTCGAGCCACTGACCCGCAGTGCATTTGAGAGGAGCGATGCGCCGGCGCACCTCGTCGACAAGGATTTCGGCGCCTCCGCCGGGTATCGAGCCCAAGCCCGCGTCGCGGAAGCGGCGGAGCACCTCCTCGAGCGGCATGGCGAAAGTCCGGGAGAAGTGGACGAATTCCGGCGGGGAGAATCCGTGGACATTGATCCTCGGATGCTTTTCTTTCAAGTAGTGGAGAAGCTCCAAATAGTAGTCGATCCCCAGGTCCGGATGGTGGCCGCCCTGGAGCAGGATCTGCGTCCCGCCGATCGCCTCCAGCTCGGCAACCTTCTGGCCGATCTGCTCCGGACGGAGCACGTATTGGTCCGGGTCTCTCTGCCTCCGGTAGAAGGCGCAGAAGCGGCAACCAACGTTGCAGACATTGGTATAGTTAATGTTGCGATCGACGATGTAGGTAACGATCCGCTCGCCGTCCCCTCCGTAGGCCTCCTTCTTCTTCCAGCGGCGCCGGGCGTCTGCCAGAATCCCCAGCTCGGGCAAAGGAAGGGAATAGAGATCCCGAGCCTCTTCCGGAGAGATCCTCTCGCCGCTTAAAATCTTCGCCTCCGCTCGTTTTGCCAGGCCGTTACGGCTGCCTACCGTCACACCCATAACAGATCCCTCTCGTCGGTCGCACGCTCTCCCAGGATCCGCAGCTCCCGGACAAAGCGGCGGATCCCCTCTTTTTCCCGCGCCTCTACGTCATACCGGATGTACCGCGTCAAATACTCGAGCTCGCTCTCATCCTTCGCGATCGAACTCCGCGCCGCAAGGCCCCGCCGCTTCGCCTCGCGCAGGAGCGCGGCGAGCTCCGCAGCCCTCGCCGCTCCGCGCGGGATCGCCCAGGCCGCGAAGACGAACGGAAGCCCGGTCTTCTCGCGCCAGCCCTGCCCCAAATCGAGGAGTTGGGCCCCAGGATCGGCCCTCCGGAACGCCAGCGCCCGATCTCCGATCATCAGGCGGGCATCGGCCCGCTCCGTAAAAGGGACGTACTCGGGACGAAAGCCAAGAAAATTTTCCAAAAGCACGCGCAGGAGAAGGAAAGACGACCGCGTATCGGGATCAAGGGCGATCGAGCGCACCTCAGAAAGAGGAAGATCATGAACGAGGATGACGCTCTTGACAGGACCGTCGGCCACGATCCCCACGCCGTCGACCAGGGCAAATTCTTCCGTAAGGCAGGCGCCCAGCGGGGCTAGGCCGGCGTCAAGCAGGCCCTTCCGAAGCCGGTCGGGCAATTCGGCGGGCGCGCAGAACAATACAGACTCCTCCAGGCCGTAAAGGAGCGGCTTGGCGTTGAGGTAGGGAGCGCAGCCGATTCGGAAGGGACTCATGTGCGGCTTAGTTCCCACCTTCTATATGATCCGCCCTCAGCGTTCAATCGTTCCGGCACCGCCCCCGCCGGGTTCGGGTCTCCAGTCGACGATCCGCAGGCGGACCCGTTTCCCCACCGTGTCCCAGTCGAGATGGCCCGCAACCTGGAATCTCCCGGAAATCACGCGGCCGTCCGGCGGGTCGAAAGAGAACGCCTCGCACCGGGCATCGCCAGAGCGGAGAAGCATCCGCGTCAGCCGTCCCGCCTGGACCGGAGGCCCTTCGAGACAGAGTGTCGGGAAGGCGAAGAGCGGCCGGGTGTTTCCCGCCCCGAAGGGTGCCAACCGCTCCAGCTCCTCGTAAAGCGGCAGGCTCGCGGCGGAGAGAGGGAGCAGCCGCACGATCTGGAGACGCTTGCAAAAGAGCTCAGGAGCTCCGTTCCGCGCCGCCCATCGGTTCAACTCCTCCCGGAAGGCGGCTAGGTTCGCCTCCCGGAGAGAAAAGCCCGCGGCCAGATCGTGTCCGCCGAACTTGTCCAAGTGGGCCGCGCTCGCCCGCAGCCCCTCGACGATCGACATCCCCGGGATCCCCCGCGCGCTCCCCTTTCCGTTCCCGGATTCGTCGAATGCAACGACAGCCACCAGTCGGTGAAATCGGCTTAGAAGACGCGAGGCAACGACACCCGCTACACCCGCGTGCCATCCCCTCTTGCCCACCACGATCGCTCGGCCTATCCGGGCCGGAGGCTCTTTCCGGACCATCTGGAGCGCCTCCTCGAGCATCTCGTGCTCGACCAGCCGTCGCTGCCGGTTCTTTTGGTGGAGAGCCAGCGCCCCCCGCTCCGCCTCGGATGCCGAATCGGCCAGGAGGAGGCGGAGCGATTCCATGGCGTCGTCGAGCCGCCCGCTCGCGTTGAGGCGCGGAGCCAGCCGAAAGGCGACGTCCTCCACCGTCGGCTTCTCCCCCACATTCGATACGCCGGCCAGCGCGCGCAACCCGGGCAAGCGGCGGCGGCCGAGCTGCTCCAATCCACGCGCAACAAGAATGCGATTGTCGCCGGTCAAAGGGACGACGTCCGCAATAGTCCCCAGGGCGACCAGATCAAGCTCTTCCCGCAGCACCAATCGTTCCCGATAAGCCGGCTCCAGCTTGAGCAGACCGTGGAGCAGCTTGAAGACGAGCCCGGCGCTCGCAAGCCGGCTGCCGCGGCCGTCGCGATGCGGATTGACGATGGCGCAAGCCTGCGGCCAAAAGCCGGCGGGCTGATGATGGTCGACCACGAGCGCGTCGACTCCTTCCGCGGCGAGCCAGGCCAGCTCGTCGATCGAGGTCGTGCCGCAGTCGACGGCGATCAGCAGCTCGGGCTTCTCCTTACCGTCCGGATCGTGCCGCCCTCGCTCCCGGCGGAACAGGCGAAAGGCCCGCTCCAAGCCCTTGCGAGTGAGGCCGTAGCCTTCCGAAGCCCTCTCCGGAATAAAGGCCGAGACGGGCGCCCCCAGCAGGCGCATGGCCCGCACCAGAAGAGCCGTGGCGCTCACCCCATCGACGTCGTAATCTCCATACACGAGCGTGCATTGCCTCCGGACGATCGCCTCCTTCAGCCGTTCGGCCGCTTGCCGCAAGCCGGTCAAGGCGAAAGGATCCTCCAGATCCGAAAGCCGGGGCTCGAGAAAACGGGCCGCCTCCGCCGGATCGCGATAACCGCGCGCTACCAGCAGCCCGGCAAGGAGGGAGGAGACGCCTAGATCCCGAGCCAGGGCTTCGGCCTCTTCCTCCGAAGCGCCGATCTCCCAAATCGTCTCGACCTTGTCTCCCGTGGCGGCTTCATCCATGGCAGACGTCCCCCTCCCGACCCACAACCGACCTCTCCCCCGCTTTCCGGCTCGAAGGCCGCGCAGCCGAGGGGCGTGCGAGCGGAACGTCTTCGGAGCTCACGCGCTCTGGGCGGCCGGGCGCCCGGCCGCGGGCTGGCCGCCGCCTTTCCCGCGCAGCTCGTGAAACCAGTACATGAGCCCGGGGGTAAGGAAGTGGGAGGAGAACATGCCGCCGAGCACACCGATGAGGATCGCCAGCGCAAACGGGGAAATGACCGGGCCCCCAAGCAGCAGCATGGAGAGGGTGGCCAGCAGCACGGTGCCGCCCGTGATCAGCGTCCGGGCGAGGGTCAAATTGACGCCGCTGTTGACGTGATCCGCGAATGTGCCCGCCAAACGCAGCCGGGCCGCTTCCCGGACCCGGTCGGAAATCACGATCTTCTCGTTGATCGAATAGCCGAGAATCGTCAGGAAAGCGCCGACCAGCGGCATGGTGAACTCCTGCCCCAGGATCGCCATAAAGCCTATGGCCAGGAAAACGTCATGGAGCTGTCCGAGCGCCGCCGCGGCAGCAAAGGACCACTCGTAGCGGATCGTGACATAGAAGAGGATCGCCGCCAGCCCCAGCGAAAGGGCCAGCAGGGCGCGCCCTTTGAGCTCCTCCCCCACTACAGGGCCGACACTATCAAGCCTGGCATTGGCAAATCCGGCCGCCGGGAGCTTGCTCTGCAGGACCTGCAAGGCACGCTCTCCTTCGCCGTAGCGGGTCTGCAAGGAGAGCTGCCGGTACTCGTGCGCATATTGCACCATGCTGGGATGGATGCCCGCCGCTTCCAGCGCCGCCCGGACCTCCTGGAGGGGTGCCGCCTGCCGGTATCCGACGGTTAGGGAATCCCCACCGACGAAATCGACTCCCAGGAGCTTATCGCTCCGGAGGAAAAACGCGGCCATCCCGGCTGCCAGCAGCGCGAGGGCCAGCCCACCGGCTGTCCGCCGCCAGGCCAGGAACGGAAAGTTCGGGCGCGTCAGAATCCGCATCATCGAAAGGCGCCGGAGCCAGCCACTCGCCAGGAGCCACTCGAAGGCATTCCGCGTCACCACCAGAGCCGCGAAGAGATTCGCCGCAATGCCGAGAACGAGCGTGACGGCGAAGCCTTGCAGAGGTCCGCTCCCCAGCCACATCAAGATCAAGGCGACCAGGATCACCGTGAGGTTCGAATCGAAGATCGCGCTGAAGGCGCGTTCGAAGCCGGCGGTCACGGCTTGGCGGAGCGGCTTTCCCGCGTCGAGCTCATCCCGCATTCGTTCATAGACCAGGACGTTGGCGTCGACGGCCATGCCGATCGTCAAAATGACTCCGGCCAGTCCGGGAAGGGTGAGCGTGAAGTGGAATTGCGCCAGGAACCCGAAGAGCAAAAAGAGGTTGACGGCCAGGGCGAGGACGGCAACCAGGCCGGCTAGTCGATAATAGGCCACCATGAAGAGGACGACGAGCGCCAAGGCCGTCAATCCCGCTCGCGCGCCGCTCAGGATCGAGTCGCGCCCCAGCGACGGGTCGACCCCCCGCTCCTCGAGGAGCCTGACCGGAGTTTCCAGGGGGTTTTCCAGAACGCTCGCCAAATTCTCCGCCTCCTTGGGGCTCATATTGCCCCCCGAGATCACCGCGCTGCGGAAGATCGCCGATTGGATCACGGGGGCGCTTTTCACCTCACCGTCCAGCACGATGGCCAGCTGCTTTCCGATGTTGCTGCTCGTGATCGCTCCGAAGCGACGGGAGCCCTCATCGGTGAACTCGATCACAACGGTGGGGCGGCCGACCTCGTCGAACCCGCGATACGCCCTCCGCACGAACTTCCCTCCCATCTCCGCTCTGCGCTTCACAAGGATCTGCCGCTGGCCGGAGGCCTTTCCTTCCTCGGCCGCCAAGGGAAGCAGCTCGTAGTCGGGCGGGATCCGTGCCCGACCCGCCTGGATCTCCGCAACCAGCTGCCCGGACTGCGGATGCACTAACTTGAACTCGAGCTTGGCCACCTTAGAAAGCTGCTGACGCGCCGCATTCTTTTCGGCTTCCGCCAACCCGGGGATCTGGACGCTGATCCGGTTTCGGCCCACCGGCTGGATGATCGGCTCGGACAAGCCGAACTTGTCCACCCGTTTCCGGATCACCGCCGTAGCCTGCTCCAACGCGCCGGGAGAAGGCTGACCTTCCAGCTCGAGAAGAAAGGCGGTTCCCCCTTTGAGATCGAGGCCGAGCCGGATCGATTTATCGAGCGGGAAAAGGGAAAGCCCCGCGTTCGCCAGAAGCATGACGATGGATACGAGCCCCACCCACCGGCGCGTTCGCTCCTCGGTCGAGGTGAAATACCCGATCAAGGCGATGAGAAAAAAGAGCGCTGTGGCGAAGGACCAGAGCAGCATGGTGTTTTTCTCTCGTTCCTCAAGCCGATCGGAGCGCTATTTGGCTTCCGCTTCCCCCTTCGTGACCGAAGTAAGGCTCGATTTGAGCACTTCGACCTTGACGTTCTCCGCCACCCGGATCAGCACGGTCTTATCCTTGACGTTTGTCACCGTTCCCAGCAGCCCGCCGCTGGTGACTACCCGGTCTCCGGTCTTCACGCTGGCGATGAGGCGCTCTTGCTCCTTCCGGGCCTTCTGCTGGGGCCGAATCAAGAGGAAATAGAAAACCCCAAAGATGAGCGCGAGCGTAATCAGCGACGAAAAAGCCGGCACCTCCGGCGGCGGGCCGGCGGCTTGGCCCCCCTCCGCTCCCGCCTGCGCCGCGGCCATCCAGAAAAGTTCTATGCCCATGATTTATTGTCCTTCCTTCTCTTCCCTGCGACGCGCCCTCTGCTCGGCAAGGAAAGCCTCCCAGCGCCCCGCCTCCAGCGCCGCTCGTATTTCCTTCATTAGGGAAAAGTAGAAATACAGGTTATGCAGCGACAGGAGCATGACGCCAAGCATTTCCTCCGACTTCAGTAGATGGCGGAGATAGGCGCGATGGAAATGCCGACAGGTATAGCAGCCGCACTCGGGGGAGATGGGAGCCGTGTCGAGACGGAAGGAGGCGTTGCGGAGCGAAAGGCGCCCCCTTTCGGTATAGACGACCCCGTGCCTGGCCAGCCGCGTGGGCAGGACACAGTCGAAGAGGTCGACGCCCAGATTCACCATCTCGACAACCTGCCACGGCTCCCCCACCCCCATCACGTAGCGTGGCCGGAGCCTGTCCAGATGGACGACCGTATCTGCGACGGTGCGCACCGCTTCCTCCGCCGGTTCCCCTACGCTAACCCCCCCGATGGCAAATCCATCGAAGCCGATCGCCGCCAGCTCCTCCGCGCAGAGCGCCCGGAGCTTGGCATCGGCTCCTCCTTGCACGATGCCGAAGAGCCCGGCTTCGGGAGTGGGAAGCGCCGGATCTGATTCCCGAAGGCGAGTCCACGCCGCCTTTCCCTTCGCCGCCCAATCCACCGTCCGCCGCACCGCTTGTTCGAGGACGCTGGCGGAAGCGGGCCAGGGGGGGCATTCATCCAGGCTCATCACCAGATCGCTGCCGGCGACCAGCTGGAGCTCGATCGCCAGTTCGGGGGAAAGAAAAAGGGCGCTCCCGTCCAAGTGAGACCGAAAGGCTACGCCCCGGTCGTCCACGTGCCGAAGGGAAGAGAGGCTGAAGACCTGGTAACCGCCACTGTCCGTGAGGATGCTTCCTGGCCATCCCAGAAACCGGTGCAACCCTCCGAGATCGCGCAACGCCTGGATGCCGGGCCGGAGGAGCAGGTGGTAGGTATTGCAGAGGATCATCTCCGCACCCAGGTCGAGAAGGTCGCGGGGCAGCACACCCTTGACCGTCCCTCGGGTGCCCACGGGCAGGAATGCCGGAGTGCGCACCAAGCCATGGCCCGTGGTGAGCAGTCCGGCCCGAGCCGAACTTGTTCCGGGGGGAACGAGCAGGCGAAAGTTCATCTCGGACGAGAACGAGGCCTCAGCACCGCAGACCATGCCGGCGGGAAGGAACGAAACGGGCGGCAGCCGGGGTCCTCCGACACCCGAGCCCGCAATGGCCGCCCGGGCGGGCTGGCGATCGGCCCCGCAGCTGAGGTAGAGGCCGCGGCGCCGGCTGAAAAAGATCGTCGGCCATTCCCCTTTATCGTTGAGCGGACCTACTCTTTCCCATAGAAGAGAACTCTCGCAACCTTTTTCGGGGAACTTCGCCCCGCGGGGCGGAACGACCAAGGCCATCGCATCTCTTTATGCCGCAACTTCGCCGAGAACCCCTTTTTCCCAAGCGATGGGTTGTGTTTGCTCCCGAACGCAAGCAGCGTCCGATCGACTATCCGCCCCCGCCCGAGCCGTCGCATACAGCCTCTCCGTTCGTGGCCGGCAAGGAAAGCTTGACCCCGCACGAAGTCTTCGCGATCCGGCCGGGCGGAGGACCGCCGAACTCCCCGGGCTGGACGGTCCGGGTGGTCCCCAACCGGTTCCCGGCCCTCCGCATCGAAGGGGAGCTGCTGCCCGAGGGGATCGGTATCTACGACCAGATGAATGGGATCGGAGCCCATGAAGTCATCATCGAGACGCCGAACCCGGATCAGGAGCTCGAAGACCAGTCCGTAGAAGGGGTGACCGACGTGCTCCGGGCCTACCGGGCGCGGATCATCGATCTGATTCAGGACGTCCGCTTCCGCTACATCCTCCTTTTCAAGAACGTCGGCCTGCTCGCCGGAGCCTCCCTGCGGCATCCCCATTCCCAGCTGATCGCCCTCCCGGTCGTTCCGCGAGTCGTCGAGGAGCTGCTGGCGACCTCCCGGTCCCATTTCGAGCTTAAGGAACGCAGCCTCTTCGCCGACGTCCTGCAAGCCGAGCTGAAATCGCGCGAGCGGTTGGTCTACGAGAATTCGGCGTTCGTCTCTTTTTGTCCCTGGGCCAGCCGGTTTCCTTTCGAAACGTGGATTCTGCCGAAGTTTCCCGCCGCCCACTTCCATGCGCTCGATGACTTCCATCTCGGTCTGCTGGCCGAAGTGCTCCGCCACGTGCTACGCCGCATTCGGAAAGGCTTGCAGAACCCGGCTTACAACATGATCCTGCAGACAGCACCCTTTCATCCCTCCCGCTGGCGGGAGGCCATCCCTCCCGAAGTCGAGTTCCGCTGGCATATCGAGATTCTTCCACGCTTGGCGCAGACCGCGGGATTCGAATACGGCACCGGATTTTACATCAACACGACCTTTCCGGAAGAGGCGGCGGACTTTCTCCGGCGGGTCTGCGTGGAATCATAGGATGGGGCTTCCCTCGGATCCGAAAGTCAGCCACACTACCTTCCGGAAAGTTCCGCGAGAGCGGGCCATAGGTGCTTCTCGATGAATATCATCCTCCTTTGGCACATGCACCAGCCGGACTACGTCGACCGGCTGAGCGGCAGAGCCCGCATGCCCTGGGTCCGGCTCCACTCGGTCCATAGCTACTTCGATATGATCGAGATGGTCGACCGCTTCCCCAGCCTTCGAGTCGCTTTCAACTTCACTCCGGTTTTGCTCGAGCAGCTCGTCGAGCTGGGCGAGGGCAAAGTCATCGACGACTGCGAGGCATGGAGCCGCATACGGGCGGAGGACCTGACGCAGGGCCAGAAGGAGAAGATCCTCGAGCACTTCTTCCGCGCCAATTTCGATACGCTCATTCGCCCCTTTCCTCGCTATTGGGAGCTGCTCAACCGGCGCGGCCGCATCGTCAATTTCAACAACCTGGCGGAATTGACCGGCCTCTTCTCGGCTCAGGACTATCGCGACCTGCAGACGCTCTACAACCTGGCCTGGTGCGGCTTTGCGGCCTGCCGGGCCTACCCATTCCTCCAGGAGCTGCGGGCGCAGGGACGCGGCTTCACCGAAGAACAAAAAAACCGGCTTCTCGATCTCCACCGCCAGATCGTTCGCTCGGTGCTCTCGCGCTACCGGTCGGCCGCCGAACGGGGCCAGATCGAGATTACGACCTCCCCCTATTGCCATCCGATCCTCCCGCTTCTCTTGGACACCAACCTGGCTCGCCGCTCGATGCCGCACGTCAACCTTCCACCGCAATTTTCCGCCCCGGAAGACGTGCGGAGCCAGCTCGCGCTCGCCCAGGAGAAGATGCGGGAGCTTTTCGGAGCCCCGGCGCGCGGAATCTGGCCCTCGGAGGGATCGGTGGCTCCCGAGCTAATTCCCTTCTTTCGCGAGGCGGGCTTCGACTATTTTTTCACCGACGAGGCCATCCTCTTCCGCAGCTTGGAGCTCGATCCGTACTGGAGGGGAAAAGGAGTCGATCACATGGTCCTCTTCCAAGGATGGGCAGTGAGCTGGGGCGGAGCCGCGCTATCGGCCCTCTTCCGCGAAAGGCCGTTGTCGGATTTCATCGGCTTCCGCGCCTCGCAAAACCCCCCCGACCAAGCGGCCAACTATCTTCTGCATCATTTCGAGCATATTTGCGACGTGGCAGGCTCGCCGGAGGCGGCGCTCTTGATCGCCCTCGACGGCGAGAACGCGTGGGAGGCATTCCCGGACGGCGGCGAGCGGTTTCTCTCGTCTCTCTACGGAGGGCTCACGACGCACAGCCGGCTCCGCACCACCCGGCCGACCGACTATTTCGACCATTTTGCTCCCAAGGCCGAGCTGCGGGCGCTCCATACCGGCTCCTGGATCAATGCCGATTTCGACATCTGGATCGGCGATGCCGAGGAGAACCGCGCCTGGGAGTGGCTTGGTCGGACCCGCCAATTCCTGCGCCGCTTGGGCGAGGAGGGAGCGCTGCCTGCGGACCGGACCGCGGCGGCGATGCGGTCGCTCTATGCGGCCGAGGGCAGCGACTGGTTCTGGTGGTATGGGCCCGACTTCTCTACCGACGCCGACCTTCTTTTCGATGAGATCTTCCGGACCCATCTGCAGAACGTCTATCGTGTCCTCGGATTTTCTCCGCCGCCCTATCTCGAGTTTCCCATCTGCGCGCCGGCCGCTCCCACGCCTTATACGGCTCCCAGGCTGTACATCCACCCTCAACTGACCGGCCGATTGGATAATTTCTTCGACTGGGTGGGGGCGGGCACCGTCGATGTTGGGGTCCAACAGAGTGCGATGTTCCAAATGAACCGGCTGGCCCAGAAGCTGTATTTTGGCTTCGACGAGGAGCGCTTCTATTTGCGGCTCGATTTGACGGCCTGCCCGGAGGAAATCGAAGTCGAGTTCCTGGCCCCCCAAATCCGCCGGGTGACGGCCGCGCTGCAACCGTCCGGCTCCTGGAAGGTTCGCACGGAGCGCTCCGAAGACGCCGTGCGTTTCACTCCCGTCGATGAACGGGGCATTGCCGCGTGGAGGGATTTTTTCGTCCTCATGGTGCCGACAGCCTCTCTCGGATGGAAAGCAAACGACTCGGTCAGCTTTTTTGTCCGCCTGCTGCGCGAACGGCTCGTTTTGGAACGCTACCCGGAACGGGGGACGATCGATTTTACTTTTCCGTCCAAGGACTTCGAAGCCCGCCAATGGTTCGTCTAAACCCGCTGCGGCTGGTTTGGGTCGTCCACTTTCACCAGCCCTTGGACAACTTCCCCGAAACTTTCCGTCGCTTTCTCGACCGGGTCTGCCGCCCCTTTTTGGATGCCCTGGAGCGCCATCCGCGGATCCGGATGGGCCTCCACTTTTCCGGCGGATTTCTCCTTTATCTGGAACGGGAAGAGCCCGAGCTGCTGGTAAAGCTGGGCGGAATCATCTCCCGCAATCAAGTCGAGCTGCTGGGCGGCGGCTTCTACGAGCCGATCTGGAGCATGATTCCGGTTTCGGACGCCAAGGCGCAACTACGCAAAATGGCCGAATGGATCCAAAGCCGTTTTCAGGTCGTGCCCAGGGGCGCGTGGCTCCCCGAATCCGTCTGGGAGCCTTGGTTCCCCAAGCTTCTTTGCGAAACAGGCTACGATTATGTTCTGCTCGAAGACCGTTTGCTGCAGCGGGCGGGCCTCGAGCCGGCGGAACTTTGCCACCCGTTTCTGACCAGCCACCTCTCCTCCACCGTCGTTGTCCTCCCGTTCGCTTCCCGCCTTTCGGCGGAGATCCCCTTTCGGTCCATTCCCGAGATTCACGCCGCGCTCGTTCAGCTCTGCCACCGTCCGGAGCCGCAGACGCTGGTTCTCGCCCAGAGCGCGGAAGCCTTCGGGTTCTGGCCTTCCACTTTTCAGAGATTTTACGAAGACGCCGTTCTCGAGCAGTGGCTGGTTTATCTGGAAAACCAGTCGGAGCGCTTGTCCACGGAGACTCCGGGCGAGGCGGCCGCGGGAAGATGGCCAGCCGTCTTCTTAGCGTCCGGCGCGCGAACCGATCTCGAAGGCTACGCGCTGCCCGCAGCGGCGAGTCGAGCGTACTTCGCCGTGCAAGAAGACCTCTCCCACCGATTCGATGCCGATCGCTTCTTCCGCTTCCTGCACGGCGGGGCCTGGCAGCAATTTCTGGCCAAATATTCCGAGGCGAACTGGATGCACAACAAGATGCTGTCGGTCAGCCGCCGCCTTCGCAGCCTTCCGGACGGGCAAAACGCGCCAGCCTACGACAGCCTCCTTGCCGCGCAGGAGCATACCCCCTATTGGCATGCCCTGAGCGGCGGGCTCTTCGCCAACTATCTGCGGGATGCGGTCTACCGGCGGCTGATCGGGATCGAACAGGATCTCGAAGAAGCTTCCTCCTGCCCGGCGACGGAGCAGGCGGACCTCGACGCCGACCGCGAACCCGAGGTGATCCTGCGCACGCGGACCTGCCGGGCGGTCGTCGATCCGGACTACGGCGGGTCGCTGGTGGAGCTGGCGTTCCTTCCCACCCGGTACAACGTGGCCAACACCTTGCGTCGCTACGCCAAAGTCTTTCCGGAGCCCCCCCCGTCGGAGCCGATCGTCGACTGGCACCGGCGCCACCTATTCCAGGAGCACTTCGTCCCCGAGCAAACATCCTTCCCTGATTTCGGAAACGAGTCCTACATCGAACGCGGCGATTTCATCAATCTTCCCTACAGGATCCTCTCGCTCGTGGAGGAGGGGCCGGCACGGCGGCTGCTGCTGGAGCGGGAGGGCGGGGTGTATTTCGACCAGGAGCGGAGGCCGCTGCGCTGTCGGAAGCTTTTTGAGCTCGAAGAGCCCGATTGCCTCCGGGTGCAGTATACGATCACCAACGAGAGCGAACTCCCGCTCGATCTTCACTTCGTCTGCGAGGCGAATTATACCCTTCTCGCTCCGGAAGGACCGCAGCGGTTCATCGCGATGGGCGAAGATCGGCTCCCCTGCGGTCTCCTTTTCGAGCGCGGCGGGATTCAGTCGTGGGAGCTCGTCGACCAGACCCGATCGCTGCGCTGGGAGTGGGTGCTCCCCGAAGGACCGTCGACTCTTTGGCACTATCCCGTTTACACGATCGGATACGCCAACGGGCAGTTCGAATACAATTATCAGGGATCGGCTCTCGGGATCGTCTGGCCCCTCCATCTGCCATCGGGGGAAAAGCAAGTGTTTACAATTTTCACTCGCTTTCACCATCTCCATGATTGATCTCGGAATGCCTTCCCACTACTCTCCTGCCCAAAGAGATGAAAAAAATCTTTCTGGTTTCACTGAGCTTCAGCTTCTTCGTGTTCGGTTGCGCCTCCCATTCCAAGAAGATAAAGAGCGGCGAGGCTTCCGGTGCCAGCTCGGGGTCGATGCCGCAGCCAGCGAACCAGCCCGAATCGACCGCCGCCAATCCGCCAAGCAGCGCCGGCTCTTCTTCCGGAACTTCTTCGAGCCAAACACCGGCCACTGGGCAATATAAGCCATGGGGTCAGGAGGGCCAGGCCCCGGCAGGGTCATCTGCGACCGCTACACGCTATCCTAAAGGCCTTCCTATCGAAGGAAAGCCCGGGTACGTGAAGAGTCCTTATGCGCCGGACGCTGGGCTTGTCGACGTTCGTGGCTTCCCTCCGGGGACCGAGGTGCGCTGCCCCTACACCGGCAAGATCTTCGTGGTTCCCTGATCTGGGGGGTCGCAGTCGGCTGACTTCCTGTTATGGGATCAGACCTGCCCGTGCGAGCGGGTCAGGTTGGCTATCCCACCAGGTTCGACCCGCAACGCCATGCCATGCTTGCGCTTCTGTCGCCGGGCAGCCAACACAAGGCGGCCGAAAAAAGCGCTTCGCATCCCCCCCGCTTGAGATGCCGGCACCCGTCTCGGGCGAACCGCTCTCCCTGTGGCACAAGCCGCCTTCGCCGGAAGTCCGCTGGCTCCAGCAGCAGCTTCTCTCGCGGGGAGTCTATCTTTTTTGCCAGCATAACGTGCTTGCTCGTCGCCCCCCCGCTCACGATCACGGAGGACGAGCTTCAGGCGGGAATCGAACAGCTCGGAGAGACGCTCCGAAGGCTATGCCAAGAGCCATCGTTCGGTCTTCAAGGAAGTTGATCCGGTCCCGCTCCCGGGTGGCCGAGCCGCGCGGCAGCGGACGGATTGGCTTTTGTTCCCCGGAGAAGCGGCCTACCGCTCCTGCCCGCGCGAAGTTGGTGGGCGCTCCCGGCAGAAGGAATAAACCGGGTTGACCGAGGGAGAAGGGCTCGGACTGCTCTTGGGCTTCTCTTCCCTCTCCGGCGGAAGCTCACCCTTGCGCCGCTTTTCCTCCATGATGGGATAGACGAAGCGGCAGAGGTCCTCCCGCATCTTCTGGAGCTCCGGAGTGTCCTTAACCCAAGGGTGGAGTCGGAAGCTTGCGACCATCTGCTGGATGGCGCGCTCCCTTGCTTCCTCGGGAGAGACCGGAGTCGGCTCTTGGGCGGCCTTTCCCTTGGCCCTCTGGTTCCCCCGATCGGGAGCGGCCATCCCGAAAGCGGGGCCCACCCGGCCCGGCTCCGAGCTCTGCGGCAGCTTCGGAGCGACCCTTGCGCCCGGAACGGAAGCCGAATCCGCTATGGCTTCCTCCTCCTCGGCAAGCGCCCGCGATGGTCGCGGCGCCCAGCGGCCGGGCGCCTCTCCGAAGAATCCTCTTGCGGACGGCTCCTCCGGTTTCCCGTTGTTCAAGGACTCGACCGAATGCCCCGAATCCGGAGACTTCCCGATCTCCCGCTCTTTGGCCGGGGACACCTCCTCTCCCCCCTTCCGGCTCCTTCCCTCCTCCCCGCAAGCCTCGATCCCCCGAATGCGGCCGCTTTCCTCGACGCCATCCTTGGCCATTGCAGACATCCGCTCGATCCCGGCCGCCTCCCGCTCGGTGAGGGCCGAAACGGCGAAGGCGCCCGCCATCCCCATGGTCCGGCCGCCGATAGGGCCAAGTTGCCCGCGGCTCCCGCTCCCCGCCAGAGAGCCTGCCGCAGCCGGACGCCCGCTTCCTCTCCCTTCCCGAGGGGCACACCGGAGCGCCTGGTAAGCGTCGTAGCCCGCCTCGGCAAAACCGGCGACGGCCCCGATCACCGGAAGCCGCTTGAACACCATCATCGCGGACGTGCGGAAAAGCGCCACCGCCGGTGTCAAGGCGTAGGCCGCCGAGCCCACCGCCCGGAGCCCGTCCCGCCCGGCTTCGGCAAGCTTCCCCTCCCGGAACTCCCGCCCCGCCTCCTTCGCCTCCTGGAAAGCGGCCATCCCCGATTCGAGGGCACTTCCCCGGCCAAAGATCCCCGGAGGAGCGCCCCCGCCCTTCCCAGCAGGCTCTCCCGCTCCGGAAGAAGATGGCGCCAAGCCTCCCCCGTGAGACTCTTAAACTGCTCCGCGGTGCGAGATATGAGCTTGTTAAGCTCGCCGGGAGCCTTGCGACCCATCTCGCGCAGCTTGGGATACCTCGGGTTCTCCTTGGCCACCCCCGGCAACTCCCGGGCCTTGAGCCCCGTGGTGGCTAGCCTTGGGGCGGGATTCTTGGTTATGGCCTCCAAGGGACGGAGCTCCTCTTCGAGGCTTAGGATCCTGCCGTTGAACCGATCATAGAACGACAGGGACTCCCGCTCCGCGGTCGGCACCCATATCTTTTGGCCCGGCTTGAGGATCTCCGTCACCGGGGCGTAGATCGCATCGTCGAAGGCGCTGTGCGCCCTGCCCGGAATTACGAGGAGGTTCCCGACATGGTTGATCTGCTCATGCTTCCACTCGCCCGCCAAGGAACCCGGCACCCGGTGATGGAGGCTGTAGGGGATTCCCTGAGGGTTGATGAGACCCGGGCCGTATTTCTTTCCTTTGGATCGATGCCTGGCCAACCGCTCCACTTGCTCCAGGAGCCCCGCCTCCTCGAGCCGGTCCTTGTGGTAGTCCCGGAGCTCGGCCCAGAATTGCGGCGTCTGCTGGCGCTCGAGGAAGTGCTTGCGCCAGCTCACGGGCCTTCCCTCCGCGTTAGGTTCGACCCGGTTTGGATCCCGCCTTTCCAGTTCCTGCCACCGAAATCCGGTAAGCGGAGTAAGGTTCATGGCCTACTCCTTTCCCTCTCCCTCTTCCTCCGGCACGGGGAGCTGCATATCGTCGTGCATGTCCCGGATGAAGGTCTCGAAGTCGGGCGAGCTTACCGATGCCCCTGCGATGCTGGAGAGATCGTCATCGTTATAAAACATGTGAAAGGTCGCCGTGCGGGGATCGTAGATCCAATATTCGACCCATTCGTCCGCCACGCCTCCCCCAAAGCAGAAGAACTCGGGGTTGACCCCCCTCTTATCCATGCTGAGAGAGCCGCGTCCGTAGTCGGCGTGATCGAGCTCATGGAGGTTGTCATTCCAGGAGAAGAGGAAGCAGGTGTGGTAGTACCGAGGGCGCTTGGTCCCCGTTCGTATCCACTCGACCGGAGAGCGCTTGTCCTGGATGCAGTAGATGAGCCCACCGAACAGATCCAACCCATTGTAATAGGGGAGGAGATCCCGGTAGAAGAGCGGGAGGGGATAACCGTTAAGCCGGCGGGGAGCCTCCGCGATCGCCTCCTCAATCGCCTCAGGACTCGCTGGGATGGGAGGCCAGTCATCTGCGTCCGCCATCGCCGCTTGCAAAACCGGCAGGCTGGTCGGATCGAAGCGGGCTTGCGGGCGCCGCTCGGCCAGAAGCCGGCGCTCGATCTCCGGATCGAGGCTCATGGCTAGCTTATGGACCGGATCCCCCTCCCTCCGAGGTCTCGGCACGATGCGCTCGATGAAGGAGCCCGGATCGGGAAAGCTGACCAGCGCCGTCGAGGCGTCCTCAAGGGCAAAGAGCGGGGAAAAGAGATGAATGCTCCCCTTCCGGGTATCGTAGGCGAGGTAGTTTTCTTTCCAAAAGCGGCCGAAGACAAAGAAGTGGGAAGCGATCCGCCAGGGCCTCCGCCTTGTCCGAAAACGCCGGTTTTGGCGCACAACGCTCTCCCACTCCAAAAACCCCGGATGGCCGGGCTCGGGATAGAGCAAAAATTTCCCGCCCCAGAACGGATAGCCGTTGGATTGCTTTAAAGCCTCGACATAGAAGTCGGGGAGCGGAAAGCCCAGCTCCCGGGCGCACCACTCCTTGGCCGCCTCAATCGTCTCGGGCTTGGCCGGCGGAAAGAACCGGGGATGGTCCCAATCCCGCTTCTCCAGTTCCACCCACTTGAATCCTTCAAGCGGGGGAAGGTTCAGCGGGTCTGTGGGGTCGATGGGGTGCATCGTCTACTCCTTTCCTTTTCTTTCTATCCCTACGCGGAAATCCGCTCCTCATCGCTCCGGCGTTCAAGGATAAAGGAGGCCCGGTTCAGCTCCAGTATTTCTTACTTTCTCCGGCCAAATCTCCCAAGCGGAGGAAGAGGTATCGTCCGCTTCCTTGGTTTCAGCTCCTTAGCCGCCTGTCGGACTTTCCTTTTCCCTCTGGAATAGGGGAAAAGAGGGCATGGCTGAGCGATTTGTGCCGGTGGATCGGATGACGCCGATGCTTTTGCCCGAGGACCTGCGGAATTGGGTGGATGAGGACGACTTGGTGCATTTTGTCATCGAGGCGGTGGAGAGGATGGATCTGCGGGGATTTCGAGTGAACGTGCGCGGGACCGGGGACGCGCAGTATCCGCCCTCGATGAGGCTCTCGCTTTTGATTTACTGCTACGCCAACGGGATCTTTGAAGGTAGAAGAACGGGAAGCGCGCAAGGGGAGCGCCAAAGGCCGGCACCTCCACCTTCCGGAGGAGAAGCCTGGGGCGGAGGAGCAAGCCAACCTGACCGATCGCGAGAGCCGGCTGATGCGCAAGAGTCGGAACGAAGCCTTGGAACAGAGCTACCATGCGCAGGCGGCTGTCGATGCGGACGGGAATGCCTTGGTGCTTTCGGCTCGGGTGAGCGTCTGCGCCAACGACATCGGCGAGTTGGAAGCCGACGGGCGGGCCATTCCTACGGAAGCCGGTCGGCTCCGTGCGGTGCTGGTGGACACCGGTTATGCCAATGGCGAACAGGCGATACGAGTTCCGACCCGCCGATCGTCGTCGGGAGAACCCCGTGGCGTATACTGCTCCGTCGAGACAGAAGATGACCGAGAAGCTCGCCAGCCCGGAAGGCCGCCGCCTTTATGCTCGACGCAAGCAGACCGTCGAACCGGTCTTCGGCCTCATTAAATCGGTGATCGGCTTCCGAGCCTTTCGGCTCCGCGGGCAAGCCAAAGTCCAGGGCCAATGGTCGTTGGTCTGCTTGGCGTACAACTTCAAGCGCCTTTGGAAGCTTATGGGAGGACGCCGAATCGGGCCTAGCCAAGGAGGGATTACCGGATCTCCCAGCATCGCCTCGCTCTCCACCCTCCTCGGCGCGCCGCTTGGGGTCTCGACTTCCGCCCTTTTGGGCTTCGGCAGGAAAATTCTTGCCACCCCGGAAGGGAGGTTTCGCAACCATTGCGGCTCTCTCGCATTAACCCCGACAGGCGGCTAGCCAAGGAGAGCGGATCAGGCGATCTTCTCGAGCTGCTCGTTCCGGAGACGGAAGCGGAGGGCGGCCTTCCCGAGTTGGATCGTGTCGAGACGAAGGGCGGCGATTCCCCCTTTATCGAGGGAAAAGTTCTCGGGTGAGGTCGCGCCGAGTAGGGCGGCCAGATGCTCCGAGAGGCTCGGCATGTGCCCGACGAGGATTACCTCGGAATCGGACGGCAAGGGTTTGAGCAGCGCAAGGAGTTCCGCCGTCGGCGTATCGTTCTCGAGCTCCCCCTTGACTTCCACAGCGGGCGGGTGGCTAAAACCTTCTGCGGCGATCTCCGCCGTCTGACGCCCGCGCAGTAAGGGGCTAGACCAGAGGAAGTCCGGGTCGGTGCCGAGTCGATGGAGCGCTTTTCCCGCAATACGGGCTTCGTGGTGCCCTTCCTTGGTCAGCGGACGCTCGGCATCGGTCGGCGCTTCGCGAGAAGCCGTCGCATGACGGAGAAAGTAAAGAGTCATGAGCAGAGCGTAACGCGGCGAGCGCACGGAAGAAAGCATCGGTCGATCCTTCACCGCTCCATTATCTCTAGCCCGGGAACGAGATTGGGGAGCATGTTGGGGATTCAGCCAGGGCAGCGGCTTTGGAGAGCGGATACGGCCTGGTTCGGAGAAACCGGGAGGAAGCGTCGGTACATTCCCATCCGCCGCATGGATGTGGGCTGGATCACATCTAGCCGCCATTTCTCACAAGCTTTCTCCTGCGGCTTGCACGATGGGCTTGTCTGCTTCGCTCTCGCTTGGGTTTTTGGCCATCCTCGCCGTATGTCGTCCTACAGCTCCGGGGGAAAACCTGCGCCACGTCTCGCATCCAAGCCCATCTGCGGCGCCTCGGCTACGAAATTTGTGAGAAATGGCTGTTAGGCAGTGAAGATAGAAATGGCTCTTCGCGGAATGGAATGGGCGGAGGGAGCAGATTCTCGGGCTAACGTCGCGCCACGGCCGTGTCGCCGACGGGAGGCTTGGTCCGGGAAAGCTGCCCCATCTGCTTGAGCCAAGCCTCGTAGTCGTCGGCCGTGTCAACAACGAGGAAACCCTTCATGGCGAAATGTCCAACGCCGCAAAGCTGGCCGCATGCGATCTCAAAGCGCCCGGTATGCGTCGGGGTGAACCACATCGGGATCGTCAGGCCCGGGATCGCGTCCCGTTGGATCCGCATCTGGATCACATAGTAGTTGTGCACCACGTCGCGGGAGCCGAGATAGATGAGCACCGGCTTGCCCACAGGGACATGCATCTCGTTCATGGTGATGATGTCGTCCTTGGCAGCCGGATCGCTCTTGTCAAGGCCGATGGGATTCATCGCGTCCGCCAGCCGCATGTCCCGCCGCCCTAGCCTTCCGTCAGGCCCCGGATAGTGAAAGATCCAACCGAACTGCTGGGCCACCGCCTCCAGAGTAACCGCTTCTCCCGGCCCCGGCGGGTTGAGCACCCGATTTCCCCACAAAGGAACGGAAAACCCGAAGAGCAGCACCATTTCCGCAAAGATGATGGTCCACTCAAGGTGCTTGGGCCATGAGGCCTTGAGCCCCTCGTAGCTCGCATGGGGGTTTTTCGCCGCCCCAAAGCGCGCCAGCGAGTAGACAAAGAAGCTGAACCAGATGACGAAGAGGATCAGCGAAAACCAGAGAATGATCTCCATGAATTCGTCGATCTGCCTGCCATGCTCGGACATGCAGCGGGAAATGCCCGTCAGCTCAAGAAGAAGTGCGAACACGATTCAACCCCTCCGATTGATTTTTGGACCTCCCGGCCCGGATAAAGAAACGGAGAAAAGCCCCGAAGACCAGCCCAAGGAGGACCAGCATAAGCAGCACGGCGGGCAAGATGCCCCTGGTCGCCTGGGATTTGGGGAGGCCGCACACGGCGCACGCCCGGCCCACGGCCGGGTAGGCGTTCATAACTCCGAGAACAAGGATGGGAAGCGCCCCAACGTTTCTGCGTGTGCTCACCGGCGTGTTCTCCCTTTTTTTTACCACCGCAGGGCACCCCCTGTTCCGCGGTGAGGCGTCCTCACGCGGGACCCGCAATCTTCCCACCCTGCTCCTTCGAGAAATTCCGCATACGCGGGAGGAGGCTTTTGCGAGCGGCGGTAGAGGCTCCATACAAAGAACAGCAGGCTTCCGATCGGGATGAGCGCGATCCCGACCAAGGCCCAGGCCGCAGCGTCTCCAGGCTCGTGTCCCTGTGCAGGAATGTCGGCGATCGAAGAAAACGAACGCTCCGCGATCGCGATCAAGCCGAGCGCACCCAGGAAGAGGAGCCCCCCTCCTACGGATAACAAGACACTCAGGAGTTTCTTCATTCGATCAATCCCAGCCGCCGCGTTTTCCGCAAGAACCAGACACCGTAAATGACCACGCCGACCGCCGTCGCCAACGACGCTACCCCCAGCCAGACCAAGATGCTTCCCTGACTTTCCTGCTGGTGGTATTCGACCAGCGCCCAGCCGCCCAACCCCAGGAAGAGGCAGGTGACGATGCTCACGAAGAGCAGATGGAATTGGCGAAGGGACACGGCAGCCTCCTATTTTGCAGAGTTCAACTGATCTAAGTAACACCAAAAGAAGACGACAAGCAACATGACGACGGTGCCGACGGCTATCCCCATGAGCTGATGCACCGTCTTCTTTTCAAAAAAGAAGTGCATCAGGATTCCCACGGCCAAGACCGCCTGGGTTCCCGCGATCAGCAGGCCTACGCCCAAGTTGCCCGCGCCTAAGGGGAGGTAGGAGGCGGCGACGTTGATCACCGCAAGAAACAGGAGGAGGCCGAAGACTTTGACGTACGCAGCAATCTGCTTCCGGGGATCGTGCGATTCTTCGCTCATAAAGGACATCCTATGGGATTGCTTCTTCTAAAGAAGATAGAGGGTGGGGAAGAGAAAGATCCAGACCAGATCCACGAAATGCCAAAAGAGCCCCGCCACCTCCACGCGGTTGGCCAGATGCTCGGGATTGGTACGATAGAGACTAGCACCCGGTCCCCAGAAATAGCCGAGCACCAGCAATCCGCCGATGATGTGCAGGCCGTGAAGCCCCGTCATCGTAAAATAGGTGGCAAGGTACGTACTGTAGCGAGGAGTGAAGTTCGACCACCATTGGATCTCGCTCTTGGGAATCTCGAGGACCTTCTCCTCTGCGCCGGAGGCCGGGCGGCCGAACACCGATTGGAGCTGATAACCGAAGCTGCCGGCATTCTCCGGATCCGGGAGAATGCGAAGCACGCTGCTCTTTTGCGCCTCCTCCGGAGTCATTTCTAAGTGCCCGGTGATCTCCTGACCGTTATTGAGGATAACCCCGTAGTGGTGGAACTTGTCCTTATATTCCATCGTCTTTACGCAGAGGAAGAGGACCCCGCAGGCCAACGTCGCCCCCAGCCAGCGGCGATAGCTCTGGAACTGGCGCATCTTGAGAGCCGTCCAGGCCATCACCATGGTGATGCTCGAGGTGATCAGAACGAAGGTGTTGAAAAGCCCCATCGGCACGTTCAGCAGGTGGTGAGGCCAATGGGTCGACCCCATCCGCAGAAAGATGTAGGCGGAGAAGAGGCCGCCGAACAGCATCACTTCCGAGGCCAGAAAGAGCCAGATGCCGATTTTTGCGTTGTAGGCGCCGGTATCCGGCCGGGCCGTAACGGTATAAGGAATCTCCATTTCCATCGCTGCTTCCTCTGCGACTAGACGGTGGATGGCTTCGCTTCGGGCCGCCCGCTTTCTTCCTTCACCCACTGGGGCAGGTAATCGCTAGCAGCGCCCGGAACACTGTATTCGTAAGGCCCGCGATAGACAACCATCGGATGGGGGAAGTTGCCATGGCCGGGAGGCGTCGGCGCCGCCCACTCCAGGGTGTTCGCCTGCCAGGGGTTGTCCGAATTCACCTTCCTGCCGTGCCAAATGCTCCAGAAGAAATTGATGATGAACGGAATTTGGCCTAACGCGAGAATCCAGGCCGAAAAGGACATCACTTGATTGAGCCAGAGCACGTTGTGGGCCATCTGCCAGCCGGCCCCGCCGTCGTACCAGCGACGGTGGACTCCGGCAAATCCTTGGATGAGCATCGGGAAGAAGACGCCGTTGAAGAAGATGATCGTCATCCAGAAGTGCACCTTGCCCCAGAATTCGTTCATCATCCGGCCGGTCGCCTTCGGGAACCAGTAGTAGATTCCGGCAAAAAGGCCCAGGATGGAGGCCGGCGCCATCATGTAGTGGAAGTGGCCGATCACGTAGTAGGTGTCGTGCAGGACCATGTCCGAGGCGGTCCAGCCGAGGGGTAATCCGGTCAACCCCCCGATGCCGAACATCGGCAGCCACCCGAGGGCAAAGAGCATGGGGACGGAAAACCGGATCGACCCGCCCCACAGGGAAAGCAGGAGCACCGTTCCCAGCAAAACCGACGGGATCGAAATGATCGTGGTGAAAATCTGGAAGAAGGTGCTGATGCTTTGGCCCATGCCGGTCATGTACATGTGGTGGGCCCAGACGACCATCGAAAGGAATCCGATCGCCAGCATCGAGTAGACGAAGGTCTTATAGCTCCAAAGGGGCTTCCGCGTGTTGTTCGCAAACACTTCTCCGACGATTCCCATCGTGGGCAAAATTTGGACGTAAACCTCCGGGTGCCCTAGGAACCAGAAGAGATGCTGCCAGAGTAGCGCGGAGCCGCCTCCGCTGACCGGCCAGCGGCGCCCTCCGACGATCAGGCCGTCGGGCGAGAAGAAGCTCGTGCCGAAGAGCCGGTCCATGAGCTGCATGAACGCGGCGGATTCCAGCGGCGGAAACGCGAGGAGCAAGAGAAACGCGGTCACGAGCTCCGACCAGACGAAGACCGGAAGGCGCATCCAGTGGAGGCCCGGCGCGCGCAGTTGGATGATCGTGGCGATGATATTGATGGAACCGAGCAGCGACCCCGTAATGTTGAAGGCCATGCCGATCAGCCAGAGAGTCTGGCCGTTGAGGATCGGATGGAAGCCCATTCCCGTATCCACGATGTCGGCCAGGGGCGGGTAGGAGGTCCAGCCCGACTTCGCCGCCCCTCCGGGCACTAGGAAGCTCACCAGCATGATCAGCACACCCGCAAAGAAGGTCCAGAAGCTCGCCATGTTCAACCGCGGAAACGCCATGTCGGGAGCGCCGATCTGCAGGGGAACGACGAAATTGCCAAAGCCGGCAAAGAGCGCAGGGACGATCGCCATGAAGATCATCATCGTCCCGTGGATGGCTCCGAAGGAGTTGTAGAGGTTCGGAGTCATCACCCCGCCCGGAGCAAGGTTGGCCCCGAAAACGGAGGTCAGCAGCGGACCGATCACGGGGACGGGCTTGCCAGGGAAAGAAAGCTGCCAGCGCATCACGATCATCAGACCGAAAGCGAAAAGGGCCACCAGCAGGGAGGTGATCATGTATTGGATGCCGATCACCTTGTGGTCCGTGGAAAAGACATACCGTCTCCACCAAGACAACTCCGGATGGTGCCCGGAATGATCGTGCCCGTGGGAGACCCCCCCGCCCTTGCCGCCTTCCGACTGTGCCGTCTTGTGCTTCACCTCGTCCATATCAACCGCACTCCGTTTTGCGCTTCTCAGAAATTTTGGGGCGCCAGCGTACTCTCGATGCCCCCTCCCGCTACAAGTGAATTCTTTTCTTCCTGGCTGACAAGCATTTTCTTTCCAGCTTGTCTTAACAAGTTAGCAGCCATGCGGATGCCGCTCTCATCCGCCTTCGGCATTCCGACAGGGCGTTTGGAAAGATCTCTCCTAGGAGATTTGCCGGAGGCCGACCTTCCGGACCCGGATATCTTCGCGCCCGCTCAGCCGGGCTCTACGGGCCTTTCTTTTCCGCCTTCCCCGCCGATAGATCCCGAAGCTCTTCGACCTTCCACGGCCCGGAATGCCCGCCCAATTGGGCGCGCACCGCTTTTACCTCCTGTTCGCCGACAGGGGAGGCATGGTTCCCCCACGATTGGCGCAGGAAGGTCAAGATGGCGGCGATCTTCTCATCGGTCAACACCGTCTTCCAGGCGGGCATCATCCCGTTGTATTCAGCCCCCGCGACCTTGACCGGCCCCTGGAGCCCTCCGAGCACGATAGCCGCCAACACCCGGGCATCGCCATCGACCCATTCCGAGCCGGCGACCGGGGGAAACTGGCCGGTCATTCCCTGCCCGTTGGGTTGATGGCAGGCGGCGCAATTCGCTTGGTACTGCTCCCGGCCGAGGGCGACGGGATCGACGGCCGCCGGCTTCGGCTCCTCCCCCCCCGGAGCATTGGCCGTCCGTGCGGCGGATCCCGGGGCCGTGGGCGTCCAGCCTGCCAGCAGCCCGCTCGCATCGTAGACGTCGCAGCGGAAGCCGCCGTTGTACCGGAGGAAATAGGCGATCGCGAGGAGAATGATCCACGATGCGAACACGATAAAGGAACACGGGATTCTCTCCCGCGGCGAATCCGTCGGCGGAAGCTTTTGCGGATCGGATTCGTGGTTCATTGGGTGTTGTGCGTGCCGGCTGGCGGTGTTCTCTTAAGGGAGAGCAGGTACGTCACCAGCGCCCGCGCCTCCGGCCTCGGCACCACCTGAAATCCCGGCGCAGGGGCATTCCGTCCGGAAAGGGGCAAGGCATCGGGCAGTGGGGTCCCCAGCAGGGGCACACGCGCGTACAGGTACCGGTAGGACGGCATGAGTGAGCCCGGGAAGATCGTCCGCGGATCGTACAAAAGCCGGTAATACCAGCGGGCATCGGTCCGGCGCTCTCCCACGTCGGCCAGGTCCGGTCCGAGACGGAGCACCCCCAGCGGGACGATGTGATCCTCCCGGTAATCCGAGGGGATCGTCCGGCGGGAGCCCCAGCCGCGGGCGATATCGGATCCGAGGTTCGCCGGCCGAACCACCTGGGTATGGCAGGAGGCGCACCCGTTGGCCGCGTAGATCCGCCCGCCCACAGCGGCCCGCCCGAAGGGCGCGCCGCCCGGGGAGGCCCCTCCGAGCTTCGTCAGGGGCAGCCAAACAAAAAGCAGCCACCCCATTCCTGTCGCCAGGAGGATCCCTAAGAGCACCCCTTTGGCTCCCCTCACGGCATTCGCGCTCCTTCGATCGCCGCGCCGGAAAAGCCCGCGGGATTTTCCGGGCTCGGATTCGCTCCACTTTCGACAAGGAGCCACAGGAGATGGAGGCCGAAGACCGCATGGGCCGCCAGCAACGCGAGCGCCGGAGCCGCTGCGCTCCGCAGGAAGGGAAGAAGGGAAAGGATCACCTCATGGATGGGAAGCTCGGCGTCATCGAGGGCAAACCCTTGAAAGAGCCCGCCGACGGCCAATAAGCCGACCAGAAAGCTGATCCCGTAGCTGCTCAACAAAAAATGCGCCTTCGCCAGTCCCGGGGAAGGCCAGGGCCTGCCGAGCACCCGCGGCAAGACGGCGTAGAGCAGAGCAAAAAAGGTCATGCCCAAAAAACCGTAAAGGAAGAGTGTCAGCTGCGCTTCTTCCAGGACAGTATAGTGGACGTAGCGGCTCCAAGTCGGAAGGGCAAGCAGCGCCCCGAGCCCCGAAGCCGCCAGGAAAGCCACCATGCCGAATCTCAGGAAATCCCAGCCGGCCCTCCCCTGCCCTTTCTTCGGGGACGGCGCCCGGCGTGCCGCCTCCCAAAAGCCTAAGCCAATCGCGACCGCCGCCACCCACAGCAGAAAACGGGAAGAGACCCCCGATGACACTATCCAGAGTGGAAACGGCCCCCCCACCAGATGAGCCATGCCGGCCAGATTCGCGAGAACCGCCCAAGCCCAGAAGGCGCAGCGGCCCAGCCCCGCGAATGCCACCGGTCGACCGAGATAGTCCGGGACGAGCAGATAGACCGCCCCGAGCGCAAAGGCTCCCAGACCCGCATAGAGCAGCCCGTCGTTAAACCACCACTCGAGCGATCCCATCGCCACCCCGCGCGCCGCCGGCTCGTGCAGCACGAGCACCGCCGCGCCTCCCGCCCACGGAATCCAGACCAGACCTAGGAGCAGAAATCGGGACGCGAGCGAGGTTTCCTCCCACCGGCACACCAAGGTGGCGACCAGCCAGCCCGCGGAAAGCAGATAGGCCATCCCGAGCGAAGGCAGGGAAAATGCCGGCAATCCGAGCCAGGAGAGAGAGCGGCTCTCTCCGGCCAATACTCCGGTGATCCCGCTCCACAATCCGAAATTCCAGAGGAAAGACGAGGCAAGGAACCATCGCTCGCCCAGGAGGGGAAGCTTCCCGCCCTTCGTGACGGCCCAGAGCGCCGCAGAGAGTCCCATGGGGACGCCGAATCCGTAGACGAAGCCTAAGAAAGCTGCCGGGCTGATCCTCCCGAAGCTGAGCCAACCCCAGGTGCCCAGAAAGCGGGGATCGACGAGCTTGAGGCTGCCGAGCAGCGCTAGGACGCTGGCCGCCCAGAGCCAGACGGCGGCCGGAATCATCAGTCCCAGGATAGGGACGCGCAAGGACGATGCCCCGTCCCCGCGCAGAGACTTCACCGGCGTTTCGCCCGATTCCGAAGATTCCGCCATGGTTGCCGTTCCTTCGCCCTCAGCCTGCCGGTTGGGGTTTTGGCGCCGGCGGAGGCGGCTGCCGCAAAAGCGCACCCGGCAGCAGAACGGACGACGGCCCTACCTTCTTGCTCTTCAACCGCTCCTCCTCCAGCTCCATGGCCCGCGCGATGGGAATTGCGACCACCCCTTTCTCCCGATCGATCCAACGGTAGCGGCCCAGCGTCTCGCGATCCGCTTTGCGCAGGGCCTCGAGCCGGCTGACCCGCTCGGCCTGAGCCCGCTTCTCTGCCGCCTCCTCCGCTTGTGTCAAGCTGCGGGTCATGAGAAAAACACCGACGACCGGCCAGACGAGCAGAAACACGGCCCACAGGTAGCTCGTCATGCCCGGGAAGCCGCTCCCGCCGCCGGGCCCTCCCGCCTCCTTTTCGCGCACTCCGCTTCCCGCTGCTGCCTCCGACATGCAGATCCTCCTCTAGCCGATCACGTCCAACGACTCCTGCAACCGGGGGTCACGCCTGGGGAAAATCTCGCAGGAGACCAATCGCCGGAGGAAGGCGCCCGCCAAAAGGCACCCCATCCCCGCCCAAATGGAGAACTCAAGAACTCCCACGGAGACCCCGTTTGCGAATACTCCCGGAAGAACAAGCCAATAGAGCTCGGCCGCTTGCATCAACACCACCCACCCGGCCGCCAGCGCGAGCGTCTTCGGATTGCGCTTGGTCCCCTGCGGAAGAAGCAAGAGAAAGGGGACGAAGAACCGGCCAACCACCAGACCGATGGCGAAGCCGTTCCAGCTCCCCATATTGCGGCGGATGAAAAAGTAGGTCTCCTCCGGAATGTTTCCGTACCAGATCAGCATGTATTGGCTGAAGGCGAAATAGGCCCACAGGGCCGTGAAGGCGAAGAGCAGCCGGCCGAGGAGGTGAAGATGCTCTTCGGTCATCTGCGGGAGATAGCCCCTCCCCCGTAGCCAGAGGAGGATGAGAATCCAGAGAGCCAGGCTCGCCCCGGCAGCCCCTACGAAGATGTAGCCTCCCCAAATCGTCGAGCCCCAGCGGAAGTCGAGGCCCATCAGCCAGTCGATAGCCGCGAAGGTCATGCAGGCGCCGTAGATGACGAGGAGGCCGTAGGAGAGCTTCTGCATCCGCACCGTATGCCAGGGATCCCCGTCGCCGTCCTGGCTGCAGGAGCCGTTCCAGAAGAACCAGGCGGCGGCAATCCAAAAGACGAAGAAAAATACCGCCCGGATCGTGAAAAACGGGAGATTAAGATAGGCGGATTTTGCATGAAGCGCCGGATCACGAGCGAGAGCCGGACTCGTCCACTCGTAGAGGTGATGTCCCCAAAACACATCCCAGAGGATCGGCAGAAAGAGGAAAGCGACCCATGGGAAGAGGGTGGCGAGGTTTTCTACCTGCCGTCGCAGGAGCACGCCCCATCCCGCGTTGGTGACATAGTGGAGCAGCACCCAAAAGAGCGCTCCGGCACAAAGGCTGAAGAAGAAGAAGAACGAAAAGAGCCAGCTATGAAAAAACTCCTTGGGCTGCCACCAGGCACCGCCGAACGATGCGGCCAAGAGGAGCACGCCGGCTCCTTGCAACCACCCGCCGACGGCTTTCAGGCGGCCCGCCGGAAGGCGAACGGCCCCGCGAAGCTCGGGAGCGCACTCCTTATGTCTCATCGCTATTTCCCCTCGAGAGCCGGCCGTTCCGCGATAGGAACATCGGCAAGCGTTGCATTCTGACTGAGTTGCAAGGCTCGGATATAGGCGACGATAGCCCAGCGCTCTTCCACGCTCAGGTTGGCACCGTACCCCAGCATCAGCCCCTGGCCATGGGTGATGACATAGAAGATCTGGCCGTCAGGCATCTGCCGGGTGTGGTCGGAATGATAGTTCGGCACTCCGACAAGCCCGTACTGGGTCGCAATGCCGTTTCCCATTCCGGTCGCCCCGTGGCAGGCGCTGCAAAAGATCTCGAAGCGTTCCTTCCCCTTCTTCATGGTTTCGGCGTTCACGGGAATGGGGATGCCATCGCCCCAGTAATCGCCAATCATTCCGGTGCTCAGGTAAGGACGATCGACCGGATCAACGGTCGGCACCGTGCCCGCGACGGGATACCGGCTCGCCCGGCCGTCCGGGAAGAAGAGGCTCGGGGCCTGCTCCTTTACTTTGGCCTGTCGCACCATGTCGGGAAAGATCTCGATCGGGCTCCGCGTCGTCTTGGTGCCGCGGAACCCGGTCACGCTGACGACCGCAAAGACCAGGCAGGCGATGAACAAGAGGAAGGTGCGCATGATCCCGAACGGCCTATCGCGGAATATAGGTGATTTGTTTCCCTCCCAAGCGCTCCAGGAATTGCCAGCTCTCCAGCGGTGAGAAAGCGGGATCCCGGGCTTCGATCACCAGAAAAAATCCATCGTCGGTCGCCCGCCGAGAGAGTTCCTGCCAATTCCACACCGGATGATGCGGTCGCGGGAGACGGGAGAGAAGTACGGCCGCCAAAAAGGCGCTGAACGCGGCAAAAAGAATGGTCATCTCCAACAATATGGGGACGAAGGCGGGGAGGCTGAAATAGGGCTTTCCTTGGACGACGGTCGCGTAAAAGAGGCCCTGCAGCTGGCTCGTCGTCCGGCTGTGGAGGAATGCCGGCCGCGGAATCGAGGTGGCCGTCACCATGGCCAGACCGATCAAAAGACCGAGCAAACCTCCCATAAGCACGAAGAAGGAAACGCGGGACTTGGGAAGGTGCATGGCCCGATCCATTCCGTGAATCGGATGGGGCGCATAGGCGTCCCACCAGACGTATCCCTTCCGCCGGGTCTCCTCGCTCGCTCTCCGCAGCTCCTCTTCGGAAGAAAACTCGGCTCCCAATCCGTAGATCTCGCCTCGCGGGGGTCGCATCGCCTGCCGAGGCTCCGGCTCGGGTATCCGCCGGCGCCGCGGCCCGCTCAGCAGGGTCTTGATCTCGGCGATCGAAATCGCAGGCAAGACCCGAAGAAAGAGCAGGAAAAGGAAGAAAAAGAGGCCGACGCTTCCGAAGAAGAGCCCCCAATCCACCCAGGTCGGCAGATAGTGGCGCCAGGAGGAGGGCAGAAAGTCCCGCTCGAGGCTGACGATGATGATCGAGTAGCGCTCGAACCACATGCCCACGTTGATGAGTATCGAAGCCGTCCAGAGAATCCAAGGTTGGATTCGGCAGCGTCGAAACCAGAAGATTTGCGGAAGGACGACATTGAAACCGAACATGAAGAAGTACGTGGACGCATCCGGGCCGGTAATCCGATTCCAAAATGTGTATCGTTCGAAGGGATTGGCTCCATACCAGGCCATGAAGAGCTCGATGAGATAGGAGTAGCCGACAAGCGATCCTGTCGCCAAGAGGATCTTCGCCATGTTGTCCAGGTGCTTCTCCGTGATCATATCCTTGAGCTGAGGATAAGCGGCCCGGAGCGGCACCATGAGCGTCACGATCATCGCAAATCCGCTGAAGATCGCTCCGGTAATGAAATCGGGCGGGAAGATGGTGGTGTGCCATCCGGGCACAAGGGTGGTGGCGAAGTCGGTCGAGACCACCGAGGCGACGGAGATCACCAGCACGCTCACCACGCCGGCCAGGCAGAGATATCCCGCTTCATAGTGGTGCCACGCGCGGAGGGAACCAGTCCATCCCCAGCAGAGCACGTGATAGAGGCGCTTCTTCCATAGGGTGGTCGCCCGATCCCGAAGGGAGGCGATGTCGGGAAGCAGCCCGAAATACCAGAACAGGCAAGAGACCGTAAAATAGGTGCCCACGGCGAATTCGTCCCAAAGAAGCGGAGCACGAAAGTTCTGCCAGACCGCGTAGGACTCCGGGACCGGAACCATGTACCAGAACATCCATTGGCGGCCGATGTGGAAAAGTGGGAAGACCGCCGCGCAGAGCACCGCGAAGATGGTCATCGCCTCCGCAGCCCGGTTCACGGAGTTCCGCCACCGTTGGCGGGTGAAGAGCAGGATCGCCGAGATCAAGGTGCCGGCATGCCCGATCTCGATCCAGAAAACGAAATTGAGGATCGCGATGCCCCAGAAGACCGGGCTCTGCAGCCCCCAAACGCCCAGACCCGTGCTGATGAAATAGACGACAACCAGCGGGACCGCCCCCGCCAGCAGTCCGAAGGCCACCGCTCCCAGCCACCACCAGAGAGGAGCCGGCTTTTCCAGCACGGAGCAGACCGCGTCGTTCACCCAGGAGGCGTCCCGACCGTTGAGCACGAGCTCGGGACGCGCGAGCATGGCCCGCCCGCTTTCCGCCCGATCGATCGTGTTCTCCACCTTCGGCATCTTCATTCCTTCCTTCCGCGCGCCCTTTTAGCCGGCGCGCTCGCCGGCTGTCCCGCTCGGGCCCTTCTCCGGCTCACCCGCCTTCGGGAACGACTCGGTTCCGCCCAGATCGGGATTGGGATTGTAGATGCGCGCTAGGTAGGAAACCCGCGGGCGCACATTGAGGTATTCCAGCACGCGGTAGGCTCGGGAGTCGGCCTTCCAGCGGGAAACTCGGCTCTCCGGATCGGCCAGATCTCCGAACACGATCGCGTCGGCCGGACATGCCTCCTGGCACGCAGTCCGCACGCTGTCGCGGGGGATGCGTTGCGGGACGCCGTCGCGCGCCTGAACCAGAGTAGCGATCTTGGCTTGCTCGATCCGCTGTACGCAAAAGGTGCACTTTTCCATCACCCCGCGCATCCGTACGGTCACGTTCGGATTGCGCTGCATCTGCACGGTCAGCGGGCTTCCCAGCGCCCCGAAGGGGCCCAAGTAGAGATTCCCCACCGACCATGGGCCTATCTTCTTGGTCTTCAACACGTCGCGCTTGTTGAAATCGAAAAAGTTGAACCGGCGGACCTTGTAGGGGCAATTCGCCGCGCAGGCCCGTGTGCCGATGCAGCGGTTATAGACCATGACGTTGAGCCCCTCCTCGCTGTGCACCGTGGCGTTAACCGGACAGACCGCTTCGCAGGGAGCATTCTCGCACTGTTGGCAAAGCATCGGCTCGGGTATTGTGCGCGGATCGGCTTCGGGACCCGTAAAATACCGGTCGATGCGGATCCACTGCATGATCCGGCCCCGGATCACCTGCCCCTTGCCTACGATCGGAATGTTGTTTTCGCTCTGGCAGGCGATCACGCATGCATTGCAACCGACGCAGCTACCTAGGTCGATGACCATCCCCCACTGGTAGGCGCCTTTGGTCACGCCTTGGGTGTAGGCCGGCCCGGGCTCTTTGGCCCCGTATGGGTTGGGATAGATAGAAACTTCCGGGACCGAACGGGCTTCCGCATCCTCCCGCCTGGCGAAATCGGGCACGGCACGGTATTCCGCCAGACTGCCCTCCCGCACCACTCCCCGATCTCCCGGGTCCGCGTGGGTTTGCGACTGCGCGACGGGGTAGCTCCTCCCGGTCCGGATCACGGAAACCCCGGAGGCATAACGCATCGTATCCCGAGTCCGGAGCCGGTAGGCGTTGAACCCGTGGCCTTGTGCCACCCTCCCACCGAAGGAGCGTCCGTACCCGAGGGCAATCGAAAGGGAGCCCTCCGCGTGGCCCGGAACGGCCAGCGCCGCGGCCTCCAGCCGACGGCCTCCGCATTCCAGCACCACGAGCTCCGCCCGGCGGAGGTCTCCGCCTCCGGGGGGGAGCCCCAGCTCCCGGGCCGTCCGCGGCCCCATGAGGACCGCATTATCCCAGGTGAGCTTCGTGATGAAATCGGGCAGCTCCTGCAGCCAAGCGTTGTTGGCCTGACGCCCGTCGCCGATTTTGGCGCAGGGGTAGAAAGAGAGCTCGAGGCCCCGCGCGGCGGGCCTGCGCGCCAGCTCTTCGGCAACCATCCGCACCGCCTGCTCCCAGCGTGGCTCCGGAGAAAGCGGGCTAGGGGCGCTTCCCGCCCAAAAGCCGTCGTGGAGGCACCGCCGCCATGCTTCCGCCCGATCCTTTTCCTCGATGCGGCAGAGTCGGATGAAGCTCTCCTGGACCTTTCTCGCCGCAACGGGCAACGGCAACAAAGGAGGTCCTCCCGCAAGCGGAGGCTGCGAAAGCTGCGTCGGGCTCGGGCTTTCCGGCGGCCGCAAGGCCTCCGCTTCTCCGCACAGGGCGGCCAGGACGTCGATCTCCGAAAGCGCACCGTAAAAGGGCAGGATCATGGGCTGGGCGCTTAGGTAGGTCCCATCGGGCGCGAAGGCGTCCCCCCAGCTTTCCAAGTAGTGAGCCATGGGTGCATGCCAGTGGCTCGCCTGCGCCGTCTCGTCGGCTAACAAGCCGAGATGGATCACCTGCGGCACGCTCCGCTGCAGTCGCAGCCAATCGAGATCCACAGGCGCGGTGTAGACGGGGTTGGCTCCGAGAATCAGAAGAGCCTGAACATTTTCCTTCCGAATCTCTTCCGCAACCGCCTCCAGAGGCAGTGCCTCGTCCTCCAATGGAGGAATGAGAGCGAGTGCCGACCTCCTTCCGAAAGCCATGTTCATCGCCAAGGCGAGCAGCGCCACGGAAGCGGGAGCGTCCCGACCCGCCATAATCAGCGGCCGCTTGGCTTGGACCAGATCCCGGGCGACCAGTTTCGCCCACTTTTGCACCGGCTCTCCCCAACCCTCTTCCGCCAACCGGCCGAAAGGCTCCAGCTGCCAGAGGCCGCCGGCCGCGAGCTCGCGTGCCACCATGGCCAGAAATGCCGCGTGATCTCCCACCCGCAAGGCCAAGCGATGATCCGCGAAAGCGCCCGCGGACGTCAGCCGCTCCTCGACAACGTAGATCCGGTTCATCTCGTCCTCCGGGTTCCGCAACCGGCGCCGCGCGGCAATTCCCCGGATAGCCGAAGGCCCTTCCTGGTCTCCCGAAGCGAAGTCGCACCCGACGGAAAGAATCACATCGGCTTCCCCCCATCGGGGAAGCAGAGTGAGCCGTTCGCCGAAAAGCCCGCGGGCGGCGGCCGAACGTCCTCCGCTCCCCAATGGCGAATAGGTGGAGAGGAGGGCTTCCGGATAGCGCTTTTGCAACTCCCCGCGCAGCCCGGCGAGCGTCGGAGAGACGGTCGGTTCGACGATCACGGCAAGCCCCGCCCCTTTCTTTTCCCGCCAAGATCCGATCGCCTTGCCGAGGAACTCGGTGAACCTCTGGCGGCCGGCGGGATAGCCATTCTCCAGAAACCCGACGGCGCGATCCGGATCGTAAAGATCGAGGATCGAAGCTTGGATCTGGGGGGTCAGTCCCGCATCGGAAAAGAGCCGGTTGGCCTCCAAGTGCGTAGGCCGTCCCTCATAGGTGGTCACGAAGAGAGGGACGCCGCCGAAGGCTGCGGGGGCCGCCGTGGCGTAGATCAGCGGCTTTCCCGGCACCACCCATTCGGGGCTCGCCGTGTACGGAACCAAGTGCCCTTCCGGACGGCGGCAGCCGGTCAAGCCGATTCCGCCGAGGGCGAAGGACGCCCCCATCAGCCGGAGGAAGGTCCGACGGTTGATCGAATCCCAGGAAAAATCCGGTGGCGGTTCGTTCGCCTTCAAAGAGGAGGGCCGCCCGGCGAGGGGAGGAACATCGCTCCCACGGGTCGCCCGCCGCGTGTTCTTGGTGTCCATCAACGCATCCTCTTCCTAGCCCCGCCTACCGGTGGCAGGCCGCGCAGTTGTCCGACGGCTGGATCTTCGCCGCTTCGATCAGCCGCTTGGCCATATCGACCTGCTGCGACCCGGCCGGAGGTGTCCAGGCAAGATCGAAAACCTTTTCCTGCGGCCGGACGAAATATTCCGGATTCCGGTGGCAATCCAAGCACCAGCTCATGCTCAAAGGGGTCTTGTGATAAATAGTCCTCATCAAGTTCACCTCCCCATGGCAGCTGAAGCAGCTCACACCTCGGTTCACGTGAGCGGAGTGATCGAAGTAGACGTAATCCGGCAACTGGTAGACCCGGGTCCACCGGACCGGCTCCCCGCTTTCCCAACTCTCCCGCAACGCAGCCAGCTTCGGGCTGTCGGCTTTGACCATGCGATGGCAGGACATGCAGGTCTGCGTCGTCGGCACGTTAGAGAAGCCGCTCTTTTCCACAAAACTATGGCAGAAGCGGCAATCGAGTCCCAGACCCGTTACGTGCAGGGAATGGTCGAAAGGAATCGGCTGCTCGGGCATGTAGCCGACCCGCGTGTATTTGGGAGTAAAGTAGTAGGCGACCCCGGCAACTGTCAGGGCGGCAATGATGAGAATCCCCACGACGATCTTCCCGGGAAGCTCATTGGCCGCTTTCCCGAAGAGATTCGCCATTCGTTATTCCTCAACGCTCCGAAAAATTCTTCCCGGCACGAGGAACCCGTCGCCGGATACCGCTACCTCCTCCCGTACTGAAAACCGGCTAGCACACCGGTGCCCGAGGAACAAGCCTTTTGGCCGGCAAGACGCCGAGGAAAAGAACACGCCGGCTCGCATTCCCTGTGCGTGGCAGGGGAGAGAATCGAACTCTCGACCAAGGGCTTATGAAACCCCTGCTCTGCCGCTGAGCTACCCTGCCCGACGAATTCGGCCCGACCTCTCCGCGGCCACGACCCGATTGCCGCTATTGTTTTGGGAACTCGGGGAAGGTCAACCAAATTCCAGACCCCCCCAAGCCCAGAAAGAACTTTGCCTTTGGCTGAATCCCTCTACAATCTCCTCATCCGCTTGAGCGGGCTGTAGCGCAGTCTGGCTAGCGCGCTTGGTTCGGGACCAAGAGGTCCAGGGTTCAAATCCCTGCAGCCCGATCGGGGTTGAACGTGGGAGCGGGTTTTTCGCGCACCGCAGGCGGCTCGCTCCGGGCTTATTTCGCCCATGAAGCCGTGGAATGCGCCCCCGGGCACCGGTCCTCGATCCTGGGAGTTTTTTCCCTCCCTGACCGCGAAGAAGCTCCCGCACGGCTTTTCGCTCCGCACCAGCGTGATCGACCGTGCCCCTCCGCTTGCCGATTTGGGCATCGATCCCGACCGCGTCGTTGAAGCCGAGCAGCCTCACGGTGACCGAATCGCTTTCGTCGAGGACGCCGCCTGCCGGTTGTACTCGGGCGTCGACGGTCTCCTCACCGAATGCCGCGGAGTCGCCCTCAAAATCCGCGTAGCCGACTGCGCCGCCGTCTACCTCTTCGATCCGGAGATTCCCGCGATCGGCCTCGTCCATTCCGGCCGCAGGGGGAGCGAAGCGCGGATCGTCGTCAAGGCGATCGAAGGCTTTCGCAAGCGCTGGTCCACTCCGGCCGAACGGCTCATCGTCCAAATCAGCCCGTGCATTCGTCCTCCGCATTATGAAGTTGATTTTGCGCGCCAGATCCGAGAGCAAGCTCGGAGCTTGGGAGTCCGGTCTCTCTTCGACTGCGGAACGTGCACGGCGTGCCACTTGGACCGGTACTTTTCCTATCGGGCGGAAAAGGGAAAAACTGGACGGATGTGGGCGGTAGCCATGCTGGCGCCATGAGAGCACCGCCGCCGCATCCGTTCAAAGCAGCCCTTGTCGGCGCATCTCGGAGGCGACCCGTTCCGCCTCCTGTTTTCGCTCCGCCTTCTTCTTCGCCTTCCAAGCCTCGTAGGATTTTCCGTCGGCGGCATCGGCGCCGCTCAGCACGATTTCCTCAATTTCGCGATAGGGAATGCTTAGCGAGCTGGCGCCGTCCGGCAGCATGAGCTCGACAAAGGCTTCCTCCCCCTCCCCGGCCCGGTTGAAGAGATAACCTGTCAGCGACCGCCCTCCGGAAAGCCGCAGGGTGACATCTCCGCGATAGTGAAATGCGTTTTCGATCTGCTGCGCCAAACTTGCAGGCGCGGACGGGGCGCCGCCGGCGCTCTTCAGCTTCTCTTCCATCGCCTCGGCCTGGCCTTCGCGCCGCTCATCACCCACCCTATCGCCTAGGCGGATACAGGTTCCTCCTGGTTTTCCGGATGTCGCACGGACGTTCCCGGCATTCCCGACGACGAGGAACCTCCACCCTTGCCCAGGCTCGCGCGAATCGTGCGCAGCAAACCGGAGAAGGACCCAAAGGTGTCGTTGACGGCACTCGCCTCGTAGCCGGAATGGACCATGCAGTCGGCGCACCGCGGATTCCCGCTGCGCCAGCCGTACGCTTCCCAACGGGTCTTCTGCATGAGCTCCTCGAAGCTCTTCGCGTAGCCATCCTGCAGGAGATAGCACGGCCGCTGCCAGCCGAAGATATTATAGGTGGGATTGCCCCAGGGAGTACAATCGTACTCGATGTTCCCTTGCAGAAACTCAAGGAAGAGAGGCGAGAGATTGAACTTCCAGCTCTTCTTCCGATCGCGGAAAACCTCCCGGAAAAGCGCGCGTGTCTTCTCCCTCTTTAGAAAATGTCCCTGGTCCGGAGCCTTCTCGTAGCTGTAGCCCGGAGAAAACATGATCCCCTCGATCCCCAGCTTCATCGCCTCATCGAAAAACCGGCGGATCCTCTCGGGATCGGCTCCGTCGAAAAAGGTTGCGTTCACCGTCACCCGAAAGCCGCGGCGGACGGCTTCCTGTATCCCGGCGACCGCCGTCTTATAAACGCCGTCCCGGCAGACGGACTCGTCGTGGTCTTCCTCGAGTCCGTCAAGATGAACGCTGAAGGTAAGATACTTCGACGGGCGGAAGAGATCGATCTTCTTCTTGAGGAGCAGCGCATTGGTGCAAAGGTAAACGTACTTCTTGCGAGCAATCAGCCCTTCTACGATCCGATCGATCTCCTGGTGAATCAGCGGCTCCCCTCCCGGGATGCTCACGATGGGAGCGCCGCATTCCTCCGCTGCAGCCCAGCATTGTTCGGGGGTGAGCCGGCGGTTCAAAATGTGATCCGGGTACTGGACCTTGCCGCAGCCCGCGCAGGCGAGGTTGCAGCGGAAAAGCGGCTCGAGCATCAGAACGAGCGGATACCTCTTCCGGCCGGTGAGCCTTTGCTTGAGGATATAAGAGGAAACCGTCCAAATTTGCGAGAAGGGCACCATAGGTCCTCCAGGCTACGCCAGGATAGCCGACTGTCAATCCCGCAAGACCTCGATCAGGCCGATTTCTTCTCTTCCCGGGGCACGGCACCCTCGGGGGCCGGTGCGGAAGCCGGGGAAGCCGAGGAGGCTTGCGTTGTTTGGGGTGCGGGCTTGCTCACGGGTTCTTGCAACGAATGGTGGATCTCCCGTTCGAACTCCTCGCGAGCCTTGTGGAACTCGCCCAACGCCCTGCCGACCCCTCGGGCCAGCTCAGGGAGCTTCTTCGCGCCGAAAAGCAGGAAGACGACGACGAAAATCCAAAACCATTCCGAACCCGACGGCAACCCGAATGCCAACCAGAGCATGCCCAACTGTAAGCCCTCCTTGAGATTTTGCCAATGCCATCGATCCCAAGCCCGGCAACCGGCCGGAGACTTTCGCCCCGTTGCAGGATGTCCTCGGGAAAAAGCGGGTCAGGACCGCGGAGGATCGATCCATTTCCCCTCCTCGGCGATGAGCGCAATCAGAGAATCGACCGCCTGCTCCTGCGGGATATTAAAGCGCACCGCCTTTTTTCCGACGTAGAGGTTGACCTTGCCGGGAGCGCCGCCGACGTAGCCAAAGTCCGCGTCCGCCATTTCCCCAGGGCCGTTGACGATGCAGCCCATGACCGCGATCTTCACCCCTTTGAGATGCCCCGTCGCCGCCCGGATCCGGGCCGTGGTCTCCTGCAGGTTAAACAGAGTCCTGCCGCACGAGGGGCAGGCAACAAAATCGGCCTTGAAGCTCCGATTCCCTGTCGCTTGGAGAATGTTGTACGAAAGCTCGAGCGCTTTCTTTGGATCGGCTTCCCGCCGCAGCAGAACCGCGTCACCGATCCCGTCGCAGAGAAGGGCTCCTACCTGAAGGGCGCTGTTGAGCCGCTCCCGAAGCGGGTCTCCCTTCTCGCCCGGAAAGAAGGTATCCTTGAGCAGGATCGGATGGCGCGAAGGGATCCGCGCCGCCAGCATGCGAAAAGCATACAGCGGCGGATAGGGGCAGCCGTCCCGCACGGTCACCAGGCGGGGCGCGCCCGTCTCCAGCTCGGCCAGCGTCGCGGGATCCTCGGGGTCGACCTCCTCGGCCATCCCCGGCCGGTAGCCGAGCTCGGGCACCATTTCGGTTCCGGCCGAGGCGCTTTCCAGCGCGGCGAAGTTCTCCTCGAGGACGGCGACGCGAACCGGCTCTCCTCCGCCCACCTTGGCATTCCGCACCCAGCGATGCGAGTGTCGGCGTTGGAACGAAAAGGGGTCGAAGGGCGGGACCAGCGCTTCCTTGGGGCGCGGGGCGCCGGCGAACTCCTCGACCAGGGCTCGCAAGGCTTCGGCCACGGGGATCTCGCGCACGCTATCCTCGGTCAAGGACACGCGGATCGTGTCGCCGATCCCATCCGCGAGCAAAGCGCCGATGCCGACGGCACTTTTTACCCTGCCGTCTTCCCCATCCCCCGCCTCCGTTACCCCGAGATGGATCGGGTAGTTCCAATCCGGCCCGAGCTCTTGGAGAACGGCGATCAGCCGTCGGTAGGCCGAGATCATGATGCGCGGATTGGAGGCCTTCATCGAGAAGACGATCCGGTGAAAGCCGGCCTTGCGGCAGATGCGCGCGTACTCGAGGGCGCTTTCCACCATCCCCAGAGGCGTGTCTCCGTATCGATTGAGGATGCGATCCGAAAGGCTGCCGTGATTCGTTCCGATACGCATGGCGATCCCCCGCTCCTGGCAGAGATGAACGAGCGGGAGGAAGGCGTCCTCGAGCCGCGCGACCGCGGACGCGTATTCCTCATCGGTATAGCTTCGGACCACGAACTTCTTCCGGTCCGCATAGTTGCCCGGGTTGATCCGGATCTTGTCCACCCAGCGGGCGGCCTCCATGGCAGCCTCGGGCTTGAAGTGGATGTCCGCGACGAGCGGAACCGGACAGCCTCGGCTCCGCAACTCGTCACGAATCGCCCGCAGATTGGCGGCATCTTTGACCGTCGGGGCGGTGATGCGCACAAGCTCGCAGCCCGCCTCGACCAGATCGAGGGCTTCCCGCACGCAGGCTCCGGTATCCATCGTGTCGGAAGTCAGCATCGACTGGATGACGATCGGAGCTCCGCCACCGATCTGGATCGGGCCGACGGGAACCGCCCGCGACTCGCGCTTGGTGTATCGGGAGACATCGGGAACGTATGGCGAAGAGACGGGCGTCATGGTTACTTTCCTGTCGATGGGGATGGGGCGTGGCTCTTTCCGGGGAACTGCATTTCCGGCCCCTTCTGGCCCTTCCAAGGGAGATCCTGAACGTCAAAAAAGGTCACGTAGAGGATGAAGCCGACGATCAGGGTGGCGAAGATCATCTGGAGCGCCTCCAGGACGCGGACGCTCAGAGGCCTGCCGCGCACCCATTCCGCCAGGGAAAGGAGGATGTGCCCGCCGTCCAACACGGGAACGGGCATCAGGTTGAGGAGGGCCACGTTGACGTTGAAGAGCACGCTGAACCAGAGCGCCAGCCGCCAGCCGTACGGACTTTGAAAAAGCAGATAGTACAACCGCATGATGCCCACGGGGCCCGAAAGGTGCTGGGGCTTGATGTCGGAGCGCGGCGAGAGCATCGCCGTCACCGTGCTGGTCATTGCCCGCACGCTGGCGAGGATCTGCTCGAGAGGATTGGGATGGACGATGCTCATCGTGCCGGCCAGATCCCATTGAATTCCGATTCGAGGCACGGTGTCACCTACAGGTACCTCCGGAACGATCTCTACCACCCGGCTCCGGCCCCCGCGAGCGACTTCGAGCGAGAGCGGCCGGCCGGGGTGCTTCAGTATGTACTCGTTGAGCCCGATGGGCGACAGAAGGCGCTGGCCGTTCACGGAGAGGATCTGATCGCCAGGCAGCAATCCCGCCTCCGCGGCGGGACTCCCCGGGAAGACCCGGGCGATGGTCGGAGTCTCTTCCGGCAGGATGAAGATCTGCCGCAACCCCTTACGCCTAAGGAAACCTCTTTCCTCTCGAACCGGTGCCACGAAGACGGTCAGCGTCCTCCCGTCCCGTTCCACGGTTATGGGGATCTCGCTCTCTTCGCTCCGCACAATGTTCCAAATGATCGCGCTGTCGTCCATCCCCTGGAAGCGGCGCACCGGATGCCCATCCACTTGAAGAATCCGGTCACCGGCCCGCAGCCCCGCTTTTTCCGCAGGTGAATTGGGGAAGACGTACCCGATGGTCGTCGTGGCCTCGCTTTGGCTGACCGGCCGGCCGACGACCCAGACGACAAGCGAGAAGAGAACGGCCAGCAGGACGTTGGCCGCCGGCCCCGCCAAGGCGACGATGATCTTATCCCACGGCTTGGCCGGGGGAAGGGGCTGCTCCTCCCCCGCCGGCCTCCCTTCGAGAAGCTCCGCTCCCGCCATCTGGGGAAGCGCTACGAACCCCCCCGCCGGAATCCAACCGAGCGCGTAGGTCACCCCCCCGATTTCCTTTTCCCAAACCGCGGCACCAAACCAGATTTGAAAGCGGTCCACACGCAGCCCGCGCAGCCGAGCCGCCACGAAGTGGCCCCACTCGTGAACGACGATCAAGACGTTGAAGAGAAAGAGAACCTCCAGCAGGGTTCCCACGAAACGCATGATCTCGCCGAACGGCAACATGCTTAAGGATAGCCCTTGTTGCGAATCCACTCAACGGCGGCTCGACGCGCCTCCGCATCGACCCGCTGCAAGACTTCCAGGTTCTCCACCTTCATCGGCTTGTGCGCATCAAGCACCGCCTCCACGCAGTGCGCGATCGCCGAAAAGGGGATCCGCCTTTCCAGAAACGCGGCGACCGCGACCTCGTTGGCGGCGTTGAGCACACAGGGAGCGGTTCCGCCCGCCTCTCCCGCATAGCGGGCCAACCGCAGCGCCGGAAAGCGCTCGTGATCCGGCTGCTCGAAGGAAAGCTGGCCGACAGTCGCCAGGTCCAAGAACGGCACCGGGCTCGGAAGGCGCTCAGGATAGGTCAACGCATATTGAATCGGCAGGCACATGTCGGAACGGCTTAGTTGGGCCAGGTGGGAGCCGTCCACGAACTCGACTAGGGAGTGAACGATGCTCTGTGGATGGACGACGACGTCGATCGCCGAAAAAGGGACCCCAAAGAGCCAATGCGCCTCAATCATCTCCAGCGCCTTGTTGAACAACGTCGCCGAATCGATCGTGATCTTTTTCCCCATTTTCCAGGTCGGGTGATCCAACGCATCCTCCACGGTGGCCGCCGCCATCCGGCGGGCATCCCAGGTGCGGAACGGCCCCCCCGAGGCGGTAAGCAGGATTCGGCGGATTTGGACACCGGAACTCCCCGCCAAACATTGAAACACGGCGTTATGCTCGCTATCGACGGGCAGGATGGGGACATTCCGTGCCCGCGCCTCCGCCATGACGATCTCCCCGGCCATGACCAGCACTTCCTTGCTTGCCAGGGCCAGGCCCTTTCCGGTTCGAATCGCGGCCAAGGCCGGACCGAGCCCGGCGGTGCCCACGATTGCCACCAGAACCATCTCCGCTTCCGTTTCCGCCACCATCTCGAAGAGCCCGGCGGGCCCTTCGTAGATTTTCGTCTTCCCGGGGAACCCCTGGCGCCAAGAGGAGCCCGCAGGGGGATTGCAGAGTCCGACCGCCCGAGGCCGAAACTCCTCGGCCTGCGCCCGCAGCTCATCGAGCTGTCTTCCGGCGGCGAGGCCGACTACCTCCAGTCGTTCGGGAAGCTTCCGGACGACGGTCAGCGCGCTCCGACCGATCGATCCGGTCGAGCCGAGGATCAGGATGCGCTTTTTCATGCCGCCGGCGCGGCCGGCGGGCAAACCTTCGCTTTGGCAAGCGCCGCGATCCGAGAGAACTGCGCCGGGGATCGTACGGCAAGATCGGCCAGCACCTTGCGGTCGATTCCGATCCCGGCCTTCGTCAAGCCCTCCCAGAAGCGGCTGTAAGTCAACCCCTCCGCTCGGACAGCGGCATTGATTCTGGCGATCCAGAGCGCCCGCAGCTCTCTCTTCCTCGTTTTCCGGTCCCGGTAGGACCAGTACTTAGCCTTGAAGATCGCGTCCTTTGCGTACCGATAGAGCTTGCTCCGCCTTCCGCGAAAACCGCTCGCCTGATCTACGACGCGCTTGCGCCGCTCGCGTGAAGCCGGCGCGTTCGTTGCTCTGGCCATAATTCGAACCTTTCTTTGCTGCCGCTTCCCGCTTTTGCTAAGCGATGGCGATTTCGCCCAGAAAGTTCCGTGATCTTGGCGGCTCTTCGCCCGAAAGTCAAAAAGGAAAAAGCAGATGCCGACGGGGCGGTGCCGCCCTCAAACGCGCCGGGAGGTCCCTTCTAACGAAACGGCAGGCTCTCGAGCACGTGCCCGACATCTTCGTCGCGGACGATCTTCGGCTTTCCCAGCCGGCGCATTCTCTTTCGATTCTTGCTCGAGGCCAGGTGCCGCCTCCCGGCACGGGGAGCCAGCACCTTCCCGCGAGCCGTCACTTTGAACCGCTTGACCACGGCCTTCTTCGTCTTTCTCCGCGCTATCGCCTTCGGCATATCTCTTCTCCCTACCTCTCCGCTGCAGGAATCAATCGCTCTCCGTCTCCCCTTCCTCCGTGGTATACTTGCGCCTCCTCTTTTGTGCGGGCAGGGGTAGGAGCATCAAGACAATACTGCGGCCGACCGGCTTGATATCCTGGTCTCCGGTCGCGATGTGGCTGAGATCGTCGCGCACCCTCTTCATCAGATCGACCGCCAGCTCCTTATGAATGTTCTCTCGGCCTCGCAGCATCAAGTTGAAGCGCACCTTCATCCCCTTCCACAGGAACCCCTCCGCCTGCTTCAGCTTGATCTGGTAATCATGGGCGTCGATGTTGATGTGAAGTTGGAGCTCCTTGAGCTTGGAGGTGCCGACGCTCCCCTTCTTCGAGTCCTTCTCTTTCTTGGCCTGCTCGTACTTGAATTTGCCGTAATCCAGAATCTTGCAGACCGGCGGCTTGGCGTTGGGCGCCACTTCCACCAAGTCGAGCATCTTGCGACGTGCGATCGCTTGGGCATCGCCCGCGGACATGACCCCGAGCGGCTTGCCGTCGGAGTCGATCACAAACACCTCCGGCGCGCGGACAAACTGGTTGATCCGCACCCGAGGCTGCCGCTGAAAAGAACGATACGGAGGACGCACGCTACAGAGACCGCCTCGCCACCTCTTCCACTACCTGGTCCACGAATGCCGTCAGGCTCATGACGCCGAGGTTCCCTCGCTTGCGGCTCCGCACCGAGAGATTTCCTGAAGATTGCTCGTTCTTTCCAACAATGGCCATATACGGGATCTTCTGCCTTTCGGCAATGCGAATTTTTGCGTTGAGGGTCTCGCTTTTTTCATCAACCGTCACACGCAGCCGGCGCTCGCGGAGCGCGGCGGCTACTTCCCTGGCATAACCCAGCTGCGCGTCGCTGATCGGCAAGACCCGCACCTGCTCCGGAGCAAGCCAGACCGGAAAATCCCCGCCGAAGTGCTCGATCAAAATCGCCAGGAAACGCTCGAGCGAGCCGAAGGGCGCCCGATGGATCATGACCGGACGGTGTTCGCGATTGTCGGCGCCGATGTAGGTGAGCCCGAAGCGGTTGGGCAGGTTGTAATCGAGCTGCACCGTGCCCAGCTGCCATTCGCGCCCCAGGCAATCGCGCACCAGGAAATCGATCTTGGGTCCATAGAAAGCCGCCTCCCCCTCCTCTTCCGTGAAGTCGAGTCCCGCCTTCCGGATGGCCGCGGCGAGCGCGTGCTCGGCCTTGTCCCAAAGAGCCGACTCCCCGATATACTTGTCGGCCTCCGGCCCCCGCAAGCCTAACCGGATCCGGCATGCCCGCAAATCGAGCGTCGCCAGCACCGTCCGGACCAATTCCAAGCAGCCCTCGACCTCCGCCTCCACCTGATCCTCAGCGCAGAAAATGTGCGCGTCGTCCTGAGTGAATCCGCGCAACCGGGTCATGCCTCCAAGCTCTCCCGATTTTTCCCAACGATAGACCGTCCCGAACTCGGCCAGGCGCACGGGAAGCTCGCGATAGGACCGGGGCCGGCTGGCGAAAATCCGGATGTGCATCGGGCAGTTCATCGGCTTGAGCAGATAGCCCCCGACCTCCCCGATCTCGATCCGGTTGGCATACTCGGCGCAGCTGCATCCCTCTTGCACCAGGTTCTCCCAGGCGGCCGGTTCCGGGATAGGGGGGAACTGCGCGTCCCGGTAGTACGGGAAATGCCCGGAGGTCCGATAGAGCCCGATCTCTCCGACGTGCGGGGTAAAGACAGTTTCGTAGCCCTGCCGCGCCAGGAGCTCCCCTAGGAACGCCTGAAGCTCCTGCCGGATGACGGCCCCCCGGGGCAGCCAGAGAGGAAGACCGGCGCCCACGGCCTCATCGAAGCCGAAAAGCTCCAGTTCGCGGCCGAGCTTTCGATGATCCCGCTTCTTGGCCTCTTCGAGCCGCGCCAAGTGCTCTTCGAGCTCGCGCTCGGTCGGGAAGGCCGTTCCATAAACCCGCTGCAGCTGCGGATTTCTGGCGTCGCCCCGATAATAGGCGCTCGCGACATGGGTCAAGCGCACCGCGCCGACCAACGACGTGTTCTGGACATGGGGACCCGCGCAAAGGTCGAGAAAGGGTCCGTTCTGATAGAGGGTGATCTGCTCTTCCTCAGGGATGCCGCGCAAGATATCGAGCTTGAACCGGCTCGGCTCCGTCCGGTCGGATAGAGCGCCGAGCCGCCCGCGCAGGGCCAGCTTCTCCGCTTCCTCGCGGGTCACCGGAAGGCGGACAAACGGCTGTCCGGCGCGGATGATTTCGCGCATCTTTTCTTCGATCGCCGGGAAATCCTCCGGGGAAATCCGGTGCGGAAGGGCGACGTCGTAGTAGAACCCGTTCTCCACCGGAGGCCCGGCGGCCAGCTGCGCCTCGGGCCAGATTTCCAGAAGAGCGGTCGCCAGAATGTGCGCCGCGGAATGGCGCAGGGTTTCCAGTTCTGTCACAGTCGTTCTTTCTTTCTTACTACTTCTCGATCTTCGTCGCAGCAGCGCTCTTCGTACCTCGCCTAGGCCGGCGACGACCAGGCATTTTCCGCCCGGCTCGGGCTCTCACATGCGCAGGGCGCGGCCGCTATCCAACAAACCAAAGCTCATGGGATTTGCAAGCCGGGGGGAGACGGCTCCTCGGAAATCCGTAGCATCCGTTTCGGCCGAAACCCCCGCCTTGCCGAAGGATTCGGCGAGACGTAGCCTCGGGCACGCCTTCTTGCGATGCTCGCGTTTTACGTCGACAACCTCAGCCCCTATTTGTTGCGGTTCCCGGGGGGTTGGGGAATCCGCTACTACGGGCTGGCTTACCTCTTGGGCTTTCTCTTCCTCTGGTGGGGACTCCATTATCAACGAAAAAAGGGTTGGCTGCGGTTGACCGATCGGCAGATCGACGATTTCGTGTTCTGGCTCGCCATGGCCGGAGTCATCGCGGGAGGCAGGCTCGGCTACTGCCTGCTATATGATCTTCCGCACATTCTCCGCCGGCCGCTGGATCTCTTTGCCCTCTGGCAAGGAGGAATGTCGAGCCACGGGGGCATCGTCGGCGTCCTCATCGTGCTCTTTTGGAGCGCACGGCGCTACCGGCTCCCCTTTTTCCATCTCGCGGATGCTGTCTGCTGGTGCACGCCCGTCGGCCTCGGGCTGGGCCGGATCGCCAATTTCCTCAACGGAGAACTTTGGGGCCGCCCTTCGACAGTCCCCTGGGCCGTCATATTTCCGGAGGCTCCGCTCGTCCACGGGCAGGCGGTCCCGCGCCATCCGTCACAACTCTACGAAGCGGCCCTGGAAGGACTTCTGCTCTTCGCGCTGCTCACCGGGCTGCGGGCAGGCGGCGCCCGGGAAGGCACGGTCGCCCTTTGCTTCCTTGCCGGATACAGCGTCGTGAGAATCGTCGCGGAGTGCTTTCGCGAGCCCGATGTGCAGATCGGCTTCTATTTCGGTTTCCTGACGCAGGGGCAGATCCTTTCCGGGATCACCCTCGCCGTCGCCGGGCTGCTCTGGGAGCTACGGAGGCGAGGCCGCCTCTGAGCGAGCTTGCGGCATGCCCGCACCCGCGCATCGCTCCGAACGGAGCATCCAGTATTCGATGCTGTCGACAAGAGCCTCCCAGGAAGCCTCCACGATGTTGGTGGATACACCCACCGTCGTCCAGCTGCGCACCCCGTCTGACGACTCGACGAGCACGCGCGTCGCCGCCGCAGCACCCCCTTCTGGACTCAATATGCGCACCTTGTAGTCCCGCAGGCGCACGCGGGCCAGATCCGGATAAAAACGTTCGAGCCCTCCCCGCAGGGCCTGGTCCAAGGCGTGAATCGGGCCGTCGCCCTCGGCAACGGTGTAGACGGGCTCTCCCTGGACCGACAGCTTCACCGTGGCCTCGGAAACTTCGTACTTCTTGGCGGGGAAGCGCCGGATCGAAACATGGTATTCCACCAAATCAAAGAAGGGTGGATACGGGAGCAGGCGCCTGCGGAGAAGCAGCTCAAACGAGGCGTCGGCCGCTTCGAATTCGTAGCCCCTTCCCTCCATTTCCTTGATCTGCTGCAACACTCCCCGCGTCCGCTCGTCATCCTCCCGGAGCGTCAACCCCAGCTCCCGCGCCTTGATGACGATATTGCTCCGACCGGAAAGCTCGCCCACCAGGATCCGCCGCCGGTTCCCGACGGCTTCCGGCTCGATGTGCTCATAGCTGCGGCAGAGCTTGCCGATCGCGTTGACATGCGTGCCGCCCTTATGGGCGAAGGCGCACCGGCCGACGAAGGGGGCGCGCGGGTTCGGAGCGAGGTTGGCGGTCTCGTCCACGAAGTAGGAAAGTTCCCGGAGGCGGGAAAGACTGCCGGCGGGAAGAGCACGCTTGCCCAGCTTGAGCTCGAGATTGGCGATGGTCGAAATCAGATTGCAGTTGCCTGTCCTTTCCCCATAGCCGTTGATCGTGCCCTGAACCTGGGTCGCGCCCGCTTCCACCGCGGCCAGGGCGTTGGCGACCGCAAGCTCGCCGTCGTTATGCGTATGGATCCCGATGCGACAACCGATCTTCTGCCGAGCCAGCGCGGTGAGCTCCGCCACCTGCTTCGGTAGCGACCCGCCGTTGGTGTCGCAGAGAACCACCCAGTCCGCTCCGGCCTCGGCAGCGGCTGCCAAGGTCTCCAAGGCGTAGCCGGGATCCTCGCGATATCCATCGAAGGCGTGCTCGGCATCATAGATCACTTCCTTCCCGCGCTGCTTGAAGAAGGCGACGGTTTCCTGAATCATCGCCAAATTCTCAGCCGCGGTGGCGCGCAAGATCTCGCGGACATGCAGAAGCCAGGTCTTGCCGAAGACCGCGACAGCCTGGGTATCGGCATCCAAAAGCATGAGGATCTGAGGGTCCTCCTCCACGGCGGTGCCGGCCCGCCTCGTGCTGCCGAAGGCGACGATCCGGCTCGTCCGAAGCGGCAGATGCGCCACTTCCCGGAAAAAGGCTAAATCTTTCGGATTGCTGCCCGGCCACCCTCCCTCGATGTAAGAAATCCCGACCTCATCGAGCTTCCGGGTGATGCGCAACTTGTCCGAAAGGGAAAAGTGGACGTTCTCCCCCTGGGCTCCGTCCCGCAGCGTGGTGTCGTAGATCGAGACCGCCTCCTCGGCACGGGAATCCGCATCCGCCGCTCTTATCATCGCCTCCACCGTTCTCGTAGAAACCCCTGGACAAAAGGAAAATCAGGGCAGAAAGTTTACAACCATGCAGATCCAATGGAATCCGCAAGGAATTAAGCTGACCCCAGCCTTTTGCTCCTACGTTGACAAAAAATTACAAAAGCTGGAACGCCACGAGGATAGAATCGTCGCCGCCCATGTCAACGTCCAGCACGATCCGCCCAAGGCTACCCTTAACAAGCAGGCCTTCATCGTCAAGGTCCACCTTTCTCTTCCCGGACGGGATCTCCATGCCGAGGATCGCGGGCACGACCTCTACCAAGCCATCGATTTGATCGTCGACCGCCTGGAAGCTCAGCTTCGGCGCCGGAAGACCGAGCTGACCGAAAAGGCGCGGCACGACTCCCGCGAGGCGAAGCGCGAGGTCCACGCGCCCCCCCCTCCCGAATAGATCTTTCCGTCGGGACACCGGCGCCGCCCACCGGCAGCGGCGCAGGGAACCGGACGCGGATCAGCCCGCATCGTCGCCGAGCCCGCGCAGTTCTTCCCAAACCGCCGCAACCAGCGTCGCTAAGTTGTCGCGTCCAAAGGATAAGGGCGCTCCGGCAGCGGAAAACAAGTCGGGAAGAGGCCTCGACCCGCCCAGCGCGAGGGCGCCCCGGTATGCCTCCAAGGCTCCCTCGGGGTCCCTGCGAAATCGGCTCCAAATCGCCAAGGCGCCCAGCTGGGCGATCCCGTACTCGATGTAATAAAAAGGATATTCGAAGATGTGGAGCTGACGATGCCAGAGGGAGCCCAGAACATCTTCATATCCGGACCAGTCCTCTTTTCCGCCGAAACGCCGCACCAGGTCTTTCCAAACAGCGGCTCTTTCTTCGCGCGAATGGCCGGGATGGGTGTAGAGCCAATGCTGAAACCCGTCCACGACCGCCATCCAAGGAAGAAAACGGAGGATCCCCTCGAGATGGTTGCGGCGGGCGCGGCGTAGTTCTTCCTCTCCGTAAAACTCTCCCAGGTAGGGCGCGGCCAAAAGCTCCATGGCCATCGACGCCACCTCGCAAAATTCCAGGGGAGCGGATCGATACGCATAAAGCGGCTGGGTGCGCGCAAGGAGGGTGTGAAAGGCATGGCCGCTCTCGTGCAGCAGGGTTTCCAAGTCGCGATGGGTACCGACCGCGTTCATGAAGATGAATGGCTGTCGGGCTTCGGCAAGCGTGCTTTGGTAGCCGCCGGGAGCCTTGCCCTTGCGGTTTTCTAGGTCGACCAGGCCGTCTTGGCGCATCTGCCGGAAGAGAGCTCCTAAGGGCTTGTCCAGGGCGCAGATCACCCTTTCGGTCTTCTCTAGCAGCTCGGCGCTCGTCCGGAACGGGCGCAGGGGAGGTTTCCCATCGATGTCGACCGCTAGATCCCACGGACGCAGCCGATCGATCCCGAGCCGCTTCTCCCGCCGGGAGTCCATCTCCCGGCAGAGGGGAACGACCACCTCTTCGATCGCGCGGCCGAACTCGAGGCAATCGGCCGGGGTGTAATCGAATCGTTCGGCGCGGGCGAAGGCGTACTCGCGGTAGTCGGGGAATCCGGCGGCGGCGGCGATCTCCGTCCGCAGGGACAGCAGGCGATCAAAGATCTCCTCCAACATCCCGGCGTCCTGCAACCTGCGCCTGGCAATCTGCTCCCAGGCTGTCCGCCTTCTCTCTCGATCCGGCTCCTCGAGCACTCTCCCTACCTGGGCAAGGGTCTGTTCCCGCCCGTCGAAGGAGATGGTCATCGCCCCGACGATCTTTTGATATTGCTGGCAGAGACGCGCCTCTTCCGTCTCGCGTGCGATATTCTCCTCGCGGAAGAGGCGGACTTGCATTTCCACGCTTCGGCGAAAAACAGCGTAGGTCTCGGGAAGGGCGGCGAAGCAGGGATGCCGGTGAAAAGCGCGGAGGATCGCCATTTGCCGTTGCTTCCTCCACGGATCGACGACGGTAAGAATTTCCAAGTACGCTTTTTCCCGTTCCGGATCGTCCGTTTGACAGGTCATCGCGATGTAGCGCTTGGCCCGCACCTCGTCCATCGCCGCCTGGACCTCATCATAATGACGAAGCCAACTCTCCAGGGCAGATACCGATCGGGCAGCGTGCAACTCTTCTTCCAGTCGCCGGAAATGACCTTCAAGAGAGCAAAGGGAGCAGAGATCGGTTTCGGCGGGGAGAAAGGAGCGCGGGACAAACGGGAGAATCGGGAAGGACGCGTTCATCTTGGCAGACAAGCGTTGCCACCGCCGGCAGGCGAGGGCAAGCCTCAATGCGGTCCGTCGCCCGACGATCCGATCGACTCCCAAAAGCGGGCGAAGGCCAGATCCCAATTCCACGATCGGCGGACCTCTTCGGCCACCCGCTCCCGCTCAGCCCGAGGCGGTGGAGAGGTCAGCAGCTCGGCGATCGCACGCGCCCATTCTTCGGGTGAGCCGGCGCGGCACACGCGCCCCATCCCGAACCGGGCCAAAAGCTCGGGAGGCCCCCCTACATCGGAGACGACGACCGGCAGCCCGGAGCTCATGGCTTCGAGCACCGCGTTGCCGAACGTGTCGGTCGTGCTCGGAAAGACGAAAATGTCCGCGGAGGCATAGGCTTCGCTCAATGCCCTGCCCGTCAATACTCCGGTAAAGAGCGCGTCGGGAAGGAGCCGCATCAACTCCTGGCGGTAGGGCCCTTCTCCCACGAAGGCGAGGGTGAACTTCAGGCCGCGACGGCGCAACGCTTCGGCGACCGCCGGCAGAAAGCCGAGTTCCTTCTCTTTGGAAATCCTCCCGACATAGAGCAGCACCGGACCCGCCGCTCCCCTCTGCGCCCAGAAGTCCGTTCGCCGGAACGAGGGATGAAAAGCATCGACGTCGATCCCGCGCGGGAGAATCGCCAGCTTTTCTTCCGATATGCCTCGCTTGCGCCAGGAGCGGAGATATGCGGACGAATTCACATAGGTTTTCGCCATCTGGCCGTAAAACCAATCCATGTAGCTCCATGCCAGTCCTTCCATCCACGGGTCCTGACTGAGAAAGCGAGCATACTGAGGAAAGTCGGTGTGGTAGATCCCCACCGCCCGCAGTCCCAGGATCTTCCCGATCGCCAGCGCGCACAAGCCGACCGGTCCCGGCGTGCTGATGATCAGCTCGGTGAATCGTTCCTTGTAGACGAACTCAAGGAGGTCGAAGAACGGAGGAAACGAGAGCTTCTGCATCTCGTATTCCGGGATCGCGAACTCGCCGATCGGGGGGAAGTTCCGGAAGAGAATTCCGTCCACTTTCGGGTGTGCCCGCGAAGTGACGACCGTCAAATCCGCTCCGGCCCGAGCGGCAGCGCGAGCCATGGCCTGAATTGTCCTTGTCACCCCGTTGACCTCGTCGAGGGTATCGGTGAACCAAGCCCGTTTGCACAAGAGGATCTCAGCCGGAAGGGAGGAGAGATACCGGCGGCTGAGGCCGCGCAGGAAATCACGGTCCACTCCTTGGCGTTGAAAGGCCAGAAGATGGGGAGCGGCCGCCGCCGCCACCGGGAGAAGTCCGGCCAAGGATTGGAACGCCTCCAGCACGCTTCCTCTCCTCAACTGGGCGGCCGCGCCGATCAGCAGCCGGTAGACTAGCTGGCTCACCAGGTAGGATGCGACACGGAAGGAAGCGTCGACCGGCGTCGCTGCCCGCTCGATGATCCGGTCGATCTCGCCCCGTACGTCGGGATTGGTGAAGAAATCGGCGAACGCGCGCACCAGCGTTCCCTCTCCGGGCTTGAGCAGCTCGAAGACTTGCCCGCTGCGCACCGCGGCCGCCAAGTGGCCGATCCGTTCACCCAGGGAAAATGCCGTGGGATTTTGCCCGGAGACAAAGCGTTCGGCGATCTTTTGCAGCAGCGTCGCCGCCAGGGGAGCTGACTGCCGGAGCCGCTCCTGGGCGTACTGGAATCCAATGTTGTAAAAGGCGATGGAAAACCGCGCCGGGTCGCCCGGCACCCCGCCACCCGTTCTGCCCCTTCCAGCAAAAAGCTCCCGGAAAAAGCCTTCGACGGTCCCGTCGTCATCGGCTTCGGTCCAGAACGAACCGGCGGCCAGCCCCCCGTGATCATTGGATCCGCCCACAAAGATTTTCTCATGGCCCGGCTCGTCGAGCGGGGCCATCCCTTGACGTTTGGCGATCTCGGCGATCCGCTCGGGCGTCAAAGCGAGCAGGCAGAGGCGTGCAATCTCCTGCGGGAGCCCGGGACGGCTTCCGTCGGCTGTCTCGAACGCGCGAAAGAGCAAGATGAGCTTCTCGAAATGATCCGGAGTGAATTTCCCGTTGAGATTTTCCAACGGGTGGGCCACCGCATGCGGGATGTTTCTCAAGCGGAGAAACGATGCGAGCTTCTCGATGTCGGGAGCGAGCTCCTGAATTCGCGGATGATCGGCCTCGCGCAGGTTCCAGACCAGCAAGTGGATTTCGCAGCCATCCGGGAAGAAGGTCGTCACCTCCTCACTCAGAAAGACGTCCGGATGCCGATCCCGCAACTCCAGGCAGCCGTCGATGCGATCATGATCGGTGATCGTCTTCCAGGTCATGCCGGCGTCGGAAAGCTTCCGGTAGAGGGCCTCAGGATCGGAGTAGCTCTGCCGGCATCCGATCTTCCGGAGGATCCACTCGGAAGGCCGGTCGGAATACCGGGAATGCAGGTGGAGATCAGCGCGAGACATAGCGAAGGTAACTGAGAGGGCGGCTCCCTCGATCGAGGACCCGCTTGACGATCCGCTCGATCTGATCACGGATCGAACCGTAAAGAAAATCCCCCGGATGGACGCTGACACGGACCACCTGCCGGACCGCCTCCCGCGAAAGCAGCCGGTTCCATGCGAGCGAACAGGCTCGCCGCCAACCCGCCCGGGTGCTCCAACAGTGAGTCCGGGCGGGAATCCATCGTTGCGCCGGACGGAGGGTCAATATCCCACCGATCCGCGTCGTGTACCGGAAACCTTCGCGCGCTAGAATCGGCCAGAGGCGCGGATGCATCAGCCAGCCGGGCGCCACGAACCCTTCGGCGGGCCAACCCTGCGCTGCGAAGAGCTCGCGCGCGCAGCGGAGGCGCTTCGCCGCCTCGGCCGGCGGCAGATCGAAAAACTCCGCCTCCCTCCGGGTATAAATCTCGGTCCAAAACCAGCTCCGCCAGTCGCTGGCGCCAGCCTCGCGCCAATGAAAGTAACCGTGCACAACGGCCTCATCACCCGCTTCCCTCTGGAGGTCGACCCACCGGCAGAACTCGCCGTCTTCACAAAAGAACGATCCGCAATGGTAGGCCGGAACGACGAGCAGGCTCGCTTCCCTCACCCCCCATTCCCGCAGCTTCTCCCGCTGCCGGGCTACGAGCGAAAACGAACCCGGGTGGACGTCGTGGAGAGAGACGATCAGCGCAGTCCCTTCGTTCATTCGCGCGAAGGCGGACAGGAGCCGTACAGTCGAGGATTGGCCTGAAGGTCTTTGACCACGGTGCAGAGGTACACCGACCCGGAAAACCACCCGGCATATTTGGTCACCGGCACCCGGTCGACCACCCGGAATCCATAGCGCTCGAACATCCGTTCCCCGCGGCGGCGATCGAAGACGACAACCTGGCCGTAGACGGCCCGCTCACCCTGTCGGACCAGATAGTCCAAAAACGAATCCACCAGCTCCCGGGTGCGCGGCACGCTGCGCCACGGCGCCAAAATGTTGAAGTGAAAATGCGGGGTGTCCGGAAGGCTTCGCGGAGATTCGCGGCGTCCGTGCCAAAGGAGCCAGCGGAGATATCGCCGGCTAGAGGCCCGATAAGACGGATAGCGGGCCAGCACGCGCAGGAAGAACCGCACATTGTGAACAAGGTGATACCGCGCCTTGGCCCTCGGCTTCCGGCATCCCGTCAAGTAGCCGACGATCTGCCCGCCCGCCTCGCAAACCCAAGCCGATTCCGGCTCCTTGTCCGTGTAGTAGGAAGTCAGGTAGTCGGCGAAGAGCTCGCGATCCTCGAAGACCGGATCGATTGGAGAGCCCAAAAAACCGGTATCCGCGCAAACCCGACGAACTCCCTCCCGATCGCTCGCACGATAGGGACGGATTGTGACGACCTCCGTCTCCCTCCCTGCCGCAGCCGTGCTCATCTTTCCGCTCTCTCCCCGGCTCGCCGGCTACTCCGTCGGAACCGCTCCCGTCGGAAGCTCCGCCTTCTCGAGGGCCGGAGCACCCCCTCCCATCGCCAACCGGTAATAGCGCCAAAGTCCCATGAAAACGTTCGGCCAATCATAAATCTCTCTCGTCCGCACGGAAGCCGAAATGCCGATCTGCCGCAGGTCCTGGTCGGCGGCACGCTCGATCGCCTCCGCCAGCTCCTCCGCGCAATTTCGGTGCGCCCACAATTCCAGGCCCGCATGGATATGATCATCCATGTTGGTCCCACGGATGCCGATGACTGGGCAACCGCAGGCCTGGCTTTCGACAGCGACAAGCCCGAAGGTTTCGACGACTCCCGGATGGACGAAAAGGTCCGCCGCCCGATAGCATCTCCGCAGCTCCGTCTTCTCCTCGATGTAGGGGCGCCAGATCACCGCATCGGTCTCCTCCTGCAACCGCCGCACCTGCTGCCTGAGCGGCCCGTCGCCTACCACCAGGAGCCGATAGTCGCGTCGACGCGAAGCGCGCAGGGCTTGGAAGGCGCGCAGCAAGACCGAAATGTTCTTTTCGCGCGCGAGCCGCCCTACGTACAGGAGCAGAAAGGCGGAATCGGGCACCGCGAGCTCTTCTCGCCAGGCCCGGCCGTCCGGTCCGGGACAAAACGTCCGCGCATCAACCCCGAGGCGAATCGGAATCGTATTCCTCAACCCCCAAGACTCCAAAAGCCTTTGGAGCGTGGCCGAGGGCACGAAGGTGTACCGGAAACGGGCGTACAAGCGGACAATGTACCTCCGGGCTGCAGAGAAGAGCATCTGCTCGACCAGTCGGCCCCCGAAGCGGCAAGCCGTGCGCAAATAGGCATCCGGAAAGTGGGAATGATAGAAAGCGACGGCCGGAATACCGAGCTCGCGGGAACTCCGAAGGACCGTCCACGCCAGATGATAGGGATCTCCGGATTCGACGATGTCGGGGCGAACCTCGCGCAGAATCGAGCGGACCAGCGGAACGTTGCAAAGGATACGATAGCGCGAGGTCCGGTCGATCTTCGGAGACGCTATTGTGATCAGGTGCGTCCTGCCTTCACACTGGTGCGTGGTCCTTTCGCCCGGCACGATCAGATAGTGCTCATCCTCCGTCCGCTCCCGGACATATTCCTGCTTTTCGCCCAGATAACGCCTCACCCCGCCGCTGCGCGGTGAATAGAACTGGGTTACGTCACAGATCTTCATCGAGGCGCGGGCCTTCCCGCGTTCGGACGAGCCGACCCCGGCATTCCCCCAACCCGGCGTTCCCGCAAACCGCTTTACACAGTCGGTTCCGGGAAGGATCGGCTCTAGCCGGCCCGCTGCCGTTTGGATCGACGCGCATCGCGATTTGCCTTGAGGGCTAAGGTGGGAGATGGCGTTTCTCTCCTACGGGAAACGAGGTGGACAAGCAACCCCATTTTGTTCCGGCGAGATTCCGAGCTTTGCCTACGCCGGCCCCTGTCATTCCGAGCGGTTCCCCGGAGTTCTCCCTGCCCGCGCGGCTTTTTGCAACCTTGGCTTGGATCGGATTTTCCTCCGTGCTCCCGGCCAGAGCCCAGTCCGATCCTACGCTCGCCACGACGAGCGCCGCCGTCCCGGGCACGGCCGAGCTCCAAAAGGCGCTCGAAGAGGGCGGGATCGCCGTCCAAACCGTGCGTCCGGGCATCCGGCTCGCCGGATATCTGGACAGCTCCTTCGTCGACAACTTCATTCCCCCCAATGCTCGAATTCCGACCCGGATGGCCGACGACGGGATCGCCGGCGGGGGATTCAACTTCAACGCCGTGCGGCTGCTCCTCGAAAGGCCGCTGGATGATCAGAACCGATGGGAAATGGGATTCCGTGTGGATCTTTTCGCCGGCCAGGATGCGGCCTCCATGGGAGGACCGGACAACCTGGCCGGACTGGGAGTCCCCACGGAGGCGGGGAACGCGCGGAACACTTCGAGCTTCCTGCTGGCCGAAGCCTATATCCTCCTTCGCATTCCCGTCGGGAACGCCATCGACCTGAAGATCGGGAAGTTCGTTCCTCCCTTGGGATTCGAAGTGATGGAGCGCCCCGCCAACCTCAATTTCACCTATGGCAACCTGTACAGCAACCTGATCCCGGAGATGGTCACCGGAACGGAGGCGGTCTATCGACCGGTCGATTGGGTAGAGACCACGCTCGGAGTGCTCGATGGATCGTTCAACGCTGCGCGAGCAGGATTCCCCTTCTTCGGGGAAAGCACGAATAGCCTCGGCAGCGCAGAGGCCTATCTTTTTCTAGCCTCCGCAGCCTTCGACGCTCCCGCGCGCAACGCCCGGCTGGTGGCCAGCGCCCTCTATGGGCCCGACGGCGCCGACCCTCCCGGATTCGGATTGGCTCCGTCCATTCCGGGGAGCGGGGTTTTCGTCCAAAGCCCCCTGAACCGCGCGGCGCCGTTTTTCTTAGGCGATATCTGGGGGGAGTGGATTCCCAAAGCCGCGCGCGACCGCATCCTGCTCGCTTGGGAAGCCACGGGCGGCTTCTACGAAGGCGTTGCCGCTCCCGGGGCCGACTCGCTCCAGGCTTCCCATTGGCTCGGAGCCAGCCTCTGGGCTCGATACCAGATAAGCAGCTTCGTCAGCTTCGCCCTCCGGACCGACTGGATTCATGCGAGCGCCAACGAGATCCTCCCGGAGCACATCGGACCGGAAGACATCTGGAGCGTGACGGGGACCGTCGGCTTCGACATTTGGGAGAACCTGATGGTGCGAACCGAGTTCCGGATGGATTGGGGTGCGGCGATCTACGGCACCCCGATTTTCCCGACCGGAACCCTCCTCTTCCCCCTTTCGAGCGGTCCTGCGTTCCTTTGGGCGGTGGAAACCGTCTACTCGTTTTGATCGGCGGGGCCGGCGCGACCCGCCGACCGCTAGCCCGTCGAGCCAGTTGGCGACAATCGGCGCTCCGATCACAAGGCCGACGCCCTCCACGGACCGCCCGGTCACCTTCGCGAAGCAGAGACCGACCAGCTTTCCTTCAAGATCGACAACGGGCGCTCCGCTATCTCCTTCGTTCACGGGAGCATCCACCTGGAGCAAGGGGAACGCAAGCCCCCGGTCTATCCCGATGCCGCGCGGCCGCGCGCTCAGCACGCCCCGAGAGACCGTATTCCCGTAACCTATGCCCGAGCCGATGACGAGGACCGTCATGCCCAAGAGCCCTTCGGATAGACGGGAGTAGGGAAAAACTCCCGGAAGGGTTCCGGGCTCGACCCGCAAAAGCGCGAGATCGGTTTTCCTGTCGGCACGGATCAAGTGCGCGAGCCGCACACGCCCGTCAAAGAAAGTCACGAGCAGATCCCTCCGCGCCACGCTCTTGCCCAGCACATGGGCGCAGGTCACCACCTCTCCTCTTTTCGACACGACGAGCCCTGTTCCGATCGCCTCGATTTTCCGAGTCGACCCGAAAGGCCCCCAGCTTCTCTTTTCGACCGAGATGGAAACCACGGCCGGCAGCGTGCGGCGAACCACTTCCACCACAGCGCGGTCGTACGCCGACAAGGCTCCTGCCGGCTCGGGCCGTGCGACCGCGGCGAAGGCTCCCACCATGAGGGAAGTCCCGGCCGACAGCGATCCGTGCCACCAGCCAGACACCCGCCGTCGACCACGTAAGATAAGCGCCATGAAGCTACTCTGACGGAAGGCGGCCCGGATGACAATGCGACATCCCGAGGAGGTCGGCGGGAGCGCGTCGGCCAGGGTTCTTGCCTTGCCGGTCTCCGCCGGCCTTCCCATGGTCTTTCCCACCTAACAGCCTGTCGGACTTTCCGTTTCCCGCTGGAATATCTGGTAAAAGAGGGCATGGCTGAGCGGATTGCGACGGTGGATCGGCGCCGATGCTTTTGCCCGGGGACCTGCGGGATTGGGTGGACGAGGACGAATTAGTGCATTCTTTCGAGTGAACGCGAGCCGGACGGGGGACGCGCAGTATCGCCGTCGATGATGCTCTCGCTTTTGATTTACTGCTATCCCAACGGAATCTTTCCGAGTCGGAGGGTCGAGGCGGCGGCCGCGGCGAGATGTGGCGGTGCGTGATCTTTGTGCGAACACCCATCCGGATCGCGAGGCGATCTGCCGGTTTCGGCGGGAGAATCTTGGAAAAAGAGGAGGAAGCGGACCGGAGAGAGGAAGCGACGAAGCGGATCCGGGCAAGCTCTCCGCGGAGATCGGTCGGCGGCAGCGACTCCAGGCAAAAGCGGGAGGAAGCGCAACGCGGCCTGGAGGAAGGGGCCAAGGAGCGAGCGGAGCGGGAGCGTGCGGATTCCGAGCGGAAGGAAAAAGAACGGGCAGCCCGTAAGGGGACTGCCAAAGGGCGGCATATCCACCCTCCGGAGGAGAATCCTGGGGCGGAGGAACAAAGCAACCTGACCGAGCCCTTGAGCCGGCAGATGCGCAAGAGCGGGAAGCGAAGCCTTCGCACGGAGCTATTAATGCGCAAGCGGCCGTAGATGCGGAAGGGAGTGCCTTGGTGCTTTCTTTCGGCTCGGGTGAGTGTGTGCGCCAACGAAACCGGCGAGTGGGAAGTCGGCGTGCGGGCCATTCCTACGGCAGCCGGTCGGGTCCGTGCGCTGCTGGCCGACACGGGGTATCCCCATGGCGAAGAGGTCGAGGCTCTACAGGCGGAGGCAATTGAAATGAACTCTCCGATGAGGGCCGAAGCTCGGGAATGCCGCCGGCGATACGAGTTCCGGCCCGCCGATCGTCGACGGGAGAAGCCCGTGGCGTATACCGCCCCGTGGAGACGCAAGAGGATCGAGAAGCTCGCCAGTCCGGAATGGCCGCCGCCTCTATGCTCGAAGCAAGCAGATGGTCGAACCGGTCTTCGGCATCATCAAATCGGTGATGGGCTTCCGGGCCTTTCGGCTCCGCGGGCAAGCCAAAGTCCAGGGCGAATGGTCCTTGGTCTGCTTGGCGTACAACTTCCAGCGCCTTGGGAAGCTTGGGGGAGCCCGCAACTCCGGTTCTCTTCCGATTGGATCCCTATGGTCGCTCTCCGCCGGAAGAACGGCCGTCGCAGTATCCTGGTTTTTATGGTTCCCGGGACAGTCAGTCCCCATGCCGCATCGGACTGCCGCCGCATCGCGGCAAATTCTCGCACCAAGGTCGACAGGCTGCTAGGATGAGCCGGCGGAGAGCAGGCAGTCTCCAGAGGGAGGAGATCCGATGGAATATACGTCGCTGCCCGGGCTGGAAGAGCAGGTTTCCCGAATCGGACTAGGCACCTGGGTCATGGGCGGATGGATGTGGGGCGGTGCGGAAGAAGCGGACGCCGTGGCCGCGATCGAGACGGCGGTCGACGCCGGCATCTGCTTGGTCGATACCGCTCCGGTCTACGGATTCGGGCGAGCGGAGGAGATCGTCGGGAAGGCAGTCCGGAATATCGGTCGGGACAAGATCGTGCTGGCCACCAAAGGCGGCCTCGAATGGAATGCGCGGGAAGAGATACGGCGCAACTCGAGTCCGGAACGGCTGAGGCGGGAGGTCGACGAGAGCCTGCGCAGGCTGAGAGTCGATTGGATCGATCTCTATCAGATTCACTGGCCCGATGCGCGGGTACCGATCGAGAAGACGGCCGAGACCCTCCTCGATTTGCAAGCCCGTGGCAAGATTCGCGCGCTCGGCGTAAGCAACTATTCTCCGGAACAGATGGAGGCTTGGCGCAAGGTCGCCCCGCTTCATACCGATCAACCCCCTTACAACCTCTTCGAGCGCGGGATCGAGAAGGATGTCCTTCCCTACTGCCGCGCACACGGCATCGGCGTCATCGCCTACGGCGTCCTCTGCCGGGGGCTTCTCACTGGCAAGTTCACCGCCCGGCACACCTTCCCGCCGGGAGATCTTCGCCGGATCGATCCCAAATTTCAGGGCAAAACCTTCGGGTGTTACCTAGCTGCAGCGGCCGATCTGCGTAAGCTGGCCGAGGCCCGCGGCTTCACTCTGGCGCAGCTCGCCGCCCGATGGGCGCTCCAGCAACCGGGGATCTCGGTCGTCCTGTGGGGAGCACGCAAACCATCACAGATCCAGGAGGCCGCGGCATTGCCGTCCTCCCTTCTTTCGGACCGCGATTTGGCCGAAATCGACCGGATCCTCGCACAGCACGTTCCGGAGCCGATCGGCCCGGAATTCATGGCACCCCCGCTCTAGCCCGCATTCTCACTACCCTGCACGTCTCACCAATAGCGGGCATAGCGGAACGCAAATGAGGAGAAGCTCTACTCTGCGCGCAGCGACAGGGAGAAAATCAGATCCAGGAAGAGCGCTATCTCTTTGCCAACCGGCTCTCGACCGCGCAAATGGCCGGCAACCAACTTCGGCTCTCCTTCTCGGCTCTGGCATACTCGCTGGTGGAAGCGCTGCGACGGCTGGGTCTGCGAGGAACGGACTGGGCCCAGGCCCAGGTCGACATCCTCCGGCTCCAGCTCCTTAAGATCGGCACGCTGGTCCGAGTCCGCGTCCGCCGCGTCTTCCTCTCGCTGAGCAGCGCCTATCCTATCCTGGGAAGAGCCTCTTGACCCACGCCTTCCGAGTGCTGCCTTGCTGCGCATCTGGCAAAACCCCAGTTCTGTTCCTTCGGCAAGAGCCTACGATCGGGCGGAGCCGTTGCTCCACAACGGGCTTTTTCCCCTTTGCAGCCTTCGGATTCAGGCAAATCGAAGGAGAATTTTGCTCGATACCGCCTCACGAGAAACGCTCCGCGCGGCTAAAACTGCTCGCAAGCGACTCGACCAGCACCCTTCTCACGCGAAAGCCCGTACTGGTGGGATATGGCGGCTAGCGTTCCGCCCCGGCATGGTTCCTGCTATACTGAAGGGCGGCCATGCCTTCCTCCTTCCCGGCCCCCGCCGGTGTCGGCGATCGCCAAAAGAACTGCTTGCCCGGCATGGATTACGGGCTTGACGCCGATTTCGACGAGATGGTCGACGCGACGGGCCGGCCCCGGCCCCCCTACCGAGGTCTCTGGGAGCTTCTGGAAACCTTGGGGCCGGAAATATGGGAAGAACGGCAACGAGCGGCTGGCGAAGAGTTCCGCCGCCGCGGAGTCACCTTCGCGGTCGGCTCCGGAAGCGAAGAACGCATCTTTCCCTTCGACCTTCTGCCTCGCATTCTCTCAGCTTCGGAATGGCTCCGCTTGGAGAGGGGACTCATCCAGCGGGTGACCGCGCTCAACTGCTTTCTGCAGGATATCTACGGTCAGGCCCGGATCCTGCACGATCGAATCATCCCCGCCGACCTCGTCCTGGGATCGTCCCAATTCCGGAAGGAAATGGTCGGGGTCGCGATGCCCCACGGGATCTATGTGATGGTTGCCGGGCCGGATCTGCTTCGACTGCGGGACGGCTTCGTCGTCTTGGAAGACAACTTGCGGGTTCCAAGCGGGGCTTCCTACATGCTCATCAACCGTCGCGTCCTGCGCCGGGTCCTTCCCTCCCTCTTTGAATCCGCCCCTGTCGCCTCGATCGAATCCTATCCCGCCCTTTTGCGGCAGGCTCTCCAATCCCTCCGCCCCGAGGGGGCTCGGGATAAGCTCGCGGTCCTCCTGACACCCGGAATCCATAATCCGGCCTACTTCGAGCACACTTTCCTCGCTCAGGAGATGGGCATTGCGCTGGCAGAAGGGAAGGATCTGGCCGTGATCGAGGGAAACGTGCAGCTTCGGACTGCTTCTGGCTGGAAGGGAGTGGGCTCCATCTACCGGCGGCTCAACGACGACTTTCTCGATCCGCTCGCCTTCCGGCCGGAGTCTCTTCTGGGGGTACCGGGGCTCTTCGCGGCTTTCCGGGCGGGACGGGTGAACATCCTCAATGCGATCGGAGCCGGGGTCGCCGACGACAAGGCGATCTACCCGTTCGTCCCATTAATGATCCGGTACTACCTCGCAGAAGACCCGGTCCTTCCGAACGTGGAGACCTTTCTTTGTGAACGGACGGCGGAGCGAAACCACGTCCTGGCGAATTTGGAGAAGCTCGTCGTCAAGGAAGTCTCCCAAGCCGGAGGATACGGCATGCTCTTCGGACCGGCGAGCAGCATCCAGGAGCGCGCCGCCTTTCGAGAAAGAATCCTCGCCGAACCTCGGAACTACATCGCCCAACCCGTGCTCTCCTTCTCGCACCTCCCTTGCTGGATCGACGGACGCTTCCAGCCCCGCCGAGTCGACCTGCGCCCATTCGTTCTCCTCGCTCCCGATCCCGTGGTAGTTCCGGGAGGGCTCACCCGCGTCGCCCTGGCGAAAGGGTCCTTTATCGTGAACTCCTGCCAAGGAGGAGGAAGCAAGGACACTTGGATATCGGGGGTCGGCACAAAAGCCGGAGGGGCGGAGAACGCGGCAGAGCCATGATCTTCCGAAAAGCGGCCTACTTCTATTGGCTCTCCCGCTACCTGACCCGGGCGCTCGACACAATCCGGCTCGTAGAGGCCTATTGGCCGCTTTGCTGGGACCGAGAAAATGGCAGGGGAGAGGATGCGCTGATCCGGCTGCGCCAAGCGTTGCGCATGTCTCTCCCCAGTCCGAACTCCGGCACGGCGGGCCAGCTATTCTGGTTTCTCGACGCTGAGGAAAATCCGCTCTCGGTCCGAAGTTCCCTTGGAGCCGCCCGATTCAACGCGCGCCTCCTGCGGGAGGAGCTTCCGGAGGAGGCATGGGAGCTGTTAAGCGAGCTCCCCGCCGATCCGCCGGGCTCTCCGGATCCCGATCTTCCCGTGGCCTTCCCCCGGACTCCTTCCCTCCCCTGGGTGCGAGGGATCGCCGCGTTCTATGAAATCGCCCGGACCGCACTGGCGCAAGGAGCGGCATCGGATTTCCTTGCGCTCGGGCAGGCGATCGAAGGGATGGGGAACCTCGCGGCGGCGTTGCATGCGCTGGTGCAGGATGCATCGGCGGGCGAGGCTCCACCCCCGGAGGAACAAGCGGCGGTGCTCCGCGGCTTCTGCTCCCTCCACGCTTACCGTTCGATGCACGGCCCCTTCTACGAAGGAGAATCCGTCTGCCGCAGCCTTCTCGGCAGCCGGCGGCTTCCACGCAGCTTCGCCGCACTGCTGCACGCGGCCGCTTCCGCCCTCGAGCGGCTCGAGAAGCAGAGCGTCTATGCGCTTTCGCCCGCATGCGACGCAGCCTTCGCCCTCGGCGCAGTGCTCGCTTCCCTGGAAAAGACTCCCAAGGAGCGCCTGAGCTCTCTCTTGGTAGAGCTTCCCATCGGTTGCAACCGGCTCCACCAGCGGGTCGAGCAGGCGCTCGGTCAGCCCGGCGGAAATGCAGGTTAACCTTTTGCGGCCTGGTCTTTTCTCCATTATAAGAGGTGAAGAACGCCCGCATGTTTTCTCCATCCCGCATCCGCAATTTTTGCATCATCGCCCATGTGGACCACGGCAAGACGACCCTCTCCGACCGGTTGCTCCAGGCTACCGGCACGATCCCCGAGCGGCAGATGCAGGACCAGCTCCTCGATTCGATGGATCTGGAGCGAGAACGGGGGATCACGATCAAGGCGCACCCGGTGACAATGCGTTACGAGGCCGCAGACGGGGAAACCTATCAGCTCAACCTGATCGACACGCCCGGCCACGTCGATTTTTCCTACGAGGTCTCCCGAAGTCTTTCGGCCTGCGAAGGAGCTCTGCTCGTGATCGACGCGGCCCAAGGAGTCCAGGCGCAGACCGTCGCGAACGTGCAGCTGGCCGCGCGGCAGAACCTCCATTTGATCCCGGTCATTAACAAGATCGACCTGCCCACCGCCAATCCGGCCTCGGTGAAGCGGCAGCTCGAAGAGGTTCTCGCTATTCCCGGAGAAGAAGCGATCCTGGCGAGCGCCAAGGCCGGGATCGGCATAACGGAAATCTTGGAAGCGGTGATCCGCCGGATCCCCCCGCCGGAGCCCTTCCCCGACGGGATCGTCCGCGCCCTGGTCTTCGATTCGGTCTTCGATCCGTATCGAGGGGTGGTGCTCTACGTCCGCGTCCGGTCGGGCGAGCTCTCCCGGGGTCAGAAAATCCTGCTAATGGCGACGGAAAGCGTTTACGAAATCAAGGAAGTGGGGATCTTTAGCCCCAAGATGACCGCGCAAGCCCGCCTGGAGGCGGGAGCGACCGGGTATGTGATCGCCAACATGAAGAGCCCGCTTGAGGTTAAGATCGGGGATACATTGACTTCCGCTCTCCAGCCGGCGGCCGAACCGCTCCCTGGGTTCCAGGATGTCCGCCCGATGGTTTTTAGCGGCATCTATCCCGTCAATCCGGCGGACTTCGAAAAGCTCAAGGCCGCCCTACACAAGCTCCAGATCAACGACCCGGCGATCACCTTCACCCAAGAGAGTTCCGCGGCTTTGGGCTCGGGCCTGCGGTGCGGCTTTCTGGGCCTGCTCCACATGGAGATCGTCCAAGAACGGCTCCGGCGCGAGCACCAAGTCGAGATCCTAGCTACCTATCCCAGCGTCGTCTACCGGGTGCGGCTGACGTCCGGCAAAACCATAGAGGTGGACAATCCGCTCCGGATGCCCGACCCGTCTCAGATCGACTCGATCGCCGAACCGACGGTGCGCGCCTATCTGCTCATTCCAACGGAACGGATCGGAGAGATCCTTCAGCTTGTCCTGGAAAAGCGCGGGATCTGCGAGTCGACCGAATCGGCCGGCGAAGACCGGGTGATGCTCCGCTGCCGGATCCCGCTGAGCGAAATCCTCATCGATTTCAACGACAGGCTGAAGTCCCTCACCCGGGGCTACGGCTCGATGGACTACGAGCCGGGCCCTTATCAGACCGAAGACTTGATCCGGCTTGACATCCTCGTCAATGGAGAGCCCGTGGAAGCCTTCTCCTGCATCGTGGCGCGGAGCCGAGCGGAAGCCCGCGGCCGGGCGATCCTGGCCAAGCTGCGGGAATTGATCCCGCGGCATCTCTTCAAGATCGCCCTCCAAGCGGCTGTCGGAAGCAAGATCCTCGCCCGCGAGGACATCGGCGCAGTGGGGAAGAATGTGACCGCTAAGTGCTACGGAGGCGATATCACCCGTAAACGCAAGCTCCTGGAGAAGCAGAAGGAAGGAAAGAAACGAATGAAGACCTTTGGTCGCGTCGACATTCCACAGGAAGCCTTTTTGCAGATTCTCAAAACGGAGAGTGGCTCATGAAAGCAGTCCCCTCCTCGTTTTCCGACCGGCGCGAACGCCGCCGCCGGAGGAAGGAGCTGGCTCGGTTGCGAAAGGCGATTCACCGCATGTCGATCCGCCAGAAGGACCTGCTCTCCCCGGAAGCGCGGCAGAACGCGGCGGCTTTCCAGACGGAGGTCGCTTCCTACCTCGCCGACCCCCACGCCCCTCCCGAAGGCGCTTCCGCTCTTCTCGACCGAGGGGACAAGCTCGCCGGGAAGCTCTTTCCTCGAAAACCCTGGCAGGAGCTGCGGGAGAACGTCGAAATCTTTCTGGTGGCGATCGCCGCCGCGTTGGCCATCCGCGCTTACTTCCTCCAGCCCTTCAAGATTCCCACCGATTCGATGAAGCCGACCCTCTACGGGATCCAGACGATCGCCCGGACCGAACCTCCGCCAGCGGTCCCCGTGCGTCTGCTCGAGATGGTTCTCTTCGGCAAGCAGTACCACTATCTGCGCCTCTCGCGGCCCGCCACTCTCGTCGACCTGGTCCCCGGCAAGTTTTTCCTCGAGTATACCGACCTGCTCTTCGACGACGGGCAGAAGCGGAGGGTCTGGATCCCGGCGCCGACGCTCGTCTACAAGGTTGGACTGCGGCCCGGCCTATCCTTTCGCGCCGGAGAGCCCGTCTTCAACTTCGCAAGCGTCGCGGGAGACCAGGTTCTCGTCAACAAGGCGGTGTACAACTTCCGCAAGCCGAAACGCGGCGAGGTCTTCGTCTTCCGGACAGCCGGCATAGAGGGCATCGAATCGACCTTGCGGGATCACGGGCTCGACGGGTCGCTTTTCTACATCAAGCGGTGCGTCGGAGTGCCGGGCGACCACCTCCAAATCGACCCGCCGATCCTCCGAATCAACGGAAGCCCCAGACCTCCGAACGCAGCCATGGCCCGCGTCGAAGCGGGGCGCGACGGATACCATGGCTATGTCATCCTCCCCGGCCAGCAATATCTCCGCTCTCCCGCAGAAGAGGTCGTCGTCCCCAAGGATGGCTACTGGGCGATGGGCGACAACAGCCCGGATAGCCAAGACAGCCGCTTCTGGGGGCCCGTACCTCGGCACGATCTGGTTGGGACCGGGCTCTTCGTCTACTGGCCGTTTAGCTTCCGCTGGGGTTGGATTCACTGACGGATGCTTGCCGCTCGGTCCGAACAAGGAGGATCGGAGCCTCGGCCAGCCGCCGAACCGGAAAGGAGGTGCTCAGGCCGAAGAGCGCCCCCAGGATTGTGTGCGCATGGCTCCCCATCACGATGATATCGGCACCTTTTTCCTTCGCCGTCCGAACGATCTGGCTGACCGGGTCGCCCAAAGCGAGCTCGACTTCGACGGAGAGCCCTTGGCTTTCCAGATCCTGGGCCTTCGCTTCGAGATAGCGCCGCGCCTGCTTCATCGCTTCGTCCTGGCGCAGGGCGATCCGCTCGCCCGATTCCAGAGTCCACTCCTCAATGCCGGCGAGAGGAACGGCGGGAACGGGGCAGGCGTGAAGAAGCACCAGCCTGGCGCCTGAGAGCCGGGCCAACTCGCGGGCGTGATCGAGCACAGCATCATCGACGGGGCTCTGCTCCAGCGCCGCCAACAGGCAGTGATACACCGAAAGCTAGAGTGGCGTATTTCATGGAAAAAAGACAGCATTGGATTGCAGCCTTGGCTGCAAGCCTTGCAAGAGGGCTGGCTAGAGAACGCCCACGACTCGCCCATCGTCATCGATATCGATCCGCAGCGAGGCGGGTTCCTTCGGCAGCCCGGGCATCGTGAGAATCTCTCCGCAGAGGGCCAGCACGTAGCGCGCGCCGGCGGCCAGGCGCACCTCGCGAACCGGAAGGCAGTGCCCTTCGGGCGCTCCGCGGAGCCGGGGATCGGCGGAGAAGGAGTACTGGGTTTTCGCGAAGCAGACGGGCAGGCGGCCGAAACCTTCCTCCTCCATCCGGCGGAGCGCGCGCCGGACGGAAGCATCCGCTCTCACCTCGCCGGCGCCGTAAACCTTCTCGGCTACCGTGACGATCTTTTCCCAAAGCGGGATGTCTTCGCCGTAGAGGAAGCAAAAGGGGGCGGGATCGGCCGCCGCTTCCAGCAGCTTTCTTCCCAACTCCTCCGCACCCGCCCCTCCCTCCGCCCAATGCCGGCACTGGGCGGAAGGGACGCCCAGGCTTCTTGCTCTCTCTTCGACGAATCGCAGTTCGGCATCGGTATCCGAGGTGAAACGGTTCCAGGCGACGACCACAGGCAGCCCTAGGAGATCCCGCATGATCTTCACATGCCTCCGCAAGTTGGCAAACCCTGCTTCCAGGGCTCCGAAATCTTCCCGCTCGAGAGCGTCCAGGGGCAGCCCCCCGTGGAACTTGAGGGCCCGGATCGTGGCGACGATCACCGCGGCCGCCGGACGTAGGCCCGACTGGCGGCAGAAGATATCGATGAACTTCTCTCCCCCGAGATCGCTGCCGAACCCCGCCTCGGTCACGACCCAGTCGGCCAGGCTCAATGCCGTCTCCATGGAGACCACGGAGCTGCACCCGTGCGCGATGTTCCCGAACGGCCCCCCGTGAATGAACGCCGGGGTCTGCTCGAGGGTCTGCGCCAGATTGGGCAAGAAGGCGTGCCGGAGCAGGGCAGCCATCGCTCCGGAGGCGCCGAGATCTCCCGCGGTCACCGAGCCCTCGCCGATGCGGGCGGCCACGCGAATCTCCGATAGGCGCGTGCGCAAATCGGCGAAATCCCGCGCCAGGCATAGGATCGCCATCACCTCCGATGCGGCGATGATCTCGAACCCATCCCTGCGAACGAGCCCCTTGCGGCCGTCCAAGCCGACAATGATCTGCCGCAGCGCCCGATCGTTGATGTCGACCACCCGCTTCCAGTAGAGCCGGCTCGGATCGAGCGCAAGCTCGTTTCCGTGATAGAAATGGTTGTCCACGAGCGCGGAAAGCAGATTATGCGCAAGGCCGACCGCGGCGAAGTCCCCGGTAAACTCGAGGTTGATCTCCTCCCGAGGCACGACTTGCGCCCGACCCGCTCCGGTCGCCGCCCCCTTTCTGCCGAAGATTGGCCCGATCGACGGCTCGCGCAGGCAGACCGCCGCTTTTTTTCCCAACCGTTGCAAGGCGTCGGCCAAGCCGATCGCCGTCGTCGTCTTCCCCTCTCCGGCCGGGGTCGGTGTGATCGCCGTTACCAGGACCATCCGGCCCTTGGGCCGACCACGGAGGGTCTTGAGAAACGACCAGTCGAGCTTGGCGCACCCCGTTCCGTAGGGGAGAAGGGCCTCCTTCGGGATTCCTAACCGGGCTCCGATCTCCTCGATGGGAGCGGGACGGGCATTCCGTGCGATGGCCAGATCGGTGAAGGGTTGGCTCATGTAGATCAGATCCCCCTGGTTCGCTTCCTAGGCGCCGTCCGAGGAATGGATTTCCGCTTGGCTTCCCCGCATGTTCCCGACTAGCATAAAAGCTTCGGAATCCGCCACAAGCTTCCCTTCCGCCCGGGTGAAATTCTTCTCCTCCCTCTCCGACCAAGCCCGCGAGGAACTCATCGCCGAGCGCAAGCGCAACTCCTCCCTTTGGAAGGTCATCCACGGCCTGGCATCCCTCCGCCTCGCCGTCGCCCTGCTCCTCAGCTTGGCGGCCGCCTGCGCCGCCGCGACCGTGATCGAGTCGCGATTCGACTCGACGGTCGCCCAATATTATGTCTACCGGTCCCCTTGGTTCCTTGGCTGGCTCGTGCTCCTCTGCATCAACCTCTTTGCCGTCACCCTCACACGGCTTCCCTGGAAGCGGCAGCATCTCGGATTCGTCATCACCCATTACGGAATCATCCTTCTGCTCGCCGGTGCGATGATCGGACGCCTCGCAGGCTTCGAGGGTTTTGTCCACCTGCGGCTCGGCGAGCCCGCCGAAGACCGGGTCACGCTCAACCAGACAGCGCTCTTCCTGGAGAATCCTCTGCGCAACGAGGTCTTCCGAGTGAGCTTCCCTACCGAACTCTGGCGGCCTCGTCCCGACCACCCGCGCAAGATCGCGATCCCTGGAACGGACCTCCGCCTAGTCATCGACGATTTCTCCTCGGATTTGACGCTCGTCGAGGAGATCGTCCCCTCCTCCGATTCTTCCGCCGGACCCGGCATCAGTCTCCTGCTGGAGAGCCGGATGGCCCGGCAGAAGACCCTGCTCGCCCTCCTGGAAAAGGAGCCCGCCCACCAAGTCCAGGATTTTTTTGGCCTCGCCAAGGTTCTTTGGCTCTCCGAACCGCCGGTCTCGCCCCCAGGCCGGACCCTGCATGAGGCCCAGGTCGTCTTCGCCCGGTCCCCCGAGCAGCCGATCACCCATGCGGCCGACGGAATCCCGTCAGGGTACCGGTTCTTTCTCGTTCCGGACGAGCAGAGTCGGCAGATGCTCCTGGTCGTGATCTCCCCATCGGGAGAGAAGAACGCCTGGGAGGTCACTTCCTATGTCGGGAAGGTTCTCGATTTGCCCGGCGGAGCGCAGGCATACCTTACCGGCTATTGGCCCGATTTCGCCATGCGGGAGGGAAAGCCGACCTCTCTTTCGGATCGTCCCGAGAACCCGGCCGTCCTGGTCGAACTGCGCTGGCGGGAAGCGGGACGGGCGTCGCCCAGCCTTTTTCTGTGGAAATCCGCTGATGGCGACGCCATCGCCTATCAGGCCTGGAACCGCCGAGGCGAGATCTCGTCCCAGGGCCAGACGACTGCGGGTCGGAAGTTTTCTTTGGGATGGGCCGACTGGGAGGCATCGGTCCTCCGCTATGAGCCGCACGCGTCGATTCAATCGGTCATCCGAAAGCAGGAACCCGGAAAGGCGGTCACGATGGCGATCGGCCCGGGCGTGCACGGGCGGGTGGAGGATCCGAAGGCCAAGCTTCAGTCCGTTCCCCTCTGGATCCTCTCGGGAGTGGCCCAAACCTTCTCGTTGGAAGGGATATCGGTCCGGGCCGCCTATGGCCTGGAGAGCCGCCCGCTCCCCTTTCGCATCTCGCTGGAACGGTTCCGCGTCCCCCGGGAAGAGGGAAGCGATGCTCCCGTCGACTTTCAAGCGACCGTGCGCTTCGAGGACCCGAAGACCGGCGCAACCCGCACCGAAACCGCCCACATGAACTCGCCGGCGACCTTCCCAGGTGGGTTTTGGCGCTCGGCCCTCGGACGGAACTACAAGTTTTCCCAAGCGTCTTGGAATCCGCAAGACCTTCGGGAAACCACCCTCCAGGTGCTCTACGATCCGGGCTGGCCCTGCAAATGGATCGGCTCGCTCTTGATTTGCATGGGCATTCTCCTCATGTTCCTCCAACGGGGATCGCGACGGAGCTCGGCTCCCGTCCCGACGGTTCTGCCACCCGAAGAGGCGTTCTCGCCGCGCAGAGCCGATTCCACGCAGGCTCGGTGAAGTCCGGAGCAGCCGTCGGGAGCTAGGAAATCCGCCTTGGTCAGGAGGGCGTTTCATGGAAAAGGAAATGCAAGAGCGAGTGGCCGAGCTTCGGGCGTCTTTGCAAGCGGCGGAGACGGAAGGGGCGCTCGAGGCGATCCGCATCCGCTACTTCGGGCGCCATGGAGAGGTCCCGCGCCTGCTCGCCTCCCTCGGCACCCTGCCGCCCGAGCGGCGCCGGGAAGCCGGCCGCGCGATCAACAACTTCAAGGCCTTGGCCGAAAAGGCGATCGAGGAGAGGCGCGCGGAGCTGGCTCCCGCTCGACCGAAAGGGCCTGCTTTCGACGCGACGCTGCCGGGCCGTCCCGTGCCCGAGGGCTCGATCCATCCGATTTCCCGCATGTGCCGGCGGATCGTCGAGATCTTCCGCCGGCTCGGCTTCGCCCTGGCCGACGGTCCGGAAGTCGAGAACGAGTTCTACAATTTCGACGCCCTCAACACTCCGCCCGATCATCCGGCACGGAACGAGCAGGATACCTTTTTCCTCAAGGATTCGACCCTCCTTCCGGCGGCTCCTTTCCGCGGGGGCGGACGGCTCCTGCTCCGCAGCCAGACAAGCCCGGTGCAGATCCGGGCGATGGAGAAGCAGCGGCCGCCCATCCGGATCATCGCTCCCGGCCGCTGCTACCGGCGGGATGAAATCGACGCCACGCACTCGATTGCGTTTTTTCAGGTCGAAGGGCTTGTCGTCGAGGAAAGCGCGAGCCTCCGAGAACTCAAGGGGACACTCGAGCTGGTTTTCCGGGAGCTCTTGGGGCAGGAGACCCGCTTCCGCTTTCGCCCCCATTACTTCCCCTTCACCGAGCCGAGCTTCGAAATCGACGGCTTCCGGCCCTCCCCCGCCAAGACCGGAAAGGAATGGCTCGAGCTTTGCGGGTGCGGGATGGTCCATCCCAAGGTGCTCTCGGGTGCCGGCATTGATCCGGATCGCTATTCCGGCTTTGCCTTCGGATTCGGCATCGAGCGGCTCCTGATGATCGTCGAGGAGGTGCCCGATCTCCGGCTCTTTACCGAAAACGACGTCCGCTTCCTCCGCAACCAGAGCTGCCCTGTCTAAGGTCCATGGATTATCGCGACACAGTTCTTCTCCCGCGCACTTCCTTCCCGATGCGCGCGGAGCTGCCCAAACGGGAGCCGCTCCTTCTCGAACGGTGGCGGCGGGAGCGACTTTATGAGCAGATCCTTGAAGCTCGCAGCTCGGGCCCCCGATTCATTCTGCACGACGGTCCGCCGTTCGCGAACGGGGACGCCCACCTCGGCCATGCCCTCAATAAGACGCTCAAGGACTTAGTGCTCAAGTCCCGGAACATGATGGGCTTTTTCGCCCCCTATGTTCCCGGCTGGGACTGCCACGGTCTGCCCATTGAAGCCAAGGTGATGGCGGACCTCCCGCCCGAAGGGCGAGATCCGGTGCGGGTCCGGCAGCGATGCGCCGCCTATGCGCTTCACTACATCGCCGTCCAGCGCGAGCAGTTCGAACGGCTCGGCATCTTCGGAGACTGGCAACGGCCCTACCGCACCATGGATCCGCCCTACGAGGCGGAAGTCCTGCTTGTCTTCGCCGACCTTGTGGAGAAGGGATTGGTCGTCGAAGGGCTCCGGCCGGTGTTCTGGAGCACCGGCTGCCGCACGGCTCTGGCGGAAGCCGAGGTGGAATACCATCCGCGAACCGATCCGGCGATTGAAGTTGCTTTTCCTCTCCTGCCGGAAAGCTGCCGGGAGCGCGGCCTTCCGGAGGACACCGTGCTCCTGATCTGGACGACAACCCCCTGGACCTTACCCGCCAACCTGGCCGTCGCGGTGCATCCCGGCCTCCCGTACGCCCTATACGCCGTCGGCGGCCGCCATATCCTCGTGGCCGAAGGGAGGGCAGAGGTTCTTCCGGGCTTCCGGGAAGCGCCCGCGGTGCGCCGCTTCGCGCTCGGCGAGCAGCTCTGCGGGCTTCGCTATCGCCATCCACTTTTGCCGCGCACCGGTTCGGTGTACGCCGCCGATTTCGTGACGGGGGAGAGCGGCACCGGCTTGGTACACATCGCGCCCGGCCATGGAATGGAAGACTATCTGCTTGGCCAAGAGCACGGGCTCCCCCCGCTCTCACCGGTCGACGACGACGGGCGGTTCACGGAAGAGTGCGGGATTCCGGAGCTGGTGGGCCTCACCGTCTGGGAGGGCAATCCCCGGATTATCGCCCGGCTCCGAGCTGAAGGGCTGCTCTGGTCCGAGCACGCCTACGTCCACGACTACCCGCACTGCTGGCGGTCGAAGACCCCGATCCTCTTTCGCTCGGTCCGGCAGTGGTTCATCCGCGTCGAGGCGTTTCAGGCGGAGGCTTTGCGTCGGATCGACGAGGTTGAGTGGATTCCTAACCGGGCGCGCAATCGCATCCGGAGCGCGGTCGAAAGCCGTAGGGACTGGTGCATCTCCCGGCAGCGCTCGTGGGGCATCCCCCTTCCGGTGTTCTACCGGGAGGACGGGAGCGCGGTCCTCAATCCGGGGGCGATCCGTAAGCTGGCGCGTGTGGTAGCCCGGAGCGGCACTGACCTATGGTATATGACCGACGACGCGAGCCTCGCCCGGCTGCTCGATCTGCCCGCCGGCCTCCGGAAAGGAACCGACACGCTCGACGTCTGGATCGACTCCGGATGCAGCCACGCCGCGGTTCTCGCCCCGCGCGGGGAGTTCCCGGCCGATCTTTACTTGGAGGGGAGCGACCAGCATCGCGGCTGGTTTCAATCCTCCCTTTTGCTTTCGGTGGCTCGAACCGGAAAGGCTCCCTACCGGACCGTCCTGACTAACGGCTTCGTCCTGGATCTCGACGGGCGCAAGCTTTCGAAGATGTCGGGGGCACGCGGCCTCTCCGACTTTGTCGCCCAATACGGGGCGGACATCCTGCGGCTCTGGGTGGCAAGCCAGGACTACCGGGATGACGTGCCGTTTTCCCAAGAGATCCTTGCCCGCATCTCCGACGCCTACCGGCTCTTGCGGAATGCGTTTCGCATCCTCCTCGCCAACCTGCACGACTTCGATGCTTCCCTAAGCCGAGTCGATGAAGCGGACTTCCCGGAACTCGACCGATACATGGCCGATCGGCTACGCAGCCTTGTTCGGACGGTTCTCGATGCCTATCGGCGCTACGACTTCCCGACCGTCTATCACGCACTCACTCGATTCTGCTCGACCGAGCTTTCCGCGTTTTACATCGACGTGCTCAAGGATCGGCTCTACTGCGACCCCGCCGACGGCGCAGCCCGCCGCGCATCGCAAACCCTCCTCTACCGGATGGCGGAAAGCCTCTTCCGGCTCGCCGCACCTCTGATCCCGTTCACAGCCGAGGAAGCCTGGCAATCATTGGGAAAGACCCGGTCGGTCCACTTGGAGCTTTTCCCGGAGGAGGAAGCCGCCAAGAACGATCCCGCCTTCTCGGATCGCTGGGCACGCCTCCTCGAGCTTCGGTCCCGGGTGAACGAGGCGTTGGAGAGCAGCCGCCGGGCCAAGGAAATCGGCAAATCCTTGGAGGCGGAGGTCGAAATCCAGACCCCGCACTTCGTTCCATCCGACGCCGGACTTCTCGCCGAGGTCTTTCTCGTCTCCCGGGTGCGCATCTTCCCATCCGAAGCGACGGAAATCCGGGTGCGACGCGCCTCCGGCAGACAGTGTGCCCGGTGCTGGAAATTTTCCGAAGAGGTCGGGCAAACCGATCCGGCCCACCCGGCTCTCTGCCCGCGCTGCGCCGCGGTGGTTCGGGCACAGGGGCAGCCGGTTAGGACAAGCTAATCCCAGGTCCGGGAAAAGACCGCTTCGGAAATCAGGAAGTCGTTCGGGGGATCCGGCAGGCGCGAGTCGTCGAACCGAGGAATCTGCCGACCGATCGTCTGGTCTTCCGGCTGGCTTGGGCGGATCTGGACCGGGGTCCCCACATCTACCAGCCGGTAGAACTCGCGGGCGGCCGAGCCGTGCAAGCGCAAGCATCCGTGCGTATGCGGTTGCGGCCAGACATATCCCTCATGAAACCCATATCCCGGCAGGAACTCCACCCAGTAGGGCATCGGATAGCCGACATAGCGCCAGCCCGGCCCGGGACTTCTCCCCCCTTCGGTGGCGATGATGCGGCCGCCGTTGACCCAGAACCCGTAGGAGCCCGATCGTTTGCGCTCGAGCTTCCGCTCCACCCGATACGTTCCGGTCGGGGTCGGATGACCGGGCTTCCCTACGTTGGTGGCTGCGGCCCAGATGACACGTCCGCCGTCAAGAACGTAGACCGACTGGCTTTGGAGCGAGACCTTGACAACCCGGTCCGGCGGAACCGGCCCGGACGGAACGTTTCCCCAAAAGGTGCGGCCGCTTCGGCCGGCGGCGATCGAATTGCTGGGCCCCGCGCAAGCAGGCAAAAGGATCAAGCACGCCGGCAGGAGAAGGAGAAGGTTGGCGAAGAAACCCCGTGGCGGAGGAAGCAGGCGGTTCTTCCCGCAAAAGGAGGACAACATGCCGGATGCCGATCCTAGCATTTGCCGAGCCACCGGACCGTGTCAAGCCCGCGAATCGGGGAGGCGGGGGTGGGAATCGAACCCACGCATAGGGCTTTTGCAGAGCCCGGCCTTACCACTTGGCTACCCCGCCGGCGATCCGGGCACCGGCTCCGGCCCGGGCAACGGACAACCTACGGGCTCTACCGAGGATCGGCAAACAGGAATTCAAAGTCGCGCAGGTACTCGGCGAAGATCTCGTTGCCGTACATCACCCGGGCGGTCTGCAGCAGGTCCTTCTCATCCCTGGGCTCCCGCGGGCGGGCGCGGAAAAGTGCCGCTTTCCCGAAATAGTAGGCCGGATTGGTTTCGTCGAAAGGGCTCAAGCGCGCGAGAAGACGCTCGGCCGCGCCCGAGTTGCCCAGCATGACTTGGCAGTAGAGCATCTTGAGGATGAGATCCTTGTCGTCCGGCTCCCGCAGCAGAGCCTCGTTGTAGAGGCGAAAAGCTTCGGCGAATCTCCGCTGAGCGAAGGCCAAGTCCCCGGATGCCCGAAGCGCGGGGCCGAACTGCGGGTTCCGTCGCAGGGCCTCCCGGAGATCGGCCTGCGCCTTTTCATACTCTTTTTTTTGGATCCGGATTCTCGCCATGAGCACCAGCCCTTGCGGGTCGTCCGGATCGATTCGCCGCGCGCGGTCGACCGCCTCCTCGGCCGCCCGCCAATCTTTTCGATGAAAGGCGACGAGAGCGTCCTGATAGGCCTGAGCGAAGAGCGCCTTCTTCTCCTCGGATGCGGCGCGGACCGACGGCACTACCAGAACGATCAACCCCGCGGCCAGGAGGGCGACCCGCGGACCGCCCAAAAAAAAGAAAGAGGGGCCTCTCATCCGTTGGGAACCCAATAGAGCCGTTGGCTGGCGGCCCGGATACGCGCCGCGGGGATACTGGAATCGGAGGCCAAGAGGCGCTCGACAACCTTCGCCTTGGCGCCTCCGGTGACGAGAAACCATACCGAGCGGGCCGCGTCCAGACAGGGATAGGTGAGGGTCAGCCGGAGCGGCCCCCCACCCGGATGTGGATTCGCCACGGCGTATGCCCTGCGCTCCTCCAACGCCGCGCTTCCGGGAAAGAGCGACGCGGTATGTCCGTCCTCGCCGAGACCCAGGAGGACCAGATCGAAGGCGGGAGGATCGCCAAGGGCCTCCCGCAATGCCTTGTCGTAAAGTCTCGCCGCTTCCTCCGGATCCTCCGAAGCGTGCCAGCTTCGCAACCGGAGGCGGTCACCGGGCCCCGCACCCAGGGTTCTCCGGATCATGCCTTCGTTGCTTTGCGGATCCGTGACCGGAACCCAGCGCTCGTCGCCGATCCACCAGTCGATCGCCTCCCAAGGAAGGTCGAGCGTCGCCCAACGCCGATAAAGAGGTGCGGGAGTGCTCCCGCCGGAGAGCGCCACATGGAACGTCCTTCCGCTCTTTCGACTTTCGTCGACTCTGTCCTGGAAGTCGGCCGTCAGGCGGTGCAGCCATGCATCGGAATCCGGAAACGAAAAAACGGTTACCGCCAACGCGCTACTCCCGCAGCTCTTCCTCCTGCTCGCAGGGAGGATCTCCCCAGCGCCTTCCTTCCCGGCGCAAGAGCTCCTCGGCCTCCACCGGCCCCATCGAGCCGGGTGCATAGAGAGGCAGCCGGTCGAGATCCTCTTCGCGCCAGGCCGCCTGCACGGCATCGATGATTCGCCACGCCTGCTCGACCTCGTCGGATCGAGTGAAGAGGGTCGATTCTCCGTTCAAGGCGTCCAAGAGCAAGCGCTCGTAGGCTTCCGGGAAATAGTGGTCCTGGCGCCGGTAGTAGAAGTCCATCCGGGCTTCCTCGATGGCCGGCTGTCCCGGCACCTTGGTGTTGAAGATCATGTGGATTCCCTCGATGGGCTGGATCCGGATCTTCAGCCAGTTGCGCGCGATGCGCTTGAGGTTGTGCGCAAAAAGCACGCAGGGGGCCCGGTGGAAGACGATGCAAATCTCCGTGTACTGGTGGCCTAGGGCCTTCCCGGTGCGGAGATAGAAGGGCACCCCTGACCAGCGCCAGTTATCGACCTCCAGCCGCAAGCAGACATAGGTCTCCACCAAGGAGCGGCGGGAGACCCGATCCTCCTCGCGGTACGGGCGCACCGTCTTCCCATTCAGGATGCCGGGCCCGTATTGGGCGCGCACACTGTTTCGCAGGACCTCCTCCGGGGTCGGGGTCGGGACCGACCGCAGCACCTTGACTTTTTCGTCCCGGATCGATTCGGCCTCCAAGGAGGCCGGCGGCTCCATGGCGATCAAGGTGAACAGTTGCATCAGGTGGTTCTGCAACATGTCCCGGGACGCTCCGGCCGTCTCGTAATAGGCGCCGCGCGTTCCTATGGTCTGCGTTTCCGCGACGGTGATCTGCACATGATCAATGTATCGCCGGTCCCAAAGGGGCTCGAAGATCGAGTTGGCGAATCGGAAATAAAGGAGATTTTGAACGTTCTCCTTTCCAAGATAATGGTCGATGCGGAAGATGCACGGCTCGGGAAAGTACTGGTGTAGAATCTGATTGAGCGCCCTCGCCGACGGAAGATCGGTCCCGAAGGGCTTTTCCACGATCAGCCGCCGGTAACCGCCGGTACCCTCCCGTGCATCCAGCCCGGCCTTGCCGAGATTCTCGGCGACGATCGGGAAAAAATTGGGTGCGGTGGCCAGATAATAAAGATGGTTCCGCCCGAAAGCGGCCGCCTCGGGTAGGGTCCGCAGCCGTTCCGCCAGCCTGACATAGTCCTCGGGATTCGCCAGGTCTCCCTTTTGGTAGTAGATATGCGGCTCCAGGGACGCCCAGACCGCATTGTCGATCGGATGGGTGTGGGAGTGGTCTTCCAGCGCCTGGCGTAGCCCCTCTCTAAACTGCGGCTCGGATTGGTCGCGCCTTGCGAATCCCACGATCGCCATCCCTTCCGGGAGATGGCCGTTTTTCTGCAAGTGGTAAAAGGCAGGCAGGATCTTCCGGTGCGTGAGATCGCCGGATGCTCCGAAAATCACGACGGCCGCCGGTGCAACCTTGCCTCCGATCATGTGTCCGAGCCCGGCAGTCTGGCGAGTCGTCATCTCCCCCGAATCCGCATTTCTTTCTTAATAAGAGCAGAATACTGCCGCTCCCGCCTCCGTGTCGAGCGGCCGCCGTCGTTCCCGGCGGCGGCCGCCTATCCCGCAGGGGCACGAAACCAGTGGTAGAGCATGAAATATACGAGCACCCCGGTCACCGACACATACATCCACGACGGCCAAAGCAGACGGGTGAGCCGGGCGTGCGCGGCGAAGCGCCCTTTGGCGGCAAGATAGAGCGCCGCAAAAATGGCGGGAAGGTTCACGACCGCCAGAAACGTGTGGGATATCAGAACGCTGAAGTAGAGAGGACGTGACCAGTCATGCCGGGGGAAGGGCGTCGCTCCATGGATCGCATGATACACGAGGTAGCAGGCTAGGAAGACCATCGAGGTGACGAAAGCGGCGATCATGCACTTGCGATGCGCGGCGACCTGCCTACGCTTAATCGCGACGAAACCGGCGACGAGGAAGCAGGTCGTGATGCCGTTCAGACTGGCATTGACCGCGGGGAGATACGAAACCACGGCTATCTGGCTCCACCGCCAGTAGGGACCGGGCTCCTCTCCGGACCGGCTGTCGGCCGTTCCTCGAGCAGCGCCCGGATGTCCCGAGCGACACGCGCCGCCGTGGCCGGCCGCAAGCCGTCGTAATAGGCCCGAATCCGTCCCTCCTGATCGACCAGCGCAAACTGTGTCGAATGGAAAACCGGGCCTTCCTCGGCCGGGCGGTTGGGTGGGTTCTCTCCGACGGCCAAAGCGAAGCTCTCCGTGGCCAGCCGCCAAATCTCCTTGACCGTGCCCGTGAGGAAATACCACTTGGCTGGATCGGCACCATGGGCTTGCGCATAGCGTGCAAGCACCTCCGGTGTATCGACTCCCGGATCGACCGAAAACGAAACGAGGCGGACGTCCGGCAGCCCGGCGACGAGGTCCTGAATCTCTTTCATCCGGAGCGTCTCCGCCGGGCAAGGTCCGGGACACGAGGTGTAGATGAAATCGGCCACCCACACTTTCCCGCGCAGGTCGCCCAAGGTGACCGTCTTCTTCGATTGGTCCGTCAGCGAAAACGTCTCGACCCGCCGCAGCACGGGCAGTCGCGCGGCTCCCTCCTTCCGATGGAAGAGCGCCTGATAGGTTAGCGTCAGGAAGAGGGAAAGGAGGACGACTGTCGCCAGTCCGAACGGAATCAGCCCGATCCGCCGCGTGCCCTTCTCGCTCATGGATGCTTCACCCGGACCCGGTGGGTGATGACAACCGCCGCCATGGCCACCGCCGCCGTAAAGAAAAGGGTGATCGCGCCAAAGAGCCAAAGGGACGCGCGCGGCGGTCCCGGCCAAAGGGCGGCCCGCAAGAGCTCCAACCCGTAGTAGAGGGGGTTGGCATGAATGACCAGGCGCATCCAGCCGACCGAACCTTCCGGCGGAAAAAGCGCTCCGGAGAGAAGCCAGAGAGGCATCAGCAGCAGGTTCATCAGCGCGTGGTAACCCTGAACCGAATCGAGCGGCCAGGCGAGCAGATATCCAAGGCCGGTCAACGCTAACCCCAAGAGGCAAAGAGTCACAACCGTCAGAGCGAAAGATCCCGGCGAAAAGTGAAGCCCCATGGGGAGCGCCAACATGTAGATCAGCAAGCACTGGAGAACGCTCAGAGTCATCCCTCCCAAAAGCTTCGCCGCCACCACGGCCGATCGCGGGACGGGAGCCACGAGCACCGCCTGCAAGAAACCTTCTCGACGGTCTTCGATCAGGGAGATGGTCGAGAAGATCGCGGTGAAGAGAACGACCAGGAGCAGCATCCCAGGAAAGAAATAGGAAAAGTAACCGCCGGAACCGGTCCCGCCGGTGCGAAAAGAGCTTCCGACTCCGGAACCGATCAGAAACCAGAAGACCAAGGGAGTTCCCAGCGCGCCCACGACCCGATTCTTCTGCCGGAGGAACCGCACGACCTCCCGGCTCCAGAGTGTATAGACCCCCAGCAGAAAGTCGCCGTAAGCGACGCTAGTCTTCCTTGGTTCCATCGAAGTCCTCGTTCCGGCCGTCGAAATGGTGTCCGGTCAAGTGCAGAAAGACGTCCTCCAGCGAGGGCTGGGAGACGGTCAAGGCGGTCACCTCACCGGCGAACCGTTGCAGCAAATCCGCCGCGTTCCGCATGGCGTCCCCGGCTGCCTCTTCGGCCCGGGGCTCGATGCGGAGGGTGCCGTCAACACGGCGAACGACCCGGCCCGGCCAGAACCGTTTGATCTCGTCTTCGATTTCCGCCAGCTTCGGCGAACGGATCGAGAGCACCGACCCCGGAATGAGCGCGCGCAGCCGGTTCGGTGTATCCCATGCCACCCGCTTCCCCCGATCCAGCACCAGAAGCCGATCGCAGCGCTCCGCCTCGTCAAGCAGATGGGTCGTCACCAGAATCGTAAGCCTTTTCCGCTCCTTGAGCGCGAAGAGGTGGCGCCAGAAATCCCGGCGTGCGGCCGGGTCGATTCCCGTGCTCGGCTCGTCCATGAGGAGCAACTCCGGCTCGTGAAGAAGCGCCTTGGCCACCTCGACCCGCCGCTGCAGTCCTCCCGAAAGCGTCTCGACCAGATCCCGGGCCCGCTCTTCCAGGCCAAAGAGCCGGAGAAGCTCCATAGATCTCTTGCGCAATGCGCCTCCCCGCAGTCCGTAGAGATGGCCCTGATGGAGCAGGTTTTCGAAGACCGTGAGCTTCCTGTCCAGGCTCGGGGACTGGAAGACCACCCCCATCCGCCGACGCGCCGCAGCGGCCTGTCCCGGATAGGAGCAGCCCGCTAAGGTGATCATCCCCTCGGGGGCCGGATACAGGGTGGAGAGCAGCCGAAAGAGGGTCGTCTTCCCGCTTCCGTTCGGCCCCAGGATTCCGATGAGGTCTCCCTTCTCCACCTGAAAAGAGACGCCGTCGAGCACCTTGCGGTCCCCGTAAGCGTAGCAGAGGCCTTCAACGGAAACGGCGACCTCCTCCGCGACCGTCCGGGGGGCAAACTCGGTCATTGGAGGACATCTTGAAAGAGAATCCGTCGTTCTGTCAAACGTCCTCGCGAAAGCGAGCCGCCCCTTCCGCCCGAAGCAGCCCTGTCACGATTTCCGCCGCGCGCGCGGCCGCTCCGACGTTCCTAGCGAAGACTCCACGCGCTCGTTTCCCCAGTTCCGATCGCAGCGACTCGGAGCCGAGGAGCGCTTCGAGAAACGACGCAAGCTCCCCCCGATCGGCCGCCTGCAAGAGCGCGTGTTCCTTTCGAAATTCCCGGACGAGCGCGGCGAAGTTCCCCATGTGGGGGCCGACCAGAATCGGCTTTTCCGCGCAGGCGGCTTCCAAGAAATTCTGCCCGCCATGAGCACACAAGCTCTTTCCGACGAAGACGATAGCGGCTTTCTCGTAAAGGAAGCGCAGCTCCCCAGTCGTGTTCACAATCAGAACATCCGGCTCCGAGCCGATGGGAGGCGTCGGCCCAAGCTCGGTGCGCAGCACGACTGAAAAGCCGGCTTTCCGGCAGAGCCGTTGAATCCCGGGGCTCCGTTCGACATGCCTCGGGGCAAGCACCAGACGCAGCTTGGGATGGCGAGGACGCAGCTCCCGGTAGAGGTCGAGCATGACCTCCTCCTCTCCCGGATGCGTGCTGCCCGCCAGCAGAACCAGGGTGTCCGGAGACCATCCACAGCCTTCCCACCAGGAGCAGAGCGGCCCGGATTGCCCGCACGCGGCCTCGGCAACGTCATACTTGAGGTTCCCCGTGATGAAGATCCTCTCCGGCGGAAATCCGGCATCCGCCAGGCGGTCGACGTCCTCCTGCGCCTGCGCCAGCACCAGCGAAAGAAGCTGCAAAATCGGACGAAAGACTTCGGGAAAGCGCCGATACCATCGCTCGGTCCGGGGCGAGAGACGGGCGTTGAGCAGGACGACCGGCACCCGCCGCCGCTTGGCCTCCCAGAGGTAATTCGGCCAGATCTCCGTCTCCACCAGAATCAGGGCACGCGGCCGCAAAAGGTCGAAGGCCCTCTTGACCACGCCCGGAAAGTCGACGGGGCTCCACAGAACGATCGTCTGCGCATCCGCTGCGCCCAAAGCGATCCTCCGGCCCGTAATCGTCGTCACGCTCAAGGCAACCCGGAGAGGCGGCCCTTTCCGCCGGAGCTCCCGCAGAAGGGCGAGAGCGACCAGCACTTCTCCGACGCTGACCGCATGGATCCAAAGGTCTACTCCCATCCCGACCTTCTCGCGCAGCGAGGCCGAATAGAACGCCATCCGCTCGGCCAACCCTTCCTGCGGGCTACCGCGCTTGGAGAGCCGGACCATGTAATACGGGCTGACCAAGACGGCGACGAAGGGGAAGGCCAGCCGGTAGCACCAGCGCAGCAGACGAACCTTCACCAGAGCCCCCTACGCCCGCGGATGCGCAGCTTGGTAGACCTCCCGCAGCCGCTGCGCAGATACGCCGGTGTAGATTTGGGTGGTCGAAAGTCGGGCATGCCCCAACAGTTCCTGCACGCTCCGCAGATCGGCGCCGTTGTCGAGCAGATGGGTCGCGAAGCTGTGCCGGAGCTTGTGGGGACTGTACGCCCCTTCCAGGCCCGACTCCTCCAGGTATTTACGGAACGCCGACTCGATGAAGCGCGGAGAGAGAGGCTTCCCTCGACCGGAGACGAAGAGCGCATCGCCCGGGTAGGGGCAGAGCTCGAGGTAGCGCAGGATCGCCGCGGTGGCGCTGGGCCCGATCGGACAGATCCGCTCCTTTCCTCCTTTCCCTCGGACCCGGATCAGCTCCTGATCGGGATCGAAGTCCTTGCGGCGCAGGCCGGTCAGTTCCCGCAAGCGCAGCCCTGCGCCGTAGAGCACCTCCAGCCATGCCTTATCCCTCCACATCTGCCATTCCTTCCAGGAGGGACCGCGGACGGCTCTCCGCTTCTCCCGATCGCTCCACCTTCGTTGCGGCGCCTCCAGGAGCCGCAAGGCCTGCTCCTGCGTCAAGAAGATCGGCAGACGTCGACTCAGCCGGGGAAGGCGCAAACCGTGAACGGGATTCTCGGCAATCCACTTCCGCTGCACGGCCCGAGCGAAGAACGAGCGGAGCGCCGCAAACCGGACGCGGATGGCCGCCGCCCCCAATTCCGGGCGGCGGCAGAGTTCGTAAAGATAGCCGCGCACATCCTCGGGTCCTACCGACCACCAGGAATGCCCCGGCCGCCGGCGGGCAAATTCGCGCAAGGCGTGGCCATAATTCCGAACGGTATACGGGGAATAGCCTTTCTCGTCCCGGAGAAACGCGAGGAAGCTTAGGATTTCGCGCTCCTTGCTCTCCGCAAGCTCCGATCCGGCCGATCCCGCCTTTCCTTCGCCGGCTCCTTTCTCTTTTTGGCTCCCTCGGAACGATCCGCGATGCATGCTCCCTCGCCCGTTGATCGGGAAGGGAGGTTACCCTGCCGGAGGGGCTTTCCGCCAGAAGAAAACCGCAAACGCCTCCGGCGCCTCGCAGAGGGAGCGCAACGCGAGGGCACGCCCCTCCCAGCGCGGCGAACCGCGCCTTTCCCGGCGATCCACCCACGCCGGCGGCCTTTCCGCACGTTTGCGCCCGCCGCGCCCCTCGCCTTTGCGCGGCGGCAAAAGGAGTGTACTATCCCTCGATTCGGGCACACATGAGCTCAAGGCCTCCGCCGACAGATCACGATTTCGAACGCTTATCCCAGGCCATTCACCTCCTGGGAGATGCTCTGGGCCGCGTGATCTCCGGGATCGAAGGGGAAGAGGTGCTGGCTGTCGAGGAGGAGATCCGCTCGCTGGCCAAAGCCAGCCGGGCCGGAGAATCATCCGCCTCCGAAGCACTTGGCGCCGCGGTCGCCGGGCTGTCGGCGCCGCTCGCCTACGAAATCGCCATGGCCTTCACCAGCTACTTCGAGCTGGTCAACTTGGCCGAGGAGGACTACCGGATCGATCTGCTGCGCCGCCGCCGCAAGCGGCAGCTGGAGTCCGGCATTTTCCCTCGCGCCTCGATCGAAGCGGCATTGGCGGAGCTCAAGACTAAAGGGGTCAAGCCGGAAGAGATGCAACGGATCGTCGACAAGCTCCATATCACGCTCGTCGTGACGGCACACCCGACAGAAGCCAAGCGGCGCACGATCCTCATCAAGCTCCGGCGGTTGGCGAAGCTGCTCCGCGAGAGGGAAAGAATCTTTTTCGATCCGTCGGCCGATTGGATTGCTGCCATGGAGAGAGAAATCGCTTCCCTCTGGCTTACCGATCGCAGCCGTACCGAGCGACCCCAAGTCCTCGACGAAGTGCGGACCGGACTCTGGTTTTTCGATGCGACGCTCTGGGACGTCATCCCCGAGCTGCAAGCCGAGATGGAAAGAGCTCTAGCGCGCCACTACCCGACGGTGCGGCCCCCGGAGCGCTGGATCTCCTTCGGCTCTTGGATCGGAGGAGATCGGGACGGACATCCGTCGGTGACATTCGAGACGACCGCGGAAACCCTCGTTCTTCACCGCCGTCTGGCGCTGTCTAAGATCGCTGCAGGCCTCGAGCGGCTCTCGCGCTTTCTCACTGTTTCCGTCCGCCGGGACCCTTCGGCGGCGGCGCTGCTCGAACTCTTCTCGCAACGAGAGCGACGGATTCTCCAGCGCAACCGCCTCGCCCTTCTCTATCCGAACGAGCCCTACCGGCTGTTGTTGGCCGCCATGCAGGAAGAGGTGCTCGCCGAGCGGGACAACGCTCGGGCCGCCGACCTTCTCGACTTGTTCGGACCCCCTCCCGAGCCTCAGCTCACGGCGGCCGATCTCGACCGAGAGCTCGATGCCATCGCCGCGACGCTCAGGCGGGGCCGAGCTCCGGAACTCGCCGACGGGGACCTGCTCCGCCTCCGGCGACAGGTGAGAACTTTCGGCGTCCACATCGCCGCCCTCGATATCCGCCAGCACTCGCGCGTGCATGAAGAGGCGCTCGACGAAATTCTGCCGGCCTACGGCGGGATTGCGAACTACTCGCGGCTGGATGAAGCCCGCAAGCAAGCCCTTCTCACCGATCTGCTCCGGAATCCGCCGTCCACCGATCTTCGCCGGCTATGGGAGGCTTGCAATCAGGCCGGCCGTGATGCCCTCGGCTCTCTTTTGACCGCTGCGCGAGCCCAGGCGCTCTATGGGAAAGAGTGCGCGGGGGTCTACGTCATCAGCATGACCCGCGAGCCCTCCGATGTGCTGGAGGTCCTCCTGCTCTGCCGTATCGCCCGGGTCGATCTCGCGATCGCACCGCTGGTGGAAACGTTGAGCGATCTCGCGGCGGCTCCGGCGATCCTGCAATGTCTTCTCACCCATCCGGGGTATCGATCGCACGTGGAACGACACGGGAACGAGCAGATCGTGATGCTCGGGTATTCCGACAGCAACAAGAACTGCGGCTACCTGGCGGCCAGCTGGGCGCTCTTCAAGGCGCAAGAGGCCATCGTCGACGTTTGCCACCGGCACGGGGTCGCTCCCATCCTCTTTCACGGCCGCGGCGGAACGGTGGCTCGCGGTGGAGGGCCAGCGGCCCAGGCCATTCTGGCCCAGCCCTGCGGGCTGGTCGCAGGAAAGATCCGGATCACCGAGCAGGGAGAGGTGCTCTCCACCCGCTACCACGATCCGGACCTCGCCTTTCGGATCCTTCAACAGATCACCTACGGGGTTCTCACCGGAATTCATGCTTCGCAAGCCCCATCGCGCCCGCCCGCCCGCTGGACCGACGCGATGGAAGAGATCGCCGCGCAAAGCGTTGTCCTCTACCACGACTTGGTGCGAAACGATCCCGGCTTTCTCCGGTTCTGGCAGGAGGCCACGCCGATCGACGAGCTGCGGCAGCTCAACCTCGGGTCCCGGCCCGCTGCTCGCTCGCAGGCCGATTCTCTGGAGGATCTGCGGGCCATTCCCTGGGTTTTTTCCTGGATGCAGAGCCGGTTCGTCCTGCCCGCCTGGTATGGCATGGGTGCCCTGGCCTCCTTTTGCGAACGATCCCCGGGCGGGCTTGCGCTACTGCGGGAAATGTACGAGGAATGGCCCTTCTTTCGCACCACGCTCGACAATGCTCAGCAGTCCCTTGCCAAGACCGATATGAGCATCGCCGAACGCTATGCCTCGCTTGTGCGCGACTCGGAAATCCGGGAGAGGATTTTCTCGAAAATCCGGGCCGAATACGATCGTTCGGTCGCCTCGGTGCTGGCCATCTGCCGGATCGAATCCCTGCTCGACCGGGAGCCGATCCTGCAGCGTTCGATCCGGCTTCGGAATCCCTATGTCGATCCGCTCAATTATATCCAAGTCGAGATGATCCGCCGCTTGCGCGCTCTCGAAAAAGGCCAGGAAGCGGAGGAACGCGCCCTGCGCCGGGTTATCGAGCTGACCGTCAACGGAATCAGCGCCGGCTTGCGCAATACCGGATGAGGCCCTTCCGCACGCCCGGAACGGTTCGCTTGAATATCGATGAATGGATTTGCTTTTTCACCCGGAACGCGGCTTAATTGTGCCGTGGAAACGCATGGCAACCGCATTCAGGCGCCCAGGCCGGGAGAGCATCAGGATGCGACCCACGAGCATCGGCACCGGGATATGACGTTCGGGTTGATCGTGATTATCGTGATGGGTTATCTGTTTCTCTTGGCCTTCGTTACTTTCAACCGTCTGATCACGATCTTGTTGCCGGAGTATGCGCCTCCCCTCTCCGGTCGCCCCGCCGCCTCCCTCCCCTGAGCGGCTCTTCCTTCGGCACCGCAGGTCCGCCCCCCGGATCAAGAGCAGGCTGCAGCGGCTGCCACGGGCTCCCGGCCGGATGTCTTTTCCGGAGAAGAGGCGTCGCCCGCCTCGGCTCCGGGCGCCGTCCGGGCAAGAAAGGAACGATTGACGGCGTTGAGATAAGCTCGAACGCTCGCATCGACCACATCGGTGGAGGCGGCTTTCCCAGTGATCAGCCTGTTCTCGCCGAAGTCCACGCGAACCGTGACTTCGCCGATCGCGTCTTTGCCTTCGGTGACGGCTTCCACCCGATATTCGACCAAGTGCCCGTGCCGTCCGGTGATCCGATCGATCGCTTTCATCGCCGCGTCGACCGACCCGTCGCCCACCCCGGCGTCCGTCAACACCGCCCCTCCCTTGCGGAGGCGGACAGTAGCAGTGGGCACTCCCTGGAATGCCGTCGAAACGCTCCAATAGACCAGTTCGAAAGTCTCCTGGATTCTGGTGATCTGTCCTTCGGCCAGAGCGACCAGATCGTCGTCGTACACGAACTTCTTTTTGTCGCCGATCTCCTTGAATTTCCCGAAGATCGCGTCGATCTCCTCGCGGCTCAGCCCGAATCCCAGAGTCCGGAGCCTTTTTTCCAAGGCGGCCCGGCCGCTGTGCTTCGTCAAGGGCAGCTCGCTCTCCCCCCAGCCGACCGAGGTAGGATCCATGATCTCGTAGGTCTCTCTCTTCTTGAGGACTCCGTCCTGATGAATTCCGGCGCTATGGGCGAACGCATTTTCTCCGACGATTGCCTTGTTGCGCTGGACGTGGAGACCCGACATCCGAGCCACCAGGCGGCTGGTCCGGACGATCTCCTTGGCATGGATGCCCGTATCGAGTCCGCCGAACACGTCGCGGCGCGTGCGAAGCGCCATCACGATCTCCTCGAGCGCCGCGTTCCCGGCCCGCTCGCCGATCCCGTTGATCGTCCCTTCGACCTGCCGCGCCCCCGCCTGGAGCGCCGCCAGCGAGTTGGCCACCGCCAAGCCGAGGTCGTTGTGGCAATGCACACTCAGCACGGCCATCCCGATGTTGGGAACGCTTTCGCGAAGCATCCGGATCCGTTCCGCGAACTCTCCGGGCGTCGCGTATCCGACGGTATCGGGGATGTTGATCGTCGTTGCGCCCGCGGCGATCGCTTCGGTCACGATGCGCACGAGAAAATCGGGCTCCGTCCGGGTCGCATCCTCCGGAGAAAATTCCACGTCCTCGACGTAGCCGCGGGCGCGGCGAATCGCCTCGACGGCGATGCGAACGACTTCCTCCCGGCTCTTCGCCAGCTTGTGCTCGCGGTGGATCGACGAGGTCGCCAGGAAAACGTGAATCCGTCCGCGCCTTCCGGCCGGCCGCAGCGCCTCGCCCGCTGCGTCGATGTCCGCCGCGATGCAGCGTGCCAGCCCGCAGATTTTCGGACCCTCGATCTGCTCGGCGATATCCCGAACCGAGGCGAAATCCCCCTGGCTGATGACCGGAAAGCCGGCCTCGATCACATCGACGCCGAGCCTCGCCAGCTGGCGCGCTACCTCGAGCTTTTGCCGGGGCGTCATGCTCGCCCCGGGACACTGCTCTCCGTCCCGCAACGTAGTATCGAAGATCGTGACCCGAGCAGCCTCGTTCATATGGCTTTCTCTTTTGCCGGACCCTTTTCGTAGGCGGCCTGCGCCCCCGACACATCCCGTTTTTTCAGCCACGGCATGAGGGAGCGCATCCGCTCGCCCACCTGCTCGATCGGGTGCGCGGCTCCCTGCCGCAGAAGCTCCAGATACCGTTGCTTCCCGCCCCGGGCTTCGGCGATCCATTCCCGCGCGAAGCTCCCATCCTGGATACGGGAAAGAACCTTCCGCATCGTGGCGCGTACGTGTTCGTCGATGATTTGCGGGCCGACCGTCACATCCCCCCATTTGGCGGTTTCCGAGATCGAAAAGCGCATGCCCGAAATACCGGCTTCGTGCATCAGGTCGACGATCAGCTTCATTTCATGGAGGCATTCGAAATAAGCCAGTTCCGGCTGGTATCCCGCCTGGACCAGGGTTTCGAAGCCTGCCTGCACCAGGGCGGTCATCCCGCCGCAGAGCACCGCCTGCTCTCCGAAGAGATCGGTCTCCGTCTCCTCCCGGAAGGTGGTTTCGATGACTCCGGCGCGCGCCGCTCCGATGCCCGCGGCCCAGGCCAAAGCCGTCTCCAAGGCCTTGCCCGAGGCGTTCTGGCCGACCGCCACCAGCGCGGGCACTCCCTTGCCCTGGGTAAATTCCCGCCGCACCAGGTGGCCGGGTCCCTTGGGGGCTACGAGAACGACGTCCACGTCCGCGGGAGGAGCGATCGTCCGATAATGAACGGCGAACCCGTGGGCGAAGCCCAGCGTCCGCCCGGGCCGGAGGTTCGGGGCGACATCGGCCGCGAAGATATCGGCGATCGCCAGGTCGGGGGCGGCCAAGAAGATCACGTCCGCCCTCCTCGCCACCTCCGCGCCCGGATATACGGCAAATCCCAGATCGCGTGCCACGCTCACCGAACGGCTCTTCTCCGGAAGGCCCACGATCACCTCGATCCCGCTGTCCCGCAGATTGAGCGCGTGCGCATGTCCTTGCGACCCGAACCCGATCACGCCGAAGACCCGTCCCTGCAGCGGGGCCAAACTCGTCTCTCTTTCCGTATAAATCTTCGCCCCCATAGTCTCCGTCTCCGCTCCTTGCTATTTTCCTTGCCTGGGCAAGGCGATCTTGCCTGTTCGAGAAATATCGAGGATCCCGAAGCTCTTCATCAAATAGAGAAACTTCTCCACCTTGCTCTCATCCCCGGTGATCTCTATCGTCAGGTCCTCCGGCTCCACGTTCACGATCTTCGCTCGGAAAATGTCGCAAATCTGCATGAGCTCGGCTCGGGAACGCTCGGTGCTTTTGACCTTCACCAGGATCAGCTGGCGGTCGATGTATTCCCCTTCCCGAAAATCCTGAACGGCGATCACGTCCACCAGCTTGTTGAGCTGCCTCGTCACCTGTTCGAGGACCTTGTCGTCCCCCTTCACGACGATCGTCATCCGGGAAACCTTCTCGTCGTGGGTCGGACCTACATTCAAGGTATCGATATTATACCCGCGTCCGCTGAACAGGCCCGCGATTCGGGTCAGCACCCCGAATCGATTCGCGACAAGCACCGAGATCGTGTGCCGCATCCGCGCTTCCGGCTCCTTCCTGGACAAGTTCCCCGGCTCCATAAAAAAAATCCGTTTCTCGAAAGCAGGAGAAACGGGAAAACGATCCGAACGCCGCGACGACCGCGCCCCGCTCCCCTAAAGGGCGGCTAGCTTGCCGATCGACGCCAGCGTCATCCTTTCCATGACTTAGGTATTGGATAATCCTCCGCAGCTTCAGGGTCAAAGCAAAACATTCGCCGCCTTCGCCCGGCACCACTCCCCATCAACACATGGAGACCGGAGTCTTCTCCCTCCCGCGGCCGCGCAAAGCCCTCACGAGCGCTTGCGGAACGCCCGCCGGGCCTGCTGCAGGGAGAGCAGAAAGAGGCCGGTCATTCCCAGTGCGGCGGCCCAGCGGTGGTCCCAGAGAAACGCCCCTCCGGCCGTCCCCGCCAGAGCCAGGGCCAGGATCGGAAAATGGCAAGGACAGCTCAACACAGCCAGCCCTGCCCATAGGAAGCCGGATAGCCGGCGGAGGGTTTGCGCTTCTCCCTGGTTCGCGCTCATCTTCTCCCGCAATCATCCGGCGCAGCAGGACAGATGCCTCACGTCCTGGCGAAACGCCTGCGCTGCGAGCTTCAATCCCTCGACCATCGTCAGGTAGGGAAAGAGCTGGTCGGCCAGATCCTCCACGGTCATCCCGCAGCGGATCGCCAGCGCCGCCGCCTGGATCAACTCCCCGGCTTCCGGTGCCACCGCCTGCACCCCGATCAGGCGGCGGGAGCTTTCCTCGATCACCAGCTTGAGGAAGCCCCGCGTGTCGAAGTTGACGAGGGCACGCGGCACGTTGTCGAGGGTGAGCGTGCGGCTCTCGGTCTCGATCCCGGCCAGACGGGCTTCCTGCTCGCTCAGGCCCACGGTGGCGACCTGGGGATCGGTGAACACCACGGCGGGCATGGCGGTGAGATCGAGCGATGCATCCCCGCCCGTCATGTGGATCGCCGCGCGGGTTCCGGCGGCGGCCGCGACGTAGACGAACTGCGGCTGGTCGGTGCAGTCGCCGGCCGCGTAAATGCCCGGGACGCTCGTGCGCATGCTGGCATCGACGATGATCGCCCCCTGCGGGTTGCAAGCCACGCCGGCCGCCTCCAGGTTCAGGCTCTCCGTGTTCGGCTTTCGGCCAGTCGCGATCAGCAGCCGGTCGGCGGCCAGCCGGCCGTCGGGAAGGAAGAGTACGAACTCGCCGTTCCGGTAGGCGACCGCGCTCGCCTGGGTATGCTCGCGCACCTCGATGCCTTCCTCCCGGAAAGCGGCTGCCAGCGCCTCGCCGACGGCCGGATCCTCCCGAAAGAGCAGCGTATGCCGGGCCAGGATGGTCACCCGACTGCCGAGCCGTGCAAAGGCCTGCGCCAGCTCCACGGCTACGGCCGATGAGCCGATGACCGCCAGCCGCTCCGGCAGGACCTCGGCCGCCAGCGCCTCGGTCGAAGTCCAGTAGGGAGTGTCCCGGAGGCCGGGAATGGGGGGTACGGCGGGACTCGCCCCAGTGGCAATCAGGCAGCGATCGAAGGGCAACGCATGCTCGCCGCCTCCGCGGAGTCGGACGATCAAGCTCCCGGCATCCCGGAACCGCGCTTCGCCGTGCAGCACGCGAATGGCCGGATTCTCCGCCAGGACGCTCTCGTATTTGGCGTGGCGCAGCTCTTCGACCCGCCCCCGCTGTTGGGCCAGCAGCCGCTCCCACCGGATCGCCGGCGGGGTGGGCGGCAGGCCCTCGTCGAACGGACTTTTGCGGCGTAGCTGGGCGATCTGGGCGGCCCGAATCAGGATTTTCGAAGGCACGCAGCCGACATTGACGCAGGTGCCGCCGATGGTGGCCCGCTCGACTAGCGTCACCTGCGCCCCGCGCTCAACCGCTTTCCGGGCGGCCGCCATCGCTGCCGCCCCGCTTCCGATCACCGCCACGTGCAAAGGCCCCGCTTGGTATCCAAGGCCGGTCACCGCAGCCACCAAGGCTTGCCGAGCCACCGCGCCCTCCGTCATGACCTCCGCCCGTCGCTCGGCATACGATACCGACACGGACCGGACGCCAGGGACCTTCTCCAAAGCCCGCCGGATCCGTTCGGCACACGAGGGGCAGCTCATCCCTTCGATCGGGAGAGAGTGGCGGAAAGAAGAAGCCGCCGGTGCGGTCACTGCTTCTCCTTCTCTTTCTCGCCGGCAGGGTAGCCCGCATTCTTGGTCGCGCGCTTCAGCGCACTGACGTCGGTTTTTCGATCGTCATACGTGACGGTCACGAGCTTTTTGTCTCGATCGACGGTCACTTTTTCCACGCCGGGCACCCGCTTGAGGGCGGTGCGGACTGTCGCCGGGCAGGCCCCGCAAGACATTCGGGGGATATACAGCGTCGTGCTCTGCGTCGACGCCCAAGCCAGGGAAATCATGACCGCGGCCAAGCCGGCGAGCACGATCAGGGTCTTCTTGTTCATTTCGAGCTTCATCTCCATCTCCTTTTCAGGGGAGGAGCCGCAGAAGGTACGGAAAGCCCAGGGCGAACATGACCAGGGCGGCCACGAGCCAAAAGAGGATCTTGTAGACCTTTGCGGCCCGCGGCGCGGCACAGGCTTCTTCGGCCTTGCAGGAGGCTGCCCCGCCGAAGATGGCCCGCCAGGCGAAGAAGAGCGCAACCAGAGCCACACCGATGAAAATCGGCCGATACGGTTCCAGGGCGGTCAAGTTGCCGATCCAAGCGCTCGAGAACCCAAGCGCCACCAGCACCAGGGGGCCCAGGCAGCAGCCCGAGGCGAGCAGCGCGGCGAATCCCGCCGCCGCCAGGGCACCGCCGCCTCTCTTTCCTTCCGAAACGGCTTTCTCTTCTCCGGGCTCTCTCCTCATTGGATTCACTATAGCCACCGTACCTAACTACGGTGTCAAGGGTCCTCGGTTCGGAAGCGGAAGGGGGAGGCATTCCCGCTCGGTCCCCGCCGGAAATCCGGGACCGGCGGGCGGGGTGCGGGAGAGCACCGGGAGAATCGCGACGCTTAGCCGCGCAGCTCCTGCCAGATCTCCACCCACTCGCTTACGCTCAATTCCTCGGGACGACGCGGCTCCTTGCGGTTCCACCGCCTTCCCAAGCTCTTCCGCCGCTGCTGGAAGCTTTCGCGGACGAAGGCGCAAAAGCCTTCCCGCTCCTCGCCGGGAATGCCCGGCTCGCCCAAGGGCTCGAGCCGAACCACCGCTGACTCTACTTTCGGGGCGGGATAGAAGACCGACGGCGGCAGCCGCTTGCGGATCACGATGCGATAGAGCGACTGACCCATGACGGAAAGGCTCCCGAAGGCCGACTGTCTCGGCGCGGCCACAAGCCGCTCCGCGACCTCCCGCTGGAGCGTGACCACGATGCGGCGGAAGGGCGCCCGGCGGCGGAAGAGAGAAGCGAGGAAGGGGCCGGAAATCGAATACGGCAGATTGCCGATCAAGATCCACTCGCCCGCGGGATCGGGCCATTCCGCTTGGAGAACGTCTCCTTGGTGGAGTGCGAAGCGGGCCTCGGCCCCGAAGCGCTCGCGCAGGATCGCGGCAAGACCCCGGTCGATCTCGATCGCTCGAACCTCCGCCCCTTTTTCCAAGAGCAGTTCCGTCAGGATCCCGAGGCCGGGACCGATCTCCCAAACCCGCCACGGTCCAGGCAGCTCCTGAAGGGCCGCGTCGACGATCCAGCGGGCGAGATTCCGGTCGTGAAGGAAGTGTTGCCCCAGCCGGCGCTGCGGGCGGAGCGCCGACGCCGCGAGCCGCTCGCGGATCTCCCGTATGCTCATCCCTTCTTTTCGACTTCCATCCAGCGCGGGATTCCCTCCTCTCCGTTCCGCGCGCCGTTCCTCACCGCCCGTAAAAACCTTGCTTGCGGCGCCCGATCCCTTCTGTTATCCGCGAATAGCATGGAGCTGACCACCCATAATCTAGGCTATCCGCGGATCGGCCCCAATCGCGAGCTCAAGCGAGCGGTTGAATCCTACTGGAAGGGAGACCTTGCGCTCGATGCGCTCTTGCAAACCGCTTCCGATCTTCGCCGGCAAGCCTGGACCCGCCAGAAGGCCGCCGGCATGCATTGGCTTCCGACGGGCGACTTCAGCCTTTACGATCACGTCCTGGACACGGCTGCCCTCCTGGGCGCGGTCCCTCCCCGATTCGGCCCGCCCGGAGACAATGTTTCGGTCGATCAACTCTTCGCGATGGCTCGCGGGCTGCTGGAGCGCGAGCATGGGCGCGGCTCCCAAGGCATCGCTCCCATGGAGATGACGAAGTGGTTCGACACCAACTACCACTATATCGTTCCGGAGCTGAAGGCGGGTCAGACCTTCCGCCTATCCTCCCGGAAGCCGTTCGACGAGTTCCTGGAGGCGCGGCAGCTCGGCTTCCCGGCGAAGCCCGTGCTCCTCGGACCGATCAGCTTCCTCCGCCTCTCCAAGATGGAAGGGAACGGGGATGCGGCCGCGCTGCTCCCCGCTCTTCTTCCCGTCTATCGGGAAATCCTGCAACGATTCGGCCAAATCGGCTGCGAATGGATCCAAATCGATGAGCCCGCCTTGGTTCTCGACCTCCCCCCTTCCTTCCAAGCGGCGCTTACGGTCGCCTACGGCGAGCTCCGTGCAGCCGTCCCCGGACTCCGGATCCTCTTGGCCACCTACTTCGGCCCTCTGCGTGATAATCTCGAACCGGTCTTCTCCCTGCCGGTCGACGCCGTGCATTGGGATGCCACGCGGGGAGGCTCGGAGCTAGAGCATGTCCTAAGCGCGATCCCGCGGAATATGATTCTCTCCTTGGGTATTGTCGACGGGCGGAACGTCTGGCGCAACCGGTTCTCCGAGTCGCTCCTCGTCATCGAACGCGCCCTGGCGGTCCTAGGACGCGACCGGCTCTGGCTCGCGCCGTCGTGCTCGCTGCTCCACGTTCCGGTGAGCCTGGAAGGGGAGAAGCGCCTCGATCCGGAATTGCGCAGCTGGCTCGCCTTTGCGGACGAAAAGCTTCACGAAGTCCGCCTGTTGGCCCGACTTGCCGTCGGAGATCCGGCCTCTCGGCCCGCTCTCGAGGAGAATCGGCGGATCCAGGAATGCCGTCGAGCAAGCAGCCGGGTGCACGATCCGGAGGTCGCACGGCGGGCGGCGGCGGTCCGTCCCCTCGACCTCCAGCGGAAGAGCCCCTATCCGGTTCGAAGGAAAGCGCAGCGCAGCCTCCATCCGCTGCCCCTCCTTCCGACGACCACGATCGGCTCCTTTCCCCAGACGCCCGAGGTGCGGAAGGCCAGGGCGCGGTGGCGGGCCGGAGGGCTTACGACCGCCGAATACGAATCCTTCCTGGAAGGAGAAATCCGCAAGGTCGTCGCGCTGCAGGAAGAGATCGGCCTCGACGTTTTGGTCCACGGGGAATTCGAGCGCAACGATATGGTGGAGTACTTCGGAGAGCAGCTCGCCGGCTTCGCCTTCACCGAAAACGGATGGGTGCAAAGTTACGGCTCCCGCTGCACCAAGCCGCCCATCATCTTCGGCGACGTGTCGCGGCCGAAACCGATGACGGTTCGCTGGTCCCGGTTCGCGCAATCGCTGACGCAAAAGCCGATGAAGGGAATGCTCACCGGCCCGATCACGATCCTCCAATGGAGCTTCGTCCGGGATGACCAGCCCCGCTCCACCACCGCCCGGCAGATCGCCCTAGCCATTCGGGATGAGGTCGCCGATTTAGAAAAGGCCGGCATCTCGATCATCCAGATCGACGAACCAGCGCTGCGCGAGGGGCTGCCGCTCCGGCGGGCGGATTGGCCCGATTATCTCACCTGGGCCGTGGAGGCCTTCCGGCTAAGCGCATCGGTCGTCGACGACGCGACGGCGATCCACACGCACATGTGCTATTCGGAGTTCAACGACATCATCGACGCGATCGCCGCGCTCGATGCCGACGTGATTTCGATCGAGGCCAGCCGCTCCGGCATGGAGCTCCTCCATGCGTTCGTCCACTTCCGTTACCCCAATGAGATCGGCCCCGGCGTCTGGGATATCCATTCGCCTCGGATCCCCTCGGTGGAGGAGATCGTCACCGCGCTGCGGCGCGCTTTGGCCGTGCTTCCGGCGACCGCGCTCTGGGTCAATCCGGATTGCGGTCTCAAGACGCGAAGCCCGGCGGAGGTCGTCCCCTCCCTGCGCCACATGGTCGCGGCGGCCAGGCTTCTCCGGAAGGAGTTGGCGGGAAAAGATGAAGCGGGGGCCTGAAAAGACAGGGCGCATCTCAGGCGATCACGAACCCACGGAGATCACCGCCAGGTTCTTCCCAATGGACATCCACCGATTCGATTCCCGAGGCCAAATGGCTCGTGCCTACTCGCTGCAACAACCGGGCGATGGCCTCCTCGTCGCCTTCGACCAGCAGTTCCACGCGCCCATCCGGGCGGTTCCAAACCAGGCCATCCAGAGGGAGGCTTCGGGCGAAGCGGGCGACCGTCGCGCGAAACCCGACGCCTTGGACCCTGCCGGAGTAAACGACGCGCAACCGTTTTTTCATACGAGTGCATCCGGCCGATCGCGTCCTTCGCTGTCGGCCGTGCCGATCAATCTATCGGCTTCCGGGGCGCAAGGACAGCAACGTTTCCCAATGGAGTGGCGCCGCCCATGTCTGATTCTTTAACCGAGGGCGGGAAGTTTCTAATCTTGGGGATTCCTGGACCGGAAGTCGACCCGGCCACGCGCGAGCTGGCGCGGGCCATCCGCCCATCCGGCTTCATCCTTTTCAGTCGGAACATCGGCTCTCCGGAGCAGTTCCGTGCCCTGCTCGACGAGCTGCGCGCCCTCTTGCCCTTCCGCCCTTTTCTCGCCGTGGATCAAGAAGGGGGCCGCGTCTCCCGGCTCAGGCAGATCGGAAACGAGCCGCCCTCCGCGCGCCATCTGCGTGAGCGCGGAGACCCATCCCTGGTCCGGCGTCACGGCTCTCTCACCGGGCAGCTCCTCCGGCTCTTCGGACTCAACTGGAATCTGGCCCCGGTGTTGGATATCGAAATTGACAACGATGCCGACAACTCCCTCCGGGACCGATGCTACGGCCGCACTCCGGACGAAGTCGTTCGATTCGCCTCCGCTTTTCTGGAGGGCATGCGCGCCGAGGGGATTCTCTCCTGCGGAAAGCATTTCCCGGGATACAGCTTCGTGCGCGTCGACCCGCACGAGGCCCTCCCATCCCTGGAACGGACGCCGCTGCAGCTCGACGCCGAGGAGTGGATACCGTTCCGCCGGCTTCTGCCCGCTTGCGACTCCCTCATGGTCGGGCATGTCCGCTGCCCGTCGATCGACCCCTCCGGCACGCCCAGCTCCCTCTCCCCGGCCCTCGTCAAGGGGATTCTCCGGGAACGGTGGTGCTATTCCGGCCTGGTCGTGACCGATGACCTCGATATGGGCGCCATCGCGAATCGATATGCTCTCCCGGAAGCCGCAGAGCTGGCGCTCCGGGCCGGCAACGATCTCGTGCTCATCTGCCATCGGCCGCATCTCGGATGGGAGGTCGCCGAACGCCTCGCCCGCCTGCCAGCCACTCTCCGAAGCGCGGCCGAGCGACGGATCGAGGCGGTGCGCAACCGGCTGGCCGATCCGATCCCCTTTTCTCTCGAACGCTTCGTTGCTATCGACGTCCGGATCGGCCGGCTCCGGGCGGACACGCTTCCGCCCGAACAAGCGAGCCTTCCCACGCACGACGGCGCCAAGCGGTCCCCGGTCGAAACCTTTTGAGCAAAGGAATCGGCTCTTCTCCCCCGCAAATCACGGTGGCAAAGCAGTGTTGCCATCAGCCGCGTTCTAGCGCAGTTTCCTTTCCTTCGCATGTCGACTTCTCGCTGGCTCGGAATAGAATGGCTGCCTCCGACAGGCTGCCTCTTGGCTGTCGCCGGTACCTCGCTCGAGTCGCTTTTATCCCTGGGCGCGGACTTCCCGCGCCCTCTGCTCCTGGCGGTGCCGGACACCGGCCTTTCGGCGGAGGAGATCGCGCATCTCCGCCGTCAGGGGGTCACCGTATTCGGCAAAGAGGAGTCCGCTGCGATCGCGCGAATGATCCGCGAGCGAGTCGCTACCGGTGAGGTCGTTGCACTGGCGGACGACATCCGCTCGGATCTCGATCAGACGGTCCGGTCCCCGAACCCGGTCTTCCAAAAGGTCTTCGAGGACTACCGTGGGCCGGTCTGCCCCGCGTGGGTGGACCGCCTATGGGCCCGGCTCTTGCTGCGCTGGACTCCGGACGCATCGGAACCGGCGGAGTCCTTCCTCGTCTACATCGGCCCGCCGTGCCCCATGCCGGCCGCTTCGTGCGATTGGCTCCACAAGAGCTGGTATGATCTCGGCGAGCGAGCACTTTCCGAGAGGCCCGAAATCCAAGAAGGGCTGGGCGTGGCCTGTTTCCTGGCTCTACGCCGCGCTCGCTCCCGCGTCATCCTTACCGACGGATTCCAGGAAGGGCGCAGTCTCTCCGGAGGAAAGCTGCTCGCCGCCGGTCTACGCCTGGCACGCTGGCTGCACCGATGGGTTCCCGAGCGGCGCGTCGGAATCGTGTTGCCACATGGGATCGGGGCCACCATCGCCAACCTCGCCTGCCTTCTGGCTGGGAAAACCCCGGTCAACCTCAATTTTACGGCCGGACGCGCGATGAACTCCGTGGCCATACGCCATTCCGGCCTCCGAACGATCCTCACGGCCGACGCCCTTCGCGCCAAGCTGGCCGATTTCCCATGGACCGATCGGACGGTGGATCTTCCCAACCTTCTGCGGAGCTTTTCCCGCCTATCCTTCCTCCGTGACCTGCTCCTTTCCGCCTATGTGCCCGCCCGGCTCGCCATCCGCCTGGCCCGCATCCCCGCCCATGGGGGGGATGCGGAGGCCGCTCTTCTCTTCACCAGCGGGACGGCCGGCGATCCGAAGGGAGTGGTCCTATCCCACCGAAATCTCCTGGCCAACGTCAGCCAGATCGAGGCGATCCTCGGTCAAATCCGGATTGAGCGGCTTCTCGCCTGCCTGCCGGTCTTTCATAGCTTCGGGGCCACCGCCACACTCTGGTGGCCTCTCCTCGGCGGCCCGCACGCCGTCACCTACGTAAGCCCGACTGAGGCCGAAACGCTCGCCCAACTGATCGAGACCTACCATATCGACCTGCTCATTACGGCCCCCACGTTCCTACGGACGCTTTTGCGAAAGGCCACACCCCAGCAATTACGCAGCCTGAAGCTGGTCATCGTGGGATCCGAAAAGCTTCCGCCCGCGTTGGCAGCCGAATTCCAGGTGAAGTTCGGCGCCCCGGTCTGCGAGGGATACGGGTTGACGGAGGCTTCGCCCGTGATTTCGACCAACGTCATGGATCTCCGCTACCCGGCGGGCAGCCCCGCCTACAGCGAGCGAAACCGGCTGGGAACCGTGGGCCGAATTGCTCCGGGCATCAGCTTGCGGATCCGGCACATCGACACCGGAGCCGACCTTCCGCTTTCCGAAAGGGGCATTCTCTGTTTCCGAGGGGCGAACATCTTCGGGGGCTATCTCGACGACCCGGTCCGCACCGAAGCTGCGCTCTCAAACGGCTGGCTCGTGAGCGGGGATGTCGGATGCCTCGATGAAGCGGGTTTCCTGCGCATCGAAGGGCGGATCAGCCGCTTTTCCAAGCTCGCTGGCGAAATGGTGCCCCATGGAACGGTGGAAGAGGAGGTTCTGCGCGCGTTCATTCCGGAACTCGGCGAAACCTTGGAAGTCGCCGTCGTCGGGATTCCCCATGGAAAGCGAGGAGAGGAGCTCGTTCTTTTCTCCAACCAGCCCTTGTCACCCGCCGCGATTCGGCGCAAGCTGGCCGCGCGGGGATTTTCCTCCCTCTGGAGCCCGCGCAAGGTGATCGTTCGACCCGAGATCCCCAAAACCCCTTTGGGGAAGGTCGATTTCCGCAGACTCCGGGAGATCGCCCTCACCGAAGGAGAGTGATACCCGGGAAGCCCGGCCGCTATCCGGAAGGCCTTAGGGCTTCCTGCACCCTCCGGCGGATCGCCAGAATCCGGGGAGCGCCCCCGCCCAGCAGCTCGCCGAGGCCGTCGAGTCCGGCTCCTTTCATGCCGCTGAGGGCCAGGAGGCGCTGTTCAAAGCGTTCGACCAGCAGCAGGGAAGGGGGATGCGTCTCCAGATAGGTGAACGCCTTCCGGAGCAAGTCATACAGCTCCGGAACCGGCGTTCCGCGTTCCACGGAGCCACCCGCCAGCTCCCCGAAATACTGGGCGCAGGAAAACGTGGCCCAGTTTTTCCTAAGGGCTAAAAGGGGATTTTTCACGCTAGCCTCCTTAAAGAGATAGAGCTCCCCCGTGCGCGGCCGAAGCACCGCGATCTCGCAGAGATAAAACAGATCGAGCGGCTCCCGGAGGACACCCGGCTTCCTTTTGGCACCCTTGGCCAGAGTCTGAATCCAGCCCAGATCCGCAGTCAGCCAGCCGAGGATCCAGCTGCTCTCGGAATACGAATGCCGGCGAAGAAGGATGGCCTCGGTATGCCGATTCCGGTCCATCCTTCAGCGCCCCCCGGGAGCATCACGGAAGAAAGAGCGAGGTGCGGCTCCCCGCGCCAAGGCAAGCAGGCGCCGCTGCTCGGCCTCCATCGCCAGCCGGTCCTCGGGGCACCGGTCGTCCCATCCCGCGAGGTGAAGCAGACCATGGATCCCGTAAAGAAGCACCTCTTCTTCGGTCGTCAGGTGATGCCGGGGTGCTTCCCTTTCTGCCACCCAAGGGCAGACGAAGACCTCCCCGTAATCAAAGGCAAGAACATCTGTCGGTCCCGGCACTTGCAGCCATTCGGCATGAAGAGCCGCCATGGCCCGCGAAGAAACCAGGGAAAGATCAATGCTCGTAGGCAACGGTCTGCCGCGTGTCCCGATTCGCCGAAGAGCCATCTGCCACTGGCGTAGCAAGGCTCGGGGGGAGAGGCGCACCTGGCGTTGCCGATTGTACAGGAAGAGCTTCGGCACCATCTTTTTCCTTCTGCGGATACCGGAGGCGGCTGTGCAACATCGTCTTCAGCGTAAAGCTCAGAGTTGCCTCGATCGCACGCAACTCCTTAAGGGTGAGATCGCACTCGTCGAGTTGATGGTCGGCGAGCTTTTTCTCGACCAGCTCGTGCACCATCTCTTCGATCTGTTGCGCGGTCGGCTTTTCCAAGCAGCGCGAAGCGCTTTCCACCACGTCGGCGAGCATGAGAATACCAACCTCCCGGCTCTGCGGCTTCGGGCCGGGATAGCGAAACTGGCTTTCGTCGAATCCCGGGACGTCCTTTTCCGAGGCTCCCAGAATCCGGATTCCGACCTTGCAATCTTCGATCGTTCGCAGGGCTCGTTGATAAAAATAATAAACCAGGGAGTCGCCATGGTGCTGCTGGATCCCTTCCACGATAGGCCGCTTCAGATGGTAACGCTGGGCCAGCTCGACCCCATCCTTGACATGGGAGACGATGACCAGGGCGCTCAACGAGGGAGAGAGCCGGTCGTGGGGGTTTTCCTCCTCGTTGATGTTTTCCACGAAATATTGGGGGTTCACCAGCTTCCCGATGTCATGAAAGTAGGCCATCACCCGGCAGAGAGCCGGGTTGGCTCCCACCCTCTGCGCCGCGGCTTCGGCCAGATTCGCCACCATCAGGCTGTGGTGATAGGTTCCGGGCGCCTCGGCCGCCAGTCGCCGCAGCAGAGGATGATTCAAATCCGAGAGCTCGAGCCACGTAAAGTCGGTATTCACGGAAAAGAGCTCTTCCATGAAGGGCAGAATCGCGTTGACGAAGACCCCGGTCAAAAAACCAAGGATGACGCTCCAGGCCCCTTGCTCGATCAGCACGTCGCTCTCCGTCTCGCCCACGTAGCCGAAGGCCATGGCGCAAATCAGGCTGACCAAGCCTACAGCCATCCCGGCTTGAATGATGTCGCGGCGGCGATGCACCTGCCGGGTCATGTAGACCCCGACAAAGCCGGAAACCAGATTGTTCACCAGAAGCGGAATGCTCTGGTTGATCAAGACCGCGCTGAACAAGGAGGAGGCGAAGACCGTGAAGAGGCCCGGGAAGGAGCCGAGAAGCGAGGTCGTCAGCAAGGGAGCAAAGGCGGTCGGGACATAGAAGTACAGAGCGCGGAACTCGGCTCCCGGCTGGTGCATCGACCAGAGATACACGGCCTTGCCGATGTAGAGATTGATGAGGACGGCCGCCAGCACGAGCGCTAGCTTGGAATTGCTCTTAAAGAGATCGGGCAGCCCGATCCGCATCGGGATAAAGATCCCGACCGCCAGCACGGTCGTGAGCAGGGCTACCGCGTAGGTCGGATGGGAATGCGGCCAGCTACCGCAGACGATGCAAAGCGCGGTGAAGAGGGCGAAGAGGAGACCCCGGACGCGCCTGTCGGTCTCCAGCTTCTCTCTCCACGGAGAGGAGCTGGACGCCCGCCGGGATCGGCTGCAGGCCAGCCCTTTGCGCAGCAAGCGCCAACGTTCGAAAAAGCTCATGCGCCGCCTCCCCCGCGCCGCGCTCGCTCGCGATGCGTGCGATACGCCTCGAGGATGCGCCGGACCAGCTCATGGCGGACTACGTCCTGTTCCGAAAATTCGCAAATCGAGATCCCTTGTTGCCCCCGGAGGGCGGAAACGGCTTCGAGCAGGCCCGACCGCCGACCCCGGGGAAGATCGATTTGCGTAGGATCTCCGGTGACGACACACCGGGAGTCCGGGCCCATGCGGGTCAGCAGCATGAACATCTGCTCCGGAGTGGTGTTCTGCGCCTCATCCAAGATTACGAAACAATGGGACAGGGTCCGGCCTCGCATGAACGCCAGCGGCGCGATCTCGATCCAGCCTCGGCTCAGATAGCGCTGCAGCTCTTCGGAAGGGAGCATATCCTGCAAGGCGTCATAAAGAGGACGAAGATAGGGAAAGATTTTTTCCTCCACTTGGCCCGGGAGAAAGCCCAAGGCTTCTCCAGCTTCCACTGCGGGTCGGGTCAGCACGATCCGCTGCACCTCCTGCGCCCGATGCGCCGCCACGGCGGCGGCGACCGCTAAGTAGGTCTTCCCCGTTCCTGCCGGCCCCACCCCGAACACGAGCTCATGGCTGCGTAGCGCCGCCACGTAGGCTCGCTGACCGGGTGTACGCGCCAGAATCGACGCCCCGTTGGGAGAAGGGCGCAAGGCTTGCTTCTGCAACGTGGCCAGATCGACTCCGTCTCCTCGCTCCACAGCGTCCACGGTGTACAGCAGCTCCCGTTTTCCGATGCTCACGCCCTGATGCCGGGCATCCTTGAGCTGGCGGAAGGCTTGCGTAGCCTTCGCCACCCCATCGGGCGTCCCCTCGATGCGTACCCAGCCTTCCCGGGTAGTCACTTTGACCGAGAAGGCCTCTTCGAGGATGCGGACATTCTTCGATTCATTGCCGAGTATCTCCGCCACATCCCTCGGCCCGTCAAACGCCAGGGTCTCCCGTGTCATCGCACTTGCGTTATGACCTTCCGCAAGACATGAGTGATTCCGTCGAACGTCCTCGCCGGAGATAGCGAGACGCGGGAGCGTCGATCACGCGACGGCGGAGCCAAGGCGCAAGCCTTTGACATTTCGATTCGATCTTTTTATCCGAAAGCAAACTATCTTCAAGTCTGCGCTTGTGCAAATCCAAAGCGGGTTTCCTCGCCAGCGCGAACGTAGATCTCGCGCAAAATGAATATCCTTTTCGCCGCGACGGAGCTTGCTCCCTATGCGAAGACCGGGGGACTGGCGGATGTGTTGGCCGCCCTTCCGGCGGCGCTGCGCGGGCGCGGCCACTCGGTCGCCTGCGTCCTTCCGCTCTTCCGTTCGATCCGGGATACGCTTGCGGACTTAAGGCCCACCGATCTCGTTCTCCACGCTCCGTTAGGTGAGGGACGACATAGTGCCCGGATCTGGGAAGGCCGCACCGATCGGGACGTTCGCCTCTTTCTTGTGGAAAAGGACGAGTTTTTCGACCGGACCTACCTGTACGGCCGTCCCGGAGAAGACTACGCAGACAATGCGAGCCGGTTCTTTTTCTTTTCCAAGATCATACCCCTGCTCGCCCGGCATGTTCGACCGGCCCCGGAGATCCTCCACCTCCATGACTGGCACACCGGTCTGGTTCCGGTCTTCGTCCGCTCCGCGCGTCTCCCGTACCGAACGGTGTTCACGATTCACAACCTCGCCTACCAAGGGGTCTTTTGGGGCTTGGACTTCCCCCTGACCAACCTGCCGGCGGAGTACTTTACGCCGGAAGGAATCGAGTTTCACCAGCACATCAACTGCCTGAAAGCCGCGATCGTCTTTGCCGATCGGCTCACCACCGTGAGCCCGCACTATGCCCAGGAAATCCAGACGCCGGAATTCGGCTGCGGGCTCGACGCCGTGCTGCGGGAGCGGAAGTACAAGCTCTCCGGGATTCTCAACGGCGCCGACTACAGCCGTTGGGACCCGAGCCGCGACCCCCTCCTCCCCATGCCTTACTCGGAGAACAGCCTAGGCGCCAAGCAGATTTCGAAGGACCGGCTGGCTAAGCAAGTCGGGTGGGAGCCCTTCCGGGCGCCGCTTTTTTGCATGATCTCCCGGCTCACCGAGCAAAAAGGCATTCAACTCCTGCTCGATGTCGCCCCCGAACTCCGGAAGGAAGGGGATCACCTTGTCGTGCTGGGAGAAGGCGATCCCGGCTGGGAGGAGAAGCTGCGCGATCTGGCTCGCGCATTCCCCGAGAACATTGTGGTTCATATCGGGTTCGACGAAGCCTTCGCCCACCTCCTGTTGGCCGCCTCCGACTTTCTTCTCATGCCTTCCCTTTTCGAGCCGTGCGGCCTGACGCAGCTCTATGCCCTCCGTTACGGGACGCTCCCAATCGCGCGCGAGACCGGAGGGTTGGCCGACACCATCCTTCCTTGGGATCCGGCGACGGGTCGAGGGACCGGATTTCTCTTTTCGTCCCCGACCAGCGCGGCTTTTTTCGAAGCCATCCAGAAGGCAAGGACCGTCTATCAAAACCTCCCTTGCCTGGAAACCATGCGCCGGGAAGCCATGCGCCAGGAGTTCTCTTGGGATCGAAGCGCGGCCGCTTATGAAGAACTCTACCGTGGGATGCTCGCGTGAGCGATCAGGGAGGATCCGCAGGCGAGCTTCCCTGCAGCTTCCTTACAAAGCGCAGAAATCCTTCCGCCTGCTCCCGCAGCCGCTTTACGGCGGCCGGGTCCTCGATCCTCGCCTCGGACCCGAGCAGCTTCTCGATATCCGAGAGAAGAACCGTGTCGGGGTAAAGATGGGCTCTTCGGTAGACGAGATGTCTCTGCAGATCGTCGACCGCCCGCAGGCCGCCGAACCGGCCCCGCGCCACGCCCACCATGCAGGTCGGCTTGCCGTCCAAAGGACTAGGGTGCGGCAGAAGATCGAGGAAGAGCTTGAGGATGCCCGGGATGCTCCCGTTGTATTCCGGAAGCACAACGACGACCCCTAGCACCGCTTGCAAGAGCGAAGCAAACCGGAGGACCTCCGCCGGCTTCTCGGCGTACGCGCGCGGGCTCCCCACGGCCGCCGGCAGGAATCCGAGATCGATCGGGCGCACTTGCTCTCCCAGCGCCGCATATAGCCGGGCGATTTGCGCGCCGACGATCCGCGCGCGGCTCCCCAAGCGATTCGTTCCGATCAGGATCGCCAGCACCGCTCCCTTGCATAAGGGGTCCCTCCCGGCAAGGCAAGCAGCACCTCGCAAAACGGATCTTCGCCGTGCCGAGAGATCGGCAAAAAGGCTTGTCGCGGCCCTTACAGCCTGCTTTGTTGCCGACCATCGGAAAGGAAACAACCATGCACATCGGCGTCCCGAAGGAGCGAAAGAGAGGCGAAAACCGAGTCGCCCTCACGCCCGCCGGCGTTCACGCCCTGGTGCAGGCCGGCCATGCGGTTACGGTCGAGGAGGAAGCCGGCCTGCTGAGCGGCTTTTCCGATGCGGAATACTCCCGGGCGGGCGGGCGGATCGGCGATTGGGAAGAGTGCTGGCGAGCCGACCTCGTGGTGAAGGTGAAGGAGCCCGACGATTCGGAACTCGCCTTCCTCCGGGAAGGGCTTCTCCTCTTCTCGTATCTCCATCTGGCCGCCAACCGCCGGCTGACCGAAGCGCTCGCTTCCCGGGGCGTGACGTCCCTGGCCTACGAGACGCTGCAACTCTCCGACGGCAGCCTGCCCCTGCTTATACCCATGAGCGAGGTCGCCGGAAGGGTGGCCGTGCAAGCGGGCGCCCATTTTCTCGAGAGCGCGCAAGGGGGCTCCGGAATCCTGCTCGGCGGGGTGCCCGGCGTTCGGCCTGGACGAGTTGTCGTCATCGGCGGCGGCACGGTCGGCACACAGGCGGCTCGGATCGCGGCAGGCATGGGGGCCGAGGTACTCCTCTTCGACCAGAGTCCGGTCCGGTTGCGGTTGCTCGACGACCTCTTCGGCGGCCGGATCCGCACCGCGGTGGTCACCCCGTACTACTTGGAAGAGGAGCTTCAACGTGCGGATCTGGTGATCGGTGCCGTCCTGGTTCCTGGTGCACTTGCGCCGAAGATTGTTTCTCGCCGGATGGTCCAGCAGATGCGGCGCGGTTCGGTCGTGATGGACATATCCATCGATCAGGGCGGCTGCATCGAGACGGTCACACACGCGACGACCCATGACGATCCAGTCTTCTCCGTGGACGGGATCCTCCACTATGCGGTGGCCAACATCCCCGCAGCCGTTCCCCGGACCTCGACCTTCGCGCTCACCAATGCCACGCTTCCTTGGATCCGGATTCTGGCCGCCGAAGGCATCGCGGCGGCGAAAACGCATCCGGAGCTCCGTTCCGCCATCAATACGCTCGGCGGCAAGGTGACCTGCCCGGGGGTGGCCGAAGCCTTCGGATGGCAGGCGGCCGACCTGGACAAGATCCTCCGCTAGCGGCGCACCTGCGTCACCGCTGCCGGTTCCACGACTCGGTCGCGTATCGCTCCCGCTCGAGGCGCTCGGCCAGCCGAGCTTCCTCCGGGGCGAGCCGATCAGGTTGAAGTTCCGCCCCGAGGAGGGACGCCAGCGCCGATGGGAGAGCGGAGGCGAGACGATCGCGATCCGACGCCCACCAAAGGATGCTACCCTGGTGAAGGAGCCCCTCGCGCGTCCGCCGCTGGGCCCCGCCGGCGATCTTCTTGCCCCCCGCCATCACGTCGAAACGCACAGGGCGGGAGAAGCAGTGGGCCGAAGAGCCGGGCGCGCTTGCGGCGGCCAATTCGGCGGAAAACCCGAGCGAGAGGAGGGCCCGGCAAACGGCGGTATGGAAAAGCCGATACGCGTCCAAGGTCGAAAGCCCCGCAACAGGATGGCTGCGCGGGACGATCACCGTGTACGTCAGGTCGGCGGCGTGATCGACCAGTCCCCCTCCTGTCCAGCGGCGGACGAACGGACGGCCCGCCGGAACCTCTGCCCACGGCTGAAAGTAGCCGATGCTTACGGCATCCTCAGCCCACGCGTAGATCCGAAGGAGCGGGCGCGGAGAGGATCGCAGAAGGGCCTCGTCCACAGCCATATTCCAGGCACGGCCCCCGGGGCCGTGCCGGAGGAGCCGCCAGACTCCCGCTCCTCCGCCTTCCCGGGGAGCGGGCGGAGAGGTCATTTCTTTTCGCTCATGCGGAAAAGATCGAGCCATCCCCCGTTCTTCTTCGGGCCTCCGGCTTCCGCCAGATTGCGATCCAAAAAGTGCGCCGCGATGTTCCATGCCGCCTCCGCGCTGACCGGGTCGAAGCTCGGGCTGCGCGGATCGGCGAAACTGCTTCCGGCGGGGAAGACATGCAGGTCGAAAGGCTTATGTTCCTCTTCCACGATCTTGGTGAAGCGAAGGAGCTCCTCCTTGGGGATGGAAGGATCGCGGTCTCCGTAGATTCCGCAAACCGGAGTCCTGAGCTTCGCCAGCTTTCCCCGATCGAGCTCGAGGGGACCATAGAACAACACCCCGGCGTCGATCCCCTTTTCGACGAGAAGCAGCTCGAGGACGAAGCCCGCGCCGACCTCCCAGCCCATCAACGCCACCCGGTCCGTCCGGAAACGCGGGCTCTCCCGCACGAACCGGATGCCCGCCCGGATGACGCGGAAGCAAGACTCGCCCCGCAAACTTCGTTCCAAGTCGGCGGCGATCCGCGCGTCGGGAGGAACCTGTCCATTGAAGAGATCGACGGCCAAGGCGACGAATCCCTGCCGGGCCAACCGGTCGGCACAAAGCTTGATCCGGTCGTCCAACCCCCACATGCCGGGGACCAAAACGACCGCCGCCACGGGCGGGCTGTCGGGAATCGAAAGATAGGCGATATCATCCGCGCCGAAATCGCTCAAACGGACCATCGCCCCGCGCAGGGCAGGCTTAGCCGTCTCGACGACCGAAGGGACGGGCTGCGCGCGAACAGCTGGCGGTGCAGAGGAAGCTTCCGCTGCGGCCGTTCCCGGTTCCGCTTCCTTCTCGGCCCCAAAGGCCGGCAGCACGAACCAAGAGCCGAAGAGCAAAAGAATCCAACCACGCACGACCTAAGGGACTCCGCACCAACGGATGCTACCCAGAACATCCCACGGCCCGGCTCCTGGGCAAGCAAAAAGCGAAATCACGGGAAGAGCCCTCGAATCCTCTTAGCCTCCGCCACCCGCTCGATCCCGATCATCAAAGCGGCCATCCGCGTGGAAACCCTCCGCTGTTCCGCCCGCTTGAGAATCTTCGCCAGAGCATCCGTCAGGATGCGGAAGAGCGCATCGTAGATCTCCTTCTCCGACCAGAAGAAGCTCTGGAGATCCTGCACCCACTCGAAGTAGCTCACGACCACCCCGCCCGCGTTGCAGAGGATGTCCGGCAGGACGAAGATCTCCGGCCGCTCCGCCAGCACGCCGTCCGCTTCCGGTGTCGTCGGGCCGTTAGCTCCTTCGGCGAGGATGCGGCATCGGATTCTTCCGGCAACGTCTGCCCTGATCACCCGCTCGACCGCGGCCGGAATCAGGACATCGCACGGCTGAACCAGAATCTCCTCCCCATCGATCGGGTCGGCTTCCGAAAAACCCTGAACGCCGCCCTCGCGCGCGACATGCCGCTGCAGGGCGGCCAGATCGATCCCTCCGGCACGATAGACCGCACCGGTCCGGTCGGAGATCCCGACGATGCTCGCTCCGGTGCGGGCGAGCTCGAGAGCGGCATGGCAACCAACGTTGCCGAATCCTTGCACGATCACCCGCAAGGGAGAAGGGAGCTTGAGCAGCTCGGCGGCCCGATTCACGAGGAAAGCGACTCCTCTGCCAGTCGCCTCGCGGCGGCCTAGAGAACCACCGATCGAGACCGGCTTCCCGGTGACGATCTCCGGGACCGCATAGCCGGCATGGTTGGAGTAGGTATCCATCATCCAGGCCATCACCTGCTCGTCCGTGCCCAAATCCGGCGCTGGAATATCCGAGTGGGAGCCGAGGAACGGGATAAGCTCCTGGGTATACCGGCGCGTCAACGCCTCGCATTCCCTCCGGCTGAGCTCCCGCGGATCGCAGGCGACTCCCCCCTTGGCTCCCCCGTACGGAAGCCCCATTAACGCGCACTTCCAGCTCATCCACATGGCAAGCGCGGATACCTCCCCCAAGTCGACAGTGGGAGCATACCGGATCCCTCCCTTGGTCGGTCCCAAGGAAAGATGGTGCTGCACCCGATACCCGTTGAACACGGTGACCTCCCCGGAATCGCGGCGCACGGGAACCGCTACGGTCACCATCCGCTTCGGCCATTTGGTCCGCTCGCGCAGGTCCTGAGGAAGATCGAGAAGGTCCGCGGCTTGATCGAACTGCCGGCAGGCCATGGCAAAGGTCGGGTTGTCCAGAAGAAAGCGCATCGCCGGATCCGGTTCGCTCAACACTGCGGCTTACCGGCGGGCCGGCGCTTGCGCCGGGCGTCGGGGCGCAAAGAGAGAAAGTTCTCCAGTATTCGCTTGCCTTCCCGAGTGAGGATCGATTCCGGATGAAACTGCACGCCGTAGATCGGGAGGCTGCAATGCTGCAAGCCCATGATCTCTCCCTGATCGCTCTCCGCGGTGATCATCAGGCAGCCGGGGAGACTCTCCCGCTCGACCAAGAGCGAATGGTACCGGGTCGCTTCGAAGGGGGAAGGCAACCCCGCGAAGATTCCCTGGTTCCGGTGGTAGATCGGCGAAGTCTTCCCGTGCATCAAGCGCGCGGCGCGGACCACGCGGCCTCCAAAGGCTTCGCCGATACACTGGTGTCCAAGGCATACCCCGAGGATCGGCACACTCGCGCCCAACGATCGAATCACCTCGCAGCAGATGCCGGCCTCCCTAGGGGTCTTCGGCCCCGGCGAAAGAACGATCCAGTCGGGGGCCAGGCGGGCGACGCCGGCGACATCGATCGCGTCGTGGCGGAAGACGACGGGGTCCTCTCCCAGCTCGCCGAAGTATTGGACGAGGTTGTAGGTGAACGAATCGTAGTTGTCGACGACCAGCAGCATGGGCGTAAGCCCCGGAGGAACGCTTGCGAGAGCCGCAGGTTAACGAAGAGTGCTTGCCAGCGCAAGGGCCTTCAAGCCCGCCTTCGCCTTATTGAGGGATTCGCGATATTCCCCCCATGGGGTCGAATCGGCTACCAGGCCTCCTCCGGCTTGAAGATAAGCTTTCCCCTTGCGGAGAAGGACGGTCCGGATTGCAATGCAGGAATCGAGCGCCCCCGAAAATCCGAAGTAGCCGACGACTCCGGCGTACGGCCCCCGCTCGGTCGGCTCGAGCTCTGCAATGATCTGCATCGCCCGAACCTTCGGAGCTCCGGTGACGGTACCCGCCGGAAAGGTGGCACGAAGCACATCGAAGGAGTTCATGTCCGGCCGCAGCCTCCCTTCCACGCTCGAGACGATATGGAGAACGTGGCTGTACTTCTCTATCGTGAAGAAATCGGCCACCCGCACCGAGTCGTAAGAGCAGACGCGCCCCAAGTCGTTGCGAGCCAAATCGAGGAGCATCACGTGCTCCGCCCGCTCCTTGGGGTCGGCCAGGAGCTCGCGGATGACGGCTTCCTCCTCCCGGGGATCCTCGGGCCGAGGCCGGGTTCCCGCAATCGGACGCATGAGCACCTTGCCGTCCCGGCAGCGGACGTGGATTTCGGGCGATGAGCCGACAAGAGAAAATTCTCCGAGGCGCAGGCAAAACATGTAGGGAGAAGGATTGACCAAGCGCAGTGCCCGATAGAGATCCAAGGGGTCTCCGGCAAATTCGACCTCGAGCCTTTGCGAAGGGACGACCTGAAAGATGTCGCCGGCTCGGATATACTCCGCCATCCTCTCGGTCATGCGGACGTACTCCTCGGGCTCCATGTTGACCGTATACGGCAGGTCCAAAGCCGGCTCCGGCCGCAGGAGCGAGGGTCGCTGAATCCCGCGGCTGAGGGCCTCTTGCATCCGGTCGATCCGTTCTACCGCCGCAGCGAGCGCCGCCTCGGGATCGTCGCGCACCCACGCCTGCGCGATAAGCTGAATCCGCCGTTGGTGGTGATCGAAGGCCATCAGCGTGTCCGCCAGGAGGAAAAGGAGATCGGGCGTTCCGAGATCGGCCATAGGCGCACGAGGCACCGTCGGTTCGAAGTAGGTTGCGCTCTCGTACCCGAGGAATCCCACCGCCCCTCCGCTAAACAGGGGAAGCTCCTCTAGAACGACCGGTTGGAACCGGCTCATCAGGCGCTGCAGCTCGCCCAGCGGATCTTCGCGGCACGCGTACTCTTCGGTCCGCCCATCCCGATAGTCGATCCGCATCCGTCCCGCCCGGATGGTCAGCACCAGGAGCGGATCGACCCCGAGAAACGAGTAACGGCCGAAGCGACCTCCCTCGGCCGATTCCAAAAGAAAGGCGAACGGCCGATCCGCGCCCAGCTTGGCGAAGGCCGAAACGGGGGTGTCGAGGTCCGCGACGATCTCCCGGTAGACGGGAATGAGGTTGCCGCTCTTCGCCAGCTCCAGGAAAGCCTTCCGCCCCGGGGTCACCACGGCTCCACGCTAGCCGCACGCAGCCGCGAGCACAAGGCTCCCGATCGGCGACCGGGCTGTCGTCCTCCTACTTTTTGTTGAGAACGAAGTTCACGGGCACGTCGGCATTGATCGGAATCGGGATCGGTCCCACCCGCGCCGGGCGGAATCGCCAATGGCGGACGGCCTCGAGGGCAGCCTGATCGAGACCGCTGTACCCCGAGCTTTGGAGAATGCTCACCGACTCGGGCCTGCCGTCCGCGGAAACGTGCACCCGCAGGATCACCCGACCCTGGTGGCCCGCCGCACGTTCGGCTGCCGGGTACGCCGGCTTCGGATTCCTCAGGTAATCGGGGACCGCCATCTGCGTAGGCTTGCCCGCCGAGGAAGGAGCAGGAGCTCCGACGGAAGCCGACGCTTTCTTCGGCGCCGTCCGCGGTTTGGTAACGGGAGGAGGCGGAGTCGGCTTGGCTTCCGGTGCCGGAAGGGCCATTTCCTCCGGAGCCGGCGGCGGAGGAGGCGGAGGGAGAGGCTCCGGCGGCGGAGCCGGCTCGGGCGCCGGCGGTTCGGCCAGATCCACCTCCGTCGCCGCCGCTCCCGACTGCATCCCGTACTCGATCCGCTGGATGAAGAACAGGCCGACGACAAACAGGATCGTGGCGTGAAAGAGAAGCGAGAAGAGGTATCCTAAAACGTCGTTTCTTTCCATGGTCAGCTAGGTTATCCGGCTAGTTATGTAGGGCCTGCCCCGGCTGGGGCTGCGGCGCGACCGTGCCCGCCGGCGCCGGCGCTTTCGGTTGCGACGCAGCTCCGGCTCCGGCCGCCACCGGCTTCGGCTTGGTCGTCTGAATGGCGATCCGGCTGATTCCCAGCTTTCGCCCTTCGTCGATGACTTGGATGACCCGTTCAAAAGGCGCCTCCGGTTCCCCCGTGACGAAAACCTTCGGGTCGGGATTCGCAGCCTTCAGCGCCGCCAGCCGCTTGGCCATCTCCGCGGCGGGCACCTTTTCCTTGCCGAAGCTGTAGTCCCCGTCGGCGCGGACCGTGACGATCAGCTGATCGTTGGGGTTCTGCACCACCGTGGTCGTCCCCTGGGGCAGGCGGATCGATATGGCTTCGTTTTTTGTCATCGAGAGCGAGACGATCATAAAGGTGGCCAAGAGAAAGAACATCACGTCGATGAACGGGATGATCTCCAGCCTCGGCCGATGACGATCCGGAAGAACGACGCGCATGGAGGAACCTTTTCCTAAAGGCCGCGAATCGGCTCAGGCGACCCGATCGACCATCATGGCTTCGGCGTCGGACCGGTTCCGGGCGAGCATCATTTCCAGGCGTGTCGCGGAGGCCTCGATCTCACGGCGGACCCGCTCCGCCCGGGCGTTGAGAAAGTTGAGCGGAACGATTGCGACGATGGCGACACCCAAGCCGAAGCAGACCGCGATGAGCGATTCGGCAACCCCGCCAGTAATCGCCGCCTGCTTTCCCGCAAGCTCGCCTCCGCCCACCAGACTAAACGCCCGCATCATTCCGGTGACCGTGCCCAGAAGGCCGAGCAGCGGCCCCAGAGTGACGGCCGTATCGAGCACCACCAGCCCGCGGTGGAAGCGATGGATCTGCTGACTTGCGCTTTCCGCCAGAGCCTCGCTCAGCGAGTTGTTCCGGTGCCGGAGGCCCTCTCCTAAAACCTGCACGACCAAGTCCTTGGACCGCGCCGCCGTGGCCAAGGCCTCGTCAAGAGCACCCCGTTCCACCAGCTCGAACACGGCCCGCACCGCCTTCGGATCTCTGTCCAGGCTCATTCGCAGGAGAAAGGCGGCCCTTTCCACCAGAACGGCCGCCGTGATCCCCGACAGGACCAAGATCGGCCACATGATCGGTCCGCCCTTAAAGAAAAGCTCCATCAGCATCGTTTAGCTCCCATCGGTTTGTCTTTCCGTCCTGCTCCGGCTCGCCAAGCTAGCCGCTACCGGCAACGGCCGGCGGTTGCTGTCGTGCGGATCATCTAGCGAAAAGAAAAACTGCTCGCCTTAGTCTATCCAACGGCGGTCGATTACGAATGTTACAATTGTGTGACATTTTTTGATTTCACAATCGATTGCTGCTCTGTGCATTATCGACAGCTTTCGGATCGGTTCCCTGATTTTTCCCCGCGCTTTGGCCCAAGCGGGTCGCCCTTCCGGGAAGGTTTGCCTCCGCGGGCGGCTTTGCGGTAAAAACCGCTGGTTCCGCCACCCCGCCTCCGCGCCTTGATGAGCCTGCGCCTTGTCTGCACCGATTTCGACGGAACCCTGCTCCCCGCCGGGGAGGAAGCCGATCGATCCGTCTGCGCCGAGTTTTTCTCGCGGCTCGAACGTCTCAAGCAGGAGAAAGGAGTCATCTGGGTCATCAATACCGGACGTCCCTGGGAGAGCCTGTGTCGAGAACTCGAGCGGCTGCGTTTTCCCTACTGGCCCGACTGGGTCGTGCTCGGCGAGCGGGAGGTCTACCGCATCGAGCGCCGGCTCCCTATCCCCCACCGCGCCTGGAACGAGCGCTGCTCCGCCCTCCACCGCGAGCTCTTTGCCGCCACGGCCGCCTTCTGGGAAGGGATGCGCCACTTTCTCCGGAACGAGACGCGCGCGGTGTATGACCATGCGGAATGGTCTCCCTTGGAAATCTTGGCCTCCGATGCCGCGGAAGCGGACCGGATTCACGAGAAGATTCTCGATTGGATGGCCCCTTTCCCCGAACTGTCCGTGCAGCGCAACTTCGAAGGATTCCGCTTTTCTCACCGGGAAATACACAAGGGAAGCGCCCTGCAAGCGGTCCAAGCGCAGATCGGGGTGGAGGCGGCCGCGACGCTCGCCGCCGGGGATCATCACAACGACTTGCCGATGCTCGATCGCCGTTACGCGGCTTTCTTGACCTGTCCGGCAAACGCCATCCCAGAAGTCAAGGAGCGCGTCCGCAGCCAGGGCGGATTCCTCGCCAGCCTGCCCGCCTCGGCCGGGGTCGCCCAAGCGCTCTCGCAATTCGAAGCTTGAGCCGGCGCCCGGCTATCCGATCTTCTGTTCCAGGCAATCCCGGTAGACGGCCGCCGTCGCCGCGGCGACCGCATCCCAGGAATGGGCGCGGGCGGTCTGCACCGCTCCGGCGGCCAGAAGATCCCGCGCTCCGGGTTTCCCCAGCCACTCTTCGATCGCCCGGCTCGCCGCCGCCCCGTCCATCGGATCCTCGATGACGGTGCCCGCTCCTTCGGGAACAATCTCCCTGGCGGGGACCCGGCCGCTCACAATGACGGGCAGCCCCGAAGCCACGGCTTCCAGAACGACCATGCCGAAACTTTCGAAGCGCGAAAGAAGAAGAAGAAAGTCGGCGGCTCGGAAAAACCGCTCCCTTCCTTCCTCGACGTTTCCCAGAAAGGCGACATCCGCTCCGCGCAGCCCGGCCGCCCGCATCGCGGACGGCCATTTTCCTTTGTTCCGTTCGCTGCCCATCACGAGAAGCCTCACCGGATGTCCGTTTCTCCGCAGGATTCCCATCGCTTCCAGGGCGCTGCCAAGGCCCTTGTGCTCCCAGCCGTTCCCCACGAAGAGCCCGACCGGATCGTATGCCGGCCAGCCGAACCGGGCGGCAAGCTCCGCGCGCGCAGCCTCCCTTTCTGCCGGGTCCGGAGGAGCGAAGCGGCGAGGATCGACTCCGGGGTAGAGAGTCTTCACTCTGACCGGCCGGCGCGCCAGCTCGGGATACTCGGCCATGAGCCAGCGGACCGATTGGTTCGAGTTGGCCAGAACCCAGCGGAGCCGACCCGAAAAAAGCAGGCGTCTTTCGATCTTGCGCTCGAGGAGTGTTCGGAATCCGGCCCGGCCCCCGGCCCGCAGGCGCGGCCAGAGCGCGACCGGAGCCCCGAAGGTGACAACGTCGGCAAGATCGATCAACTCGTGGCTATGGATCAGATCGAAGCGCTCCCGAGCCGCGATCCGGCGGACCGCAAGGGAGAGCGCCTGCTTCTGCAGCGTCCGGGGCCATTTTCGGAGGTCAATGCGGTGGTAGACGATCTTCCCCGTCCTCTCCTTCCAGCGGTGCGCCAGGACATGAATCTCGAATTCCTCCGATTCGGCGAGCCGATCGGCAACCTCGCTCGCGAGGAGCTCGGCGCCTCCGGCCTCCCCATAACCGAGGCTGACGACGGCGACGCGCGGCCGCTTCATTCCGGAGCCACCTCCCCTGCTCCTTCCCGGCCGGGCGACAACGGCTTCTTCGCCCGGATGATGCAGGTTCGACCCAGGAGCAGCGGAACGGAGTTGACGGCCTTCACGTACGCCTCGTTCTCCGGGGAAACGGTGCCGAAGCGCCCCTTCTCGCGCCGAAAGGCGGCTCCGCCGAAGAGCCGGAGCGGCCCGTAAAGGATAACCAAGGAGAGAAGCGAGGAGCGCTGCCAACGATCGACGGAAACTCCGATGTCGACGAACCCCGCTTCCTGCAGCGCGTGGACGAGATAAAAATAGTGGACGGGGGTGATATGGCCGTCGGTGTCGACGCGGATCTTGCGGGAGAAGGAGAGCGGTCCGAAAAGATTCCAGAAGCCGAACCAGAGAAACCGGAGACGGGATTTGAGGTTGAGGATGTTCGGAGTCGAAAGGACGAGGAGACCTCCCGGCCGAAGCACCCGAAAGATCTCCCGGAGCAGCCTGCGATAGTCCTCGAGGTGCTCGATCACCTCGGTGCAGCTCACCGCATCGAAGAAAGAGTCCGGGTAGGGCAGCGGCGCCTTGTCGAGATCGACCACTTCGACCTTTTGGCCGGGAAGCCGCATCCATTCAGAGGTGTAGTCGCAGCCGAAGCTCGTCCCCTGCCATCCGGCCCGCAGCCGCCGGATGAGCTCTCCCGAGCCGCTCCCCACATCCAGATGGCGCCCGTCCGCCGGGAGGTGGGAGCGCAGCAGAGGGAGCACCGCTCGGTAGATGGCCTCGGTGCTCACTGCGCCCGCTCTCCTTCCCGTCTTGCCAGCACGATCAAGGTGCTCCCCCCGAAGAGCACCGGCCCCGACTCCGTTTCCTGCCAACGATATTTCTCCCGCCGCTCCCGGGTTTGGAGCCTGCCGAAACCCCAGAGGATCACGCCGAGCGGGCCGAGGAAAACCAGCTGCCTCCACTTGAGCTTGTCGCGAAACAGACCCTGGACGGCAAAGCCGTTCCAATCGAGCAGCTGGCGGATCTCTATCCAGGTCATGAGGTTCTGATGATCGAATCCGCTCCCGTGCTCCGCATACTCCGGAGCCGGGATATAGCGATAAAAGGCGCCGCGAACCAGGAAGTTCAGCCGCTCCTCCAGATTGCAAATGTTCGGGGTGGACAGCAGAAGGTATCCACCCGGGCGGCAGATGCGGCTCAGCTCCCGGAGAAACTGAAACGGATTTTCCAGATGCTCGATCCCCTCGAGGGAAACGACCAAGTCGAAGAATCGGTCCGGAAACGGCAGAACCCCGTTGAGATCGGCGCGCTCTCGCCTGATCGCCGGATGGATGCCGTCGGATTGCGCCAGATCGATGTCGGCACCCCAAACGGTGAACCCTTCTTGGCGCAACCACTCTGCCATCGCTCCCGGCCCTAGCGGGGCGTCGAGCGCCCGAGCGCCGCTCGGCAGGTTCAACCGGCGCACCAGCTCGCCTACCTTCCGGTGGATTTCCGGCCTGGCTCGGGGCGCGGGCGACCTTCCCGGAAACGGATGAGCCGGTTTATCCATCGAGAAGCTTGCTCTTAGCCGGATCCGGGACACCGTCCCATTCCGCCCGAATTTTGGGGAGACATTCCGGAAAACGCTCCCGGACGAAGGCGATCATCTGTTCCCGCACCGCGCAACGCAAATCCCAGAGCTTCGAGGAGTCCTGGGCGCTCACCAGCAGGCGGACGTTCATCGTCCGCTCGGTGGCGTGAGTGACTTGCGTGACCGCAACCCGCCCATCCCAAAGAGGGTTCTTCCGGCAGATTTCCAGCAGATACTTCCTCATCTCCTCGACCGGCATCGAGTAGTCGACAAATACGTGGACGGTGCCCAGAAGCTCGCTCGAATTCCGCGTCCAGTTCTGGAAAGGATGTTCGAGCAGGTACGAAATGGGTAGCACAAGCCGGATCTGATCCCAGACCGCGACCACGACGTAGGTCAACGTGATCTCCTCGATCTTTCCCCACTGTCCCTCCACCACCACGACGTCGCCCAGCCGGACCGGTTGCGTCCATGCGATCTGTAGTCCCGCAAAGACGTTGCCGATGGTCCGCTGCGCAGCCAGACCTCCGATCACCCCGACGATGCCGGCGGAGGCGAGAAGGCTGGCTCCCAGATGCCGGACCTCGGAGAAGAGCATGAGGATCGCCGCGACGGTCAGCAGGCCGATCAGGAAGAAGAGGGCGCGGCTCGCCACCAGCACCTGGGTATGGAGCTTGCGGGCCCGCAAGCCAGCCACGGCATCCGTCTGAGAGAACGGGTGGCTGCGCAAGATCAGATCCGCAGCAGCGGCCACCGTCTGCCCCGCGGCCAAGCCCACCAGACTGATGGCATAAATCGCCAGGATCTTGTGAAGGACTAGCCGAAAGAGATAGGGCAGCGGGAAGCCTTCGACGGCGATCAGGCCGATCGCTGGAACAAAGAAAGAGACGAAACGGACGAGCCTCGGGAAGACGACCGCCCCCAGGTTCCCTCGACCGATGTCGGTTCGCCGCTGAATCCAGCCGAGAGAAACCGCCGCAAAGCGGGCCAGAAACCACCAGAAAGCCAAGGACCAGATGCCCCCCAGTCCGACGGCGACCGAGAGACGGAGCGGGCCATGGCCGGCCTCCCGACGTAGATACTCGGAGAGAGCCAGGACGCCAAGGAGCGCAGCGGTTCCGAACAGAGCGGACACAAAGGGGGGATAGCCGGCGGCGAACGCCGCATCCGTCCACCCCTCCGCCTCGCCGGGGACACGCCAGGGGATCGGGCGGGGATGCCAGCGCTTGCGAAGGGAAGCGGTCAGTCCTGCCAGCGCGAGGATTCCGATTGCGATCGCCCCCTCTTCGAGGCATCGCACTTGCCAGGCGGGTAGCGAGGACAGCATCATCGGGACGCGGGGGAAACCTTCCAGCCGCTGAGGGAAGGTCGCCGGCTCGGACGAGCTTCCGAACCTCCCGTCAAGAGGCTGCGACAGGCTCCGGTCCCTGTCAAAAACTTTCTCGGACTCCGCCGAGCGTCCGCCGGGTTGCCTATATCGAAAAGAGTTTTTTCGATCCCCGCCGGCGGTAGGATCAGCCTCGATGCACCGGTCGCCCCGCCTCGCCTCCGCCGAACGGGCGGCCGCGCGCTGCTTTCGGATGAAGAGATCTTCGAAGAGACACCGCTCCGTCTCGACGGTTTGGCGCTCCTTTTCGCCCGTCGCCCGGCCGGTCTTGCTTATCCTGGTGATCTCCCTTCTCGCCACTCTCATCGACCTACCCGCTCATCTCTTGCGCGCCATCTCCATTCCGGATCAACCCCTGGCTCTGATGGGCGCTTTGATCGGGGTCGTCTTAGCTTTCCGGACCAATCTCGCCTACGCCCGGTGGTGGGAAGCGCGCACTCTCTGGGGCAATCTCCTCAACGCCTCCCGAACCTGGCTTCGCCAGGTTGTGAGCTTCGTAGGCCCTCCGCCGTGCCCGGAAGAGGAGAAAAGCCGCCGAAGGCTCATTCAAGGCCAGCTAGCTTTCGTCCACGCGGTGAGCGCCGAGTTGCGCGGGAAAGACGCACTGCCGGAAACCCTCCGCTTTCTCCCTACGACGGAAACCGTCGAGCTCGCGCAGGAAGGGTCGAAAGTGAGCAGCAGGCTTCTGATGCTCCTGGGCCGCGAGGTGGCCAATCTCCGCCGCCGGCAAGCGATTTCCGAACAGCAGATGCGGGCGTTCGACAACACCCTGACCACCATGACCGATGCCATGGGGGGCTGCGAACGGATCCGCAGCACTCCCTTCCCTCGGGAATACGACGGCTACCTTCACGCGCTCACCTACGCGTACTGCCTGCTCCTTCCGATCGCAATCGCCGATGAAACCGGTCCGCTTTCCATGATCACAGCTCCTTTGGTCGGCTTGGTGCTGTTCATGCTGAACCAGATCGGCCGCAACCTGGAAAACCCTTTCGATCATAGCGCCGCCTCGATTCCCGTCGTCTCTCTAGCCCGCAAGCTTGAAGGAGAGTTCCCGCAGGAATGGGGAAGTGCGCCGACCCGTCAAAAGACGATGGCGGCCTCTTCCGAGAACCGTTTTTCCTAGCTCGGTCTTGCAGCGCCCTCCTTCCGACCGCCGCAGCCGGGCGTCCGGAAAACGGAGGCCCACTGCAGCGGGAGCCGGAGAATCCAGCCCACGATGGATGATCCTCCGACCCGCTCGTCTACGCTCACCCAGCCGTTCCCACCCGGAGAGATGCCTCTGCACGGGCTCTTCTCCGCTCCGTGCCGGCAGGGGCGCCGCTTGCCGCGATCCGAGGACCGGAGCCCAAAAAAGGAAGTGCCCCGACTAGGACTCGAACCTAGGACCAAGTGATTAAGAGTCACCTGCTCTACCAGCTGAGCTACCGGGGCCAATGGGTACGGTGAAACTCCCGCAAAGAACAGTTAGGCGAGAAGAAGCACAAAAACAACTCTCTTTTCTATCCGCAAGCCCTGCTCATCAAAAGACCGGACCGCTCAAATCGAAGAGGGAGACCGAACGGCGCTCCTTCTTAAGAAGCTGACCCCAATAGGAGTCGGAAGGATGCACGACGGCGACCACCTTGTCCCCGCGGTAGAGAGGGCGCCCTTCGTTGGCCCATTTGAAGATCCCGCCGTCCAAATACTTGGCTTCCCGGAAGCCCTCTTGCTGGAGGCGCCGAGCAAAGGAAGCGGCCCGAAAGCCGACGGAGTCGTAAACCACGATCGGCTGGTCCTTCGCCAAGCCACGGGTGACGGTTCCGATCCGCTCGTTGGGAGAGACACGAATCGCACCCTTGAGGTGGCTTACCTCATATTCATCGACGGTCCTCACGTCCAAGAGCAGCGGGCGCCCATCGCGAGATCTCTCCAGCACTTTGGCCAGTTGCTCGGTCGAGATCGTCGGAACGTCGGGGAACCGGTCGTGGATCGCCGACAAGACCCGCTCCCAAGAAAGCTCCGGCGGCGGGCCCACCAGGCTGCATCCGCACAAAAGCACACCTAAAGCGAGCCAAAACCAGCAAAAGCGAGCCGCCGGAGGTTTCGCGCTCACTCTCCCACGATCTTCACGAGCACGCGCTTGCGCCGCTTCCCATCGAATTCGCCATAGAAGATCTGTTCCCACGGCCCCAGGTCGAGCTTCCCCCTCGTCACAGCAACGACGACCTCGCGCCCCATGATTGTCCTCTTGAGATGGGCATCCGCGTTGTCCTCGCCGACATTGTGGCGGTATTGGGAGTGGGGGTTCTCGGGAGCGAGCCGCTCCAGCCACCGCTCGAAATCCTCGTGAAGCCCACGCTCGTCATCGTTGATGAAGACGCTGGCGGTGATATGCATCGCATTGCAGAGGAGAAGGCCCTCCTGGATGCCACTCTTGCGGAGACACTCCTCGACTTGCCTCGTGATGTTGATGAATGCTCGCCGCGTCGGAAGCTCGAACCACAGTTCCTCGCGAAAGTTTTTCATCCGGTCCCGAATCCGCCAATTCCGCACCCGATAGTCCGGGGCGATAAACGGCGCCGACAAGAGCTTTCCTTTTTACCAGCGTTTCGGGCCATGGCAAGCGTCTCCAAAGGCCTTTTATCGGCTTTACATTGACTATCAGGCGTTTATGCTACTTTCCTGAAGAGTGCTGCTCGGAGTCCCCTGGCATGGACCGCATTCCCCTCCGCACCGCCGTCTTTCTGGTCATCGGCAATATGGTCGGAACCGGCGTCTTCACCAGCCTCGGGTATCAATTGGAGCATCTCCACACCGGCTTCTCCATCACCCTTCTCTGGCTTTTGGGCGGTATCGCCACCCTGTGCGGGGCTTTGGCCTACGGTGAACTCTCCGCGGCCATTCCGCGGAGCGGAGGAGAATATAGGCTCCTGCGTCGCATCTATCACCCCTCGGTCGGCTTTCTCGCCGCCTTCCTCTCGTCGACGGTGGGCTTTGCCGCGCCGATCGCCTTGGCCTCCATGGCATTCGGCGCCTACGCCTCCGCCGTTTTCCCCGGTGCCTCTCCCGGCTGGCTCGCTTGGACGGTGGCTACCTTGCTGACCGTGCTGCAACTCACCCGCGTGGAGGTTCGCGCCCGCTTCCAGGAAGCCGCTACCGGGCTCAAGGTTCTCCTAATCCTCCTGCTGTCTGCCTCGGGCTTCTTGTTCGCGAGCGGCCAGCCGGTCTCTTTCGCCCCCACTCCGTCCGCCCTGCACGAATTGGTGGAAGCTCCTTTTGCGGCGAGCCTCGTCTACGTCATGTACTCGTATTCCGGCTGGAACGCCTCGGTCTACATCGCCGAGGAGGTCCGAAACCCGCAGCGGACCGTCCCGCTTTCGCTGGCGATCGGTTCGGCGATCGTGACCGGCCTTTACGTCGCCCTCAACGCTTCCTTCCTTCATGCGGCTCCAATCGCCCAGATGCGGGGAATCCTCGAAGTGGGTATGATCGCGGGGCGTCAGATCTTTGGGGAGGCCGGCGGGCGGATCGTCGCCGGGACCATCGCCCTCGGCCTCCTCTCCTCGATCGCGGCCATGACTTGGATGGGGCCGCGCGTCACGATGGCCGTTGGAGAGGACTATCCCGCGCTGCGCTGGCTCTCCCGGCGCAATCGGGAGGGGGCTCCCTCGCGCGCCCTTCTTTTTCAATACGGGGTTGTCGTGCTCCTCCTGGCAACAGGGACATTTGCGCAAATTTTGACCTACATCCAATTCACGCTCACCCTCTCGTGGTTTGCCACCGTTCTCGGTGTTTTCATCCTCCGGTGGAGAGAACCCGCCTTGCCCCGGCCCTACCGGGCCTGGGGTTATCCATGGACGCCGTTGGTCTTCCTTGCCGTCTGCCTCTGGATGCTCTGGGATCTGCTCCGGGTGATGCCCCGGGAATCCCTCGCCGGCCTTGCCACCCTGCTGCTCGGGCTGCCTATCTACGCCCTGGTCCGGCAGCCGTGCCCTCCTCCGAGCCGCCCCACGACCTCGTCATGAACGTCCGCTTCTTGCTGCTTCCTCTCGCCTCGGCCCTCACCCTGCTTCCGGCGCTCGCGTCGTTGTCGGCCGAACCCCAAGAGCGGTCCGCCGAGCTTGACGAGGCCGCCCGCTTCCTGGCCGGCCTACCTCCGCTTCCCGGCTCCCCCCTGGAAAGCCTCGCCTCCCATCCCGCCTGGCAAGAGCACGCCAAGGAGATGGAAAAACTCTGGGAATATTTCCGCCACTTCCAACTCGATCCGATCCGGCAGTGGTCGGCCGAATTCCTAGAAGCCTCCTTTTCGTCGACCAGTCCGGTCTTTTACCCCTTCAGCGGTCCCGATGCGATCTATCCCCGCTGCTTCTTCCCCTACGCTTCGCTCTACGTGCTGGCTTCTCGGGAGGAAACCGGAGTTCCTCCCTCATTCGCCGGCTTGCAATCGGCCGACCTTGCCTGGGAGCTTCCTCGCATCCGCCAGTCTCTTCAGTGGCTTCTCCAATGGAGCTTTTCGGTAACGAAGGAAACACGCCGGTTGACGGCATCCTCCACCCTGGGCGGAATGCTCCCCCTCTATTCGCTGCTCCTGGTCCGGGACGGCTGCCGGCTTCTTTCGGTCGAGCGCGGTCCCTCCGGTGGCAGCACCTGCCTTCTGTTCCAAGGGCCCGAAGGGAGAGAGCAGCGGCTCTGCTACTTTTCGGTCAACCTGGAGGACGGAGCGATCTCCTCCTCGGGGCTCCCGCGTTTCCTGCAAACCATTCCCGCCGGACCGACCTTGATCAAAGCCGCCTCCTACCTGCTCCACGGCAGCGGCTTCTCCGAACTGCGCCGACTCATCCTCGCTCGGAGCACGCTGGTTCTCCAGGACGACTCGGGGATCCCGGTCCGCTTCTTCGCCGGCGGATGGACTCTCCGATTCTTCGGACTCTACCAAGGTCCCATCCGGATCTTCCGCGAGTTTTATCAGCCCGAGCTGGCCACGCTCACGGCCAATGCCCATCCCCCGCCTCTTCCCTTTGGCTTCGGCTACCGGTGGAAGCGAGAGGAAGCCTCCCTCATCGTCGCAACCCGATCTCCGCGCCCGCCGTCTACCGCCACGCGGAATAAGGAGGGTCGGAGCCCGCCGCGGTGACCGGTCGAGGGCCGCAGGCGCCGGGAAGCAGGAGCCGGAGGAAATCGCCGTCGGAAAAGAAATCGCTGAACCCTTGGCGCACGACGATCAGGCCGCGCGAGGGGATCGCGTAGAGCCGCTGGCCGTGGGAACCGATCGCCGCCACAAGATCCGGCGGGCCGCCCCGCCAAAGGCAGGCGTTCCGCCAGTCCTGGCTGCGCCACGGCCGGGAGAGCATCGCTTCCACATTGACCTCCCGGGCGGCGGGCCAAGCGGCGGCGCGATTGTTCCAAAAGCCCATGCCGAAAGCGGGATTCACGGCGGAGCCGCGCAACGCTTCCTCCATTAGCTCCGGCCGGACGATGGGGGCTCCCTGATGGACGAGGACTTCGCCGATGGCGGCCCATTGCCGAGGGCGCAGGAGAAAGCCGGTGGCCAGGAGCGGGTTCCCGGAGCCGTCCTCCAGATAGCGCTGCCTGCCCAGCCCCATCGGATGCAGCACGCGGGTTTCCAGGAAATGGGTCGGCGTCTCCCGGCGCGGCAGCAGACACCGGCGAAAGAACTCATGAAAGACCTGGAGCGAGGCTGGGCCATAGAGGAAGGCCTGCCCCGGGCGGGCCAGAAGCGGCAGCGCAAGTGCGCGTGTGTTGCGATCCGGCAGCTGGGCGGTATGCAGGAAAAAGGCAGGCTCCAGGCCGCTCGTGAAGTTCAAGAGCTCCCGGACGGTGATCTCCCTCTTGGCGGGATCGCTCCGCCACTCCGTCACGATTTCCGAAACCGGAGTGTCGAGGGAGAAAATACCCTCTTGGACAGCGCGCAGGGCCGCTAAAATCCAAAACCCTTTGGTGCCGCTGAAGATTCTCCGTCCGCCGGCCCACAGGGTCCCTCCCCGGTCTTCTTCCCAGCGGACCTTACCCCGTTCGATGACGAGCAGGGCGTAGCCGCCGTGCCGGGCGGAATACGCGGACGCCGCGGCGAAGGCGAGCTCATCCGCTCCTGCACGCCCCTGGGCCGCAGCGCCGGCGAGCAGCGCCGCGGACGCCAGGAGCACCATCAGCGAGCACAGCCGGCGCAGGCCGGCGCCTGCCGCCCGAGCTTTCAAAAGAGCTCCGATTGTTCTCCTTTCTCCTCCCCGCGGGAAACCCCGAGCTTCCGATAGGCTCTCTGGGTCGCCACCCGCCCCTGCGGGGTGCGCTGAAGAAACCCTTCGAGAATCAGGTACGGCTCGTGGACCTCCTCGATCGTTCCCGGGTCTTCGCCCACGGCCACCGCGAGGGTGTTCAGCCCCACCGGCCCCCCCGCGAACTTGTAGACGATAGTTTCCAAGAGCTTCTTGTCCATCTCGTCGAGGCCGTCCGCATCGATGTCGAGCATCTCCAGGGCATCGTGCACCACGGCTGCGGAGATCGCTTCGCCTTCCGCCCGTACCGCCGCATAGTCCCGGACCCAACGGATCAAGTTGTTGGCCAATCGAGGGGTGCCGCGGGATCGCCGGGCGATTTCCCAAGCTCCCGACTCCGCCGTTTCCACCCCCAGGATCCGCGCGGAGCGTCGGACCACCCGCACGAGATCTTCGGCTGTGTAATACTCGACGCGATTGACCAGGCCGAAGCGTCCGCGCAGCGGGGCGGTCAACATGCCCGCTCGCGTCGTCGCCCCGAAAAGGCTGAACCGCGGCAGGCTCAGGCAGACGCTGCGGGCAGCCGGCCCCTGGTCGATGACGATGTCGATCCGAAAATCCTCCATCGCCGGATAGAGATACTCCTCCACCGCTCGGCTCAGGCGGTGGATCTCGTCCACAAAGAGGATGTCTCCCGGCTCGAGCCCGCTCAGCAGCCCGGCAAGATCGGCCGCCTTCTCCAAGGACGGACCCGAGGTCAACCGGAGATTCGCGCCCATTTCCTTGGCGAGAATATGCGCGAGGGTGGTCTTTCCCAGTCCCGGCGGACCGCTGAAGAGGAGATGGGGCAGCGGTTCCCCTCTCTGCCGGGCCGCTTCCACCAGAACCGTCAGCCGCTCCTTAAGGCGCGGCTGGCCCACGAAGGCATCGAGCGACGAAGGACGCAACGCCTGCTCCAGGCGCTCGTCCGGACGACCGCGAATATCCGTGCCCTGAATCCTTTTCACCGGCCCGCCTTCCCTTCCGATCCGCGCAGCGCCTCGCGAATGAGTTCCTCGACACCCGCAGCCGGTAGCTTCCGCCGCGCCAGGCCCACCGCTTTCTCGGCTTCCGCCTCCCGGTAGCCCAAGGCGATGAGGGCCAGACGGGCATCTCTGCGGACCGGATCCTCGCTTGGAGGTCCCCCGGACGCGCCGAGCGGCCCGTCGACCGTGGGGAAGCGATCGCGCAGCTCCACGATCAATCTCTCTGCCGTCTTCTTTCCTACACCCTTGATCCGGGAAAGCCACGCCTGGTCGCCGCGGGCGACCGCCCCGCGCAGCTCCTCCGGAGTGGTGGCGCCGAGTACCGAAAGAGCGGTCCGCGGCCCGATGCCCGGAACGTGATCGACAAGCAGGCTGAAGAGAGCCCGCTCCTCCTCGCCCACGAAGCCGTAGAGCTCCACCCCTTTTTCCTGGACCTGAAGCCGCGTGAAAAGCTGCACCTCGGCCGGCGGAGGCGGGAGCTTTTGATACGAGAGCAAAGAGATGAAGAGATCGAAACCGACTCCCTGGACCTCAAGGCAGACCTTGGCGGGAGAGGAATGAATCAGCCGGCCTCGCAAATACCCGATCACAAGGGGCTCCCCGTAACCAGGGATCGCCTCCGTGCCGCGGCATGCGCAAGGGCGACGGCCACGGCGTCGGCGGCATCCGGAGGAAGGTTCTGCCGCAACCCAAGAAGGCTGCGGATCATGAAGGCCACTTGCGCCTTGCGGCTTCCTCCGTAGCCGGTCGCCGCCGTCTTGGCCCGGCGCGGGGGATATTCAAAGACGGGCAGCTCGGCGTTTCCCGCCGCAAGAAGGGCCACACCGCGAGCCGCTCCCAACTGGATCGCGGTTCGATGATTCTGGACGTAAATTACCCTCTCGATCGCGATCTCCTCCGCCTTCTGTTCCACCAGAACGCGGCTGATAGCCCGATGGATTTCCCGGAGGCAGTCGAGCTCGGACTTCCGGGAGCTGACGACAATCACCCCGAAATCGAGCAGCCGCTCCCCGTCGGGAAGCAGCTCGAGGACGCCGTAGCCCGTCCGTCGCAGGGAAGGATCGATCCCCATTATCCGCACGTGATCCCAGTATTCAAAGGCAGGCGCGCCCGAGAATCAAGGACTCCTTCCCGGAAGATCCTCTTTTCTACCAGCGTCGCCGAGAGGAATCCGGCCCCCGGCGAACCGCCGCTGGGTCTTCGCCAAGAGAGGCAAAGAAAGAAGCTGCGCTCCGCAAGAGAAGGCGACCAGCAGGATCGGCGAGCGATCGTAAAGAAGGCCCATCAGGAAGCTCCCGCCAAACCAAGCAAAACCGTAAACCAGGTTGAACATCCCGTATCCGGTGCCCTGACGGCCGTGCGGCACCAGCTCCGCTACGGCCGCCCGGATCACCGATTCCTGGACACCCATCCCGATTCCCCAAAAAAGAGCACCGGCCAAGAGGAGCGTCATGCCGCGGCCCAAAAAAAGCAACGGAGCCGCCAGAGATCCAAGGAACACCAGCCATCCCAGCGTCTCGAACCCCTTGCGGTCGAAGAGCCTGCCGGCCAGAAGCGCTGCGGCCGCATCGATTCCCATCCCCAAAGCGTAAAGCAAGGGCACTCCCTGCGGGGCGATCCCTCCAGTTTTGGCCGCATGAAAGGCGACCAGCGCGAAGTCGGCATAGCCCGCCGCAACGCAGCCCACCGCGGCCAGATAGCTCCAAAATGCGGGCGGCAGGGGCTGCGAGCCGCAGCCGGCCTCATCCGGCGAGCCGCCGGTCACCTCCCGCGACCGCACCCACCTATGGTAGGTGCTTCGGGCCGATCCTAGGGCCACGAATGAAAGGAACGCGGGCAGGGCGAGCAGAAGGAAGCTGAGCCGATAGCCTCCCCGGTACGCCAAAACCAGGGACACCAGCACCGGACCGAGGACGGCGCCCACCTGGTCCATTGCCTCGTGGATGCCGAAACCCCGACCACGCCCGAAATCCCGAGTGGCGACGGCGAGCAGGACGTCCCGCGCGGGCGTTCGGATCGCCTTTCCGACACGCTCGGCGACGACCAGGAATGCTGCTATCGGCCAGGAGGATACGAAGCCCAAGACAGGCACGGCCAGCAGATTGACCCCATAGCCCAAAAAGGTCAGCCGCCAAAAGGAACGCGTTCGGTCGGCCAACACCCCGGAAAAGAACCGGAGTCCGTAGCCGGCGAGCTCGCCCATCCCGGCGACCAAGCCCACCGCGGCTCCGTCGGCTCCCAAGCCGCCCAGAAAGGGGCCGAGAATCGACCGCGCCCCCTCATAGGTCATGTCGGCGAAGAGGCTGACGGCGCCGAAAAGCAGGATCAGCCGGAAAACGGCACTATCCGAACGGGGAGGACACCGGCCACCTCCAGCGCTCATGGAGCCGGCCCGTTACACGGCAAAGCTCTTCCCGCAAGAGCAGTGGGACGACGCCCTCGGATTCCTCACGACGAAGCCGCGGTTCTGCAGGTCATCCGAATAGTCCAAGACCGAGCCGGCAATAAAGAGCGCGCTCTTCGGATCGATCACCAGCCGGACCTCACCCGCTTCGATCAGGATATCCTTCTCCCGGAGCCTATCGACCAGCTCCATCTGGTATTGGAGCCCGGAGCAGCCGCCGCCCACCACGGCGATGCGCAGCGCCCCGCCCGGCTTGCCGGCTTCCTGCAGAAGCCGCCAGAGATGCCGCGCCGCCTCGCTTGTAATCCGGCAGAGCTTCTCGCTGCCGATCGTGTAACGTATCGATGCCGCTCCTTGCATGGTTTTTCCGCCCGCGGAAATGTTCCCCCGCTCCTGCGGAGCGGTCAAGCGCCCTGGATCAGAAAAAGAACTCAGACTGGCTCCGCGCTTTGGCCGCCACCTCTTCTGCTTCCTTCGCCAACTTTCGAAATTCCCACCGGCGGAAGAGCTCGGCCTGCTTGGCCGGATCGGGTCGAATCGCCAATGCTTCCAGAGGGAGCGGAAGCGGCAGGTCCGTTCGGAGCTCGACCATTTTGCGGTTGCGGAGAATCCGCTCCCGTTCGGGACCAGAAAGCCGGCGCAACCTCGCGCTGCTCGCCCGCGGAGCTTCCCGGAGAAGCGACTCCAAGGAGCCGTAGAGGCGGAGCCAGCGGGCCGCCGTGACCCTGCCCACACCCGGGATCCCGGCGATGTTGTCCACCGAGTCGCCGATCAAGGCGAGCAGATCGGGAATCTGCGCCGGAGGAACTCCCCATTTTTCGGTGATTTCCTGTTCCCCCAGGAGATGGAACTTCTTCCCGCTGCTCTGGTAGATCGAGACGCGAGGCGAAACCAACGCGAGGAGATCCTTGTCGTTGGTGGCCAGAACCACTTCTCCCTCCCGCCGCGCGGCGGCGGTGTAGCTGGCCATCACGTCGTCCGCTTCCTCCCCGGCGACCCGCAGCACGGGGATTCCCAGGGCGGCCATCAGCTCCTCGACCTGGTCGAGCTGGACCGATAGCGCCTCGGGCACCGCCGGCCGATTCGCCTTGTATTCCGGGCAGAGGGCCAACCGGTCGGCACAGAGACCGTCATCCACCGCCCAACCGGCGTGCGTCGGCCGCAGGTCGGCAAGCATCCGCCGAAGCACTATGGTAAGGCCGTAAAGGGCGTTCGTCGGCCGCCCCGAGCTTGTCTGCAAGGGCGGCATCGCATAAAAGGATCGATAGGCGTAGTAGCTTCCGTCGACAAGAAGCAGGCGCATCCCTTTTTCTATCTCCACTCGGCTCGAGAAGCGAGAGGAACTCGAGAGCTTTCCTTTTCCTACCCAACGGCCTTTTGTTACGGCGTTTTGTTTTAGGGTTGATGATCGGCGGAGGAGTTGAAAAGATGGCCATCCGGCGACGAACCGGCCACTCTCACTCCGGAGTAGCTCAGCGGTAGAGCGAGCGGCTGTTAACCGCTTGGTCGTAGGTTCGAATCCTACCTCCGGAGCCATTTGGTGACGCCGCCCGGCTGGTCGCCCCGGAAGCTCGCACATCCGACGGCAGGCGGCTCATTTCCGGCCCCAAACCCGCAAGGCTTCGCCGCGGAACAGCCCGAAAAGAAGCCAGATCTTTCCCTCTTCGGTCCGCCGGCGCTGGAGCCAGAGGAGGCTGCCGGCCGAGAGCGAGAGCAGGGGCGGCACCTTTTTCTCCAAGAGAAGGCGCGTGGGAAGGCGCGTGGCCATCTGGGCCAGATTGGGCTCGTGCCCGACCAGCAGGAGATCGGTCTTCTCCCTTCTGATCGCCTTGATAGTGCGGCCCGGCGCGCTCTCCGGATCGAGGCTCTCCCAGAGAGTCAAGCGTCCACCAGGCAGGACGGCGGGCAGGAGGATCTGGGCGCTCTGCCGGCTACAAGCCTTGGGCGTGGGCGAGGAGATACACGCGAGCCCCCCAGGGCGCGCAACATCCGGGCGAGCCGGGAAGATTCGGCGATGCCCGCCTCGGAAAGAGGCTGCTCCGGATCTTTTTCCACCGGCACAGCCGTTCCATGCACCACCAGATAGAGATTCACCGGCTGGACTATATCAGAGGGGGTCGGTCAATCCAGGGGGAAAGGGCCGGCGGAAACTCCTCGCACGGGAAGAGGCGCTTGCCATCGCCTCCCATGCCGCCGCCCTCGGGGGCGGAAGCATCCGGGCAGCGGCTCTTTCGTTTCCCTTGTGCGGAAAAGCCCTAGGCCGTATCTTGCCACGGCATGCGCCCGGCCGAAGAGCTCCGCACCGATTTCCCCGCCCTTTCCCAGACGGCGCATGGCCGTCCGCTGGCGTATCTTGATAACGCGGCGACAACCCAAAAACCCAAAGCGGTCCTCGAAGCCGTGCGCAGCTTTTATGAGCGGGATTGCGCCAATGTCCACCGCGGTCTCTATGCGCTGAGCGTCCGGGCGACCGAAGCATTCGAGTCGTCGCGGCGCCGCGTCGCGGATTTTATCGGAGCGGCTTCTCCCGAAGAGATCATCTTCACCCGGGGAACGACCGAGGCGATCAACCTGATTGCGGCGACGGCCGGCCGCTCCCTTCTCCAGCCCGGAGACGGGGTGCTCCTCACGGAGATGGAGCACCATGCCAACCTGGTTCCCTGGCAGAGGCTGGTCCCCTCGGGCATCCGCCTCTACTTTCTTTCCGTCGAGGACGACCAGGGAACGATCGATTGGAACCGGGTCGATGAGATGGCCAAAAAACACCGGATTCGGATGCTCGCCTTCACCCACGTTTCCAACTCCTTGGGCAAGGTCAACGCCGCCGCCGAGATCTGCAGCCGTGCGCGTTCGCTCGGGCTTTTCACCCTGGTCGACGCCGCGCAGAGCGTAGGCCACCGGCATTTGAGCGTCCGGGAGATCGGTTGCGACTTTCTCGCCTTTTCCGGCCACAAGATGTGCGCCCCCACCGGGATCGGCGTGCTCTACGGACGCCGGGAGCTCTTGGAGCTTCTTCCCCCTTACCAAACCGGCGGCGAGATGATCGCCGAGGTCCGGCTCGATCAGAGCAGCTGGAAGGATCCTCCCCACCGCTTCGAAGCCGGCACTCCCAACATCGGCGGGGCGATCGGTCTGCGCGCCGCCATCGACTACCTGCAGGCCGTCGGGCTCGACGCGATCGAAAGGCATACAGCTTCGCTGGCCGCCTACGCGGCCTCGGGGCTCGCTGCGATCCCCGGCATCCGGATTTTGGGGCCGCCGGACCGTCGGGCGGGGATCGTCAGCTTCGTCCTCGATCGGGTGCACGCACACGACCTTGTCGCCTTTCTCGACCAGGAAGGGTTGGCCTTGCGGGCTGGGGACCACTGCAACCAACCGCTCCTCCGGAAACTCGGGCTCGCCGCCACGGCCCGCGCAAGCTTCTACCTCTACAACGTCCGGGAGGAGGTCGACCGGCTGGTCGCGGGTGTGGAAACAGCGCGCCGCTACTTCGCGGGATAAGCCGGAGAGCCCGATATACTATGGAACTCGACGAACTCTACCGGGAAGCGATCCTCGAGCACGCCCGGCACCCGCGGAACTTCGGCGACCTGGAAAGCTGCGACCGGTCGGCCGCCGCCAAGAACGTGAGCTGCGGGGATTCGGTCCGGCTTTTCCTCCGGCTCTCCCCCGAGGGAAAGATCGAGGCGATCCGCTTCAACGGGTCGGGCTGCGCGATCTCCACGGCCTCCGCTTCTCTCCTGACCCTGGCGGTTCACGGAAAGACGGCCGAAGAAGCCCGAGCGCTCTTTGCCAAGGTTCAGCGGCTGCTCACCGGCGCTACCACCGAGCGGGACGAGCTTCCGAGAGACCTGGCCGCCCTTGCCGGGGTGCGCCGCTTCCCCCAGCGGGTGGGCTGCGCCATGCTCTCTTGGCACGCGCTCGAGGACGCGCTCCGAGCGGGCGAAAAGAATTCGGCCTGAAAATTCTCGATTTCTTGCAACAACGGCATTGTTTTTGCTTTCCAACGTAATGCAAACATTACGTGCGGAAATCTATGAATATCCGGCGCCGATTTTCGCCTTTCTCTCCTTTTTGCCTCGGTCTTTCATGGCTCCTCTTCACGGGTCATGCCGTACCCGCTTCCTCCGAGGCGGATCCTTCCACCTCCGACGAAGGGGCTCCGCTTCCCTCCGCCTCGAGCAAGAAGGCCCCGCCGCCGCTCTCTCCCGGGTCCGCCGGCCAACCGTACTCGCTCCCCGCGGTCACGGTGACCGGGGTGGGAGGCGAGGAAAGCGTTCTCCCGACTGCGCGGCCCGACTCCTCGGTCTACGGAGTCCCGATCGATGTCATGGACACCCCGCGGAACGTCGTTCCGATCTCCCGCGGACTCGCGCAATCGGCTGGGATCGGCCAATTCGGATTTTTGGATCCTCTTTCGACGGCCATGCTCGCTCCCGCGGCCCTTACCCAAATCAATTATGGAATCGCCAGCGCGCCCACCATCCGCGGCCGCAACGGCCTGACCCTGATCAACGGCATCGAGGAGACCCTCAACAACAACAGCGAGCAGAACATCCCCTGGAACTACAACATGGTCGAGTCGATGGACCTCGTCGAAGGGCCCTCCAACGCAGTTTATGGAGCCACGCAGGTTTCCGGAGGCTACGTCAACTACATCACCAAGCAGCCCTACTTCGACCAGTTCCGCGGGTATCTCTGGGATACGATGGGAATGTACCAGGAATACATGTGGGGGGCCGATATCGGGGGACCCATCGACAAGGACAAGAAGGTCGCCTACCGATTCAGCTACATGGGCCAGGAAAACGGCAGCTATTATCAGTACCAGCGGAACGACCAGCAGAACTTCTACCTGGCCTTAGGCTACCGCCCTAACGAATCCTACACGATCGACTTCTTCGGAGATCTGGGCACCTACGACTACACGCCCATGTGGGGAATGATCAACCGGCCGACCCAGTCGCTGATCGATAACGGCCTCTACCTTCCCGGAGCGCTCTCCCCCATGCAAGCCACCATCGGCCCGGTGAACAATCCGGGAGCCGCGACCTACCTCGGATCTCCCGTCGGGATCAGCCGCCGGGACGTGCTCTTCAACCCGACGGACGGCGGCTACGGGACAACAGGCCTCATGCAGGTGATTCAAAAGGCCCAAGTCAACGAGGATCTCCAGATCGTCAACAACACCTTTTTCTGGTACCACGATGACCAGTGGATTCTCCATCCGATCTTCTATAGCGAGTCCTGCCGCGGCGATTACGAGATCGATAACCGGACCGAGTGCCGGCTCACTTTCGATCTCCCGGCGGGCGCGGGAGACGAATCGGAGCAAACCAGGGCCGTGCTGGGAGAGCTACGCCTCCACAACCTCGTCGATGCCGGGGTCGAGCTTCACTATCAGAAAAACTTAGACTACAACTCCGACTCCTTCATCGTCCTAAACAGCTACAGCCTGATCAATCAGAATCCCCTCCTCTGGAACGCTCTTCTCTCCAAGGCGTTCCAATCCAGGATCGGCAATCCCAAGGCTCCCTTCGGAGGGGAGTGGCCGATCCCCGGCGCCCCGCCCGGCTACTACTTCGAGCCCGCCAATCTCGCAGCCGGAACCACCGATTGCCGCTACGCGGCGGTTTCGCCCTTCTACCAGCACTCGCTCGAGATTTCGGACAAGCTCTCCCTCCAGGTCGGCGCCCGAGCCACCGGCTACTTCGTTTCCGCCCAGACTCCTCCGGGGACCCCGGCGGTGCTCTTCACGCAACTTGACACCACCCAATTGACGCCGCTGGTGACGGTCGGTCCGGTCTACCGGATCTTCCCCTGGATGAGCGCCTACTTCGACTTCAACTGGGGCTACGTCGTCAACGCCGCAGACATGGGGGGGTTTTCTCCTTTTTTCACCGCCAACCAATTCCGGCTGCTCAACGAACTCTACGAAGGGGGATTCAAGTTCGACCTACTCCGGAACAGGCTCTTCGCTTCGGTCGACGCCTTCTCGCAATACACCTATCTCAACAATCGCGCCGGTCCCGCCACGCCGTCCACCGTCACCGGCTTCGAAGCCGGCATCACCTACCAGCCTGACCGCCATTTCTGGGCGAAGCTCGGCTATGCCTACATGCACGGCACGGAGGATTGGACCTCGGTCGGCCATGGACCGCCCATGTACCAGACCTACTCGACCGCGCTCGCCCTGCAGCAGAACCTCCCCCTTAACAATAACGGCATGTTCCCGGCGGGAATCTACAACTTCCTCGGATTTCCCGACCAGGTCATGAGCGGCATGGTCACCTATCGAACCGACCTCGGCTTGGGAGTTACCCTCGGCGGCCTCGTCATGAGCGAGCAATCCTTGGGCTACGACTACGCGGTAAAGATTCCCACTCAGTTCGTGCTCAACGCGACTCTATTCTATACTACCCCCCGTTGGGAATTCCGCCTCTACTTCTATAACTTCACGAACGAGCCCTACTGGCTTGCCTTCGGCATGGGCGCCAACGGCACCCGGACCTTCAACTATGAAGACATCGTCCCCGGCATGCCGTTCTGGGTCCAAGGCACCTTGGTGTTCAAGTTCTAACGGCCATTTCTCACACATTTCGTAGCCGAGGCGCCGCAAATGGGCTTGGGTGCGAGGCGGGCGCAGGTTTTCCACCGGAGGCCTTTTCGCTATTTCATGTGGCCAAGGCGGGAACATCCAACCTCAGCCTTCCGGCCCATGTTTGGGGGAAGGTCTTGTAAGTCGTTGCGAGACAGTACCCGTCATTTCCAATTGGCACTACAGGGGCTATTTTTGCCCTTTGCGGTCGGCTACGGCTCCCGGGCAGAGATGCGTAAGGCGGAGAGGATTTGCCGGGCCTGATGATTCCCGGCGGTGACCCCGCGACGTTTTTCGCTTCCGAAGGAGAAATCCACCAGATGGATGGTTCGGAGGGCAGCCCAAGCTTGCTCGCTGGAGAAGGGTAGATTGGCCGCCTTGAGTTTCTTCTCCAGGAGCCGGTCGAGCAGGAAGGCCAAGGCGGCGACGAAGACGTGCGCCCGCACCCGTTTGGGATTGTGGTGGTAGATCGGACGAAGCTCCAGGACGTCCTTGAGCTTCCGGAAGGCTCTTTCCACCTCGGAGAGCTCCTTGTAGGCCCGGACCGCCTCGAGCGGGGAGAGATCCTTTTCCTCGGTGAGGATCACGTACTTCCCCTCCAGAAGCTTTTCGGTCTCCACCGGCTCTTCGGACACTTGGAGCTTGCCTGCCCGCAGACTCCAGCGGAAGTAGCGGTGGCCGCGATGGAGAGAGAGGATTCGGGCGACGCAGCTGCCGATCTCTTCCCGATTCCGAAGCTCTCCTTTTTCGATACGCTTGGCGAGTTTGCCCAACTCTTCCCGGGTCTTCGTGACATCCCTCTCCCGCATGGCCTGCTCGTAGGCCAGCCGCTCGGCGCTTTCGACCACGAAGATCCGCTGCCCGGGAAGCGCTCCCTCGACTTCGCAGACCCGATCCTTTTCCTCCGGAGAGCAGGGCTGCCAGGAACCGCTCTGGGCCTTGCGGACATACTCCAAGACCTCCGGGCTCCTTCGTCGGCGTAAGCCGAACAAAAACCCATGCCCCTGGCTCCACAGGAAGCCCAAGTTGGCCGTGCTCACCATCCCCCGGTCCCCGACGAAGACGATCCGACGCAACCCGAAGCGTTTCTCCAAATCGGCGACGATCGGCAGAACTGTTTCCGAATCGTGCCGATTGCCCTGGAAGACATGGTGGGCAATCGGCCAGCCATTGGCCATGACGACCCCCAGAGGATCTGCCGGTTTCCCTCCCGCTGATCCCGGCTGTAGCCGTATTGAGCCAAACCCTCGGGGCCTTCCCTTCGAAATAGGAGGAAGTCAAATCATAGAAGACCATCTCGGGCTTAAGAGAAAAGAGATCCCGCAGCCGGGCAAAGAGCCCTTCCTAGGTCCGCTCCTTCCGCCCCCTGAGACTCGTCAAGGGTCCGGTACCACGGCCAAAGGAAGCGGTGGTCGACCCGAACTCGGCCATTCTGCTTCCAGACCGGCCGGATCCGCTCTCCTCTCCCGTCGGGAACGTAGTCGGTCTCCAGCCACTGGGCCAAGGCGTGTTCGCTCCCGGGGACAAGAGCCGGTTGACCACAAGGACGAACGCCCGTTCCGCAAGGGACAGTCCTTTGCCTTTCCCCTCTTCTCCTCCAAGAGCTCTTCCATACCCAGCTCCTTCCAGAGATGTCTGGCGACAAGCGTTGGACCCCAAACTGTGGATTCCTGAGGCTCAAGCGCTCTCCGAGAAGCCGGCGCGCTCCGCCCGAGCAACTCCGCGAGCCGATCCAAGTGGGGTGCCAAGAGATCCTTGCGGCCAAGAGTCGCGACAATCCGCTGCTTGACCTTTCCCTTTTCCCGGTAGCTTTCCACCAAGCGGACATACTCCGCCTCGCTCCCGTCCTTCCGACGCAACCGCAGGGTGCGCAGAAACATGAAATAGCATTACCGGTCGTCACCGTGAATCGCAAGCACAAAAGGCCACTTTCATGCAGCCAAGTTGTTCACAGTGTGGCACTACCTTTTTGCAAAATTTCCTTCCCCAACCCTGGAGCCGTCGTCAAAAAGGCCGCTTTTCACCAAACATGGGCCGGCTTTGAGGAAAGCGGCGATCCGCAAGCACCGGAAGCTTCGGAAGCCTCTGGCCATCCTTTTGGCGAGCTGGATAAGGCCGCCTTTCGCCTCGATGAGACCATTGGTCACCCGGCTCTGGAGGAAAGCAAGGACGCCATCCATGTGCTCTTTGATCGTCTTGGAAAGCTTTCGGAAGGGAGCAAGCCGGCTGCGGTCGGCCCACTGGAGCCACCGGCGGAGCTCTTGGGGATCCTCTTGGGCGAGGATCTCTTGCAGAGCCTCCCGCAACCCAATGGCTCTTCCCAGTCGGGGGTAGGCCGCACAAAGAGAAGCACGCAGACTCTTCTGCTCCCTGCTTCGCGTCCATTCGTTGCCTCGCAGTGCCCAGAGGCTTCCCTTCGGCAGCAGCCCCTGACGCACGAACTCCTTGCGCACCCGGTCGACCGCCTCCCTCGCCATCTGCATGAGCTGGAAGCGGTCAAAGACGATCTGCGCCCTGGGGAAGTGCTCCTTGGCTCCGGAAATGTAGGAGGGGCTCATGTCCATGCAGATCCGCTCGATCTGCTCGGGATCCGCTCCATGCTCCCGCATCTCCTTGGCAAATGCCTCCAAGGTCTCCTTCCCTTTGCCCTCCGCCAGGAAGAGGAGCTTCCGGCTGTCCGCGTCGGTCACCGCGGTCAGGTAGCGGTGACCCCGCTTGCTGCTGGTCTCGTCGACCAAGATCCGCTTCACCCCGCTCCAGTCCTCCTTCCGGTAGGCCTTTTCCACGTAGTGCTCCAAGATTCTCCACAGCCGGGTGTCCTGCTCCTTGAGCATCTCGGCCACCTGCGAAACCGGCATCTCCTGGGAAAGCATCAGGATGACCGCCTCCATCATCAGGGTAAACCCGCCCCCCGGTCTGGCCAGGGAACTTCCGCCAACCGCACTCCGTGCTCCGGACAGTCCACCCGTGGAACCCCCGCCACCAGCTCGGTCTTGTACTGCCACAAGTTCCTGTGCCTCCACCGCAGACAGTTCGCTTCGAGTCACCTTCCATTCCGGACCCAACTGTAAGGCCATCCCAAAAAGCTTGTTCGCATCCCTGCCCAAAGAATCGGAAAACGAGGCGAGCTTGGCAATCCGCCGTCAAGGAGGATCGACGAAGTCGAAGTGTCCTTGACGGCAAATCGCCCGGACGCACAATCCGTCGAAGACGGATGGCAAGAACACCGTTTCTTGCCATCCCTCAATGGCAAATCCGCCCCCTCCATCCACTCCCCACAGCGAAGAGCCAAAAGCTTCTCCCCTGGCTCCTGGTCGATTACAAGGAATCGGATCGCCTCATTCTGAATACGAACTTCATGTACAGCAACTTCCGCTTCGCGAACGATCCGGTGTACCATCAGAACAGGTTGCCTCTTTTCCCGATCAACTATCTGCAAGCGCAACTGATGTATCAACATCCCTCCGGGTTCTATATCGGTCCGAATGTCGAAGCCTCGATCACCCCCTACCCCGTCGATTACGCCAATACCCTCGACGTTCCCGCCTAGGCCGTCCTCGGCTTCCGGTTCGGCTACACTTCGAAGCACGGCTGGTCGCTCTATTTCGACGCCCGGAACATCACCAACAACATCTACGCGGTGACCGCGACGCCAGTCACCAACGCGATGCTCGCCGGAGGAGCCGCGGCCCAGTCGGTCTTCTATCCTGGTCTTTTGCAAGCCTTCTACGGCGGCTTCCAGCGGAGTTGGTGATGATCGCCTCGATCGCTTGGAGCTTGATCTCGTGCGCGCTTTTTGCCGCTTTGCCGCAAGGCTCCCCTCCACACGGAGGCCCTCACCGTCGCCAGGCGGAAGTCATGGGGACGACGGCGGTGGACATCTATCGGGCCCAGGGCGTTCTGCACCTCTTGCTCGAAGAGGAAGCAGCCGGCGAACCGCCGCGGCTTCTCTACCGCGCGTCTCGGGACGGGGGCAGGAGCTTTTCCTCGCCGATCGACGTCCCGACGGACGTCCCACCCGTTCCTGGACATCGGGGGGGCGACCCGCAGATCGCCGCCTTCGGCAAGGAGATCGTCTGCGTCTGGACCGGTCGAGGGAGCGGATATATGGGCCGAGGCAAGATGGGGGTCGCCCGCTCGACGGACGGCGGCAAGACTTGGCAAGCCGGGAGGAACCCGGCCGGCGATGGGGATGCGGGCGGCGCCCATGCCTTTCTGGATCTCGCCTTTGATACCGGCGGCAGGTGCCATTTGGTCTGGCTCGATGAGCGCAACGGCCGGATGGGGCTCCGTGCCGCCTTTTCCGACGATGCGGGAATGCACTGGTCGGCAAACCGGACGATCGATCCCGATAGCTGCACCTGCTGCCCCAACGCTCTCCTCACAGAGGGCCAGACGCTCTTCGTCCTTTACCGGATGGCCCGTCCCCGCGACACGGCCCTCGCGGTCTCGCTCGACCGCGGAGAACGGTGGAAGAGTCTCGGCCCGGTGGGAGATTTCCACTGGGAATTCCTCGCCTGTCCCCATTGGGGCTCCGGGATCGCCAGCCTCGGGTCGGGCCAAGAGAAGACTCTTTGCACCGCGGTGCAGACGGGGAAGCAAGACCGCGCCGGGCTCTACTTCTTGAAGAGCAGCGATGGCGGAAACACCTGGACTCCCCCTGCCCGCCTGGCGGCCCAGGGGCGCTTTGTCGATCTCGCGGCGGCGGCGGGCACTCTTTGCGCCGTCTGGGAAGATTCCGCGGGGTCCACCTCTCGAATCGTCGCCGTCCGGTCGGTGGACGGAGGCAAGAGCTGGAGCGCCCCCCCAGCCTCTCTCCCAAGAGCGGGTTTGGGCGACCCATCCTCGGGTCGTCGGCACCCAGGATGGCTTCCTTATCCTTTGGACGGAAGCTCCCGACCCCCTCCACAGCCGGTGGAACTCGGCCCGCCTCGACCTGCGCTGACCGCTTCGGCCATAGCGAAGGGCCGGAAGGCTGCCTTCCCTACGACCCCTCAGGGGAACCCCGATTCCCTCCCCAGGGTGTTTTTCCGGCACAGACGTGAGCACCGGGTGCGCCGGTCGGTAGACGATCTTACCCGCTCGCCGCTATGCTCCCGGCAAAGCTGGATACATCATCATGACAAACACGAGAAGAGATGCCACCGATTTCCGGAGTTTCGTTTGCCAAAGGAGTCCTACTTTCCGCTCAATCCTTCTCGTTTCTTTACTACCAACTCTTTTAACGCTATCGGAGAAGCGAGCCTACGCGGGCTCCGCGCCCGGCTTCGCTCCCGAGATCGCCGCCGACGAGGTTCCCCCATCCCAATCGGGACAGGCCCAGTCCCTAAAGAAGCCCCTCCTCTCCCAGAACCTTCCCACCTCGACCGCCGAGGAGACGGTCGTCGAAGGCAAGGCCCCTACTGTCCTGGCGCCATGGAACAACTCGAGGTGGAGCCTCGATTCTCCGGAGATCTGGAGTGACAAGATCGCCGCGAGCGACGCTCCCGCCACGCTCATGGGCACCGGACATATGCACCGGAAGTATCAGCCGATGGTCGGGTTCTGGTGGATGTACATGAACATGGGACCGAACTATTACGAGGGCTCCAACGCCATGAACCTCAACGGCCTGGGCGCGGTCCAATACGGCGGCAAGCCGGTGGCGATGGGAGATCTCAACATGTTCATGGAGCAGTTTATGCCGATGCTCATGATGGGCATCACCGACAACCTGACCTTCATGGCCATGTTCCCGATCTGGGACAAGCAGATGACGATGGTTGGGCTGCCCATGGGAGGGTACATGCCGCCGGGCATGATGCATCACGGAATGGCCATGGATCACGGAATGGCCATGGGCTATCCGACTGGAAAGAACGGACTTCCCCTCCAGCCGATGCCCCCGGGATCGGAGATGTCGATGCAAGCAATCGGCCTGGGGGACATCAACTTCCAGGCGATCTGGAAGGTCTTGGACTTTCACCGGAACCGGCTCCAGATGAACTACGGGTTCTCGGTTCCTACGGGGTCGATCGACGAGACGATGCCCGACATGGCCGGACACAATGTCTATCCCTACGACATGCAGCTCGGCCTCGGGGTGCCTGCCTTCATCACGGCGGCGACCTACCTAGGGCAAAGCGAGGATCGCCACTGGGGCTGGGGAGTCCAGGGCTACGCCACGATCCCCGTCGGGCGCAACTCCCAAGGGTATGCTTGGGGCAACTCGTTCCTGGGCAACGGATGGATCTCCTACAGCTTCACCGAGGCGATCTCCCTCAACTTTAGCGGCTTAGGCTCCTACCAGGGTGGGATCCATGGAGCAAACCCGGTCAACGAGCTTTCCCTCCGAACCGCTCCTTTTGTCGCCATGCCCGATATCGTGGCCTCCTGGACAGGAGGAGAGTGGGCTGGAGTCGGCTTGGGCGTCAACATGAGGATGCCCGGCTTCGCCAGCGAAGGCTTTCAAAAGATCGCGACCTCGCCCGAAAGCGCTCTCCAGGGCAACTTTCTTACGGCACAGATCGTCGTGCCCTGCTACCAGTCTTGGAACGGGGTCCAGTACGGCATGGGCTGGATGGCCACCGTCTCCTGGCAGTGGTGGTACTGAATTACGGAATTCTCCCGCTCAACGGATTGCCTGTTCGGGCTCCGCCCTTTCCTCGGCCCTTCCGCCGAGATGCCGGGCCAGGAACCTCTCGGCCGCCCGGAAGAACCGGAGGCGATCCTCCGGACGGACAAAGCCATGGCCCTCGTCCGAGAAGAGGAGATAGTCGACCGGAAGCCCTTGCTTGCGCATCGCCTCGACGATCTGATCGCTCTCCGCCTGCTTGACCCGGACGTCATTGGCTCCCTGGGCTATCAGGAGAGGAGCCCGAATACGGCCGGCAGCAAAGAGCGGGGAGCGTTCCCGGAGGAACGCTTCGTCCTTTTCCGGGCTTCCGAGGCGCTTCTCGAAGAGAGCCCGCATCGGCTCCCAGTAAGGGGGGATCGAGCGGCTCATGGTAAGCAGGTTGGAAGGGCCCATGGCTTCGACCCCGCAGGCGAACTCTCCGGGATCGAAAGCCAGCGCCGCCAGAGTTGCATAGCCGCCGTAGCTCATTCCCATGATCGCGAACTTCCCGGGATCGGCGTAACCGTGCGCAACCGCCCACCGCTTGGCATCGATCAGGTCGCTTTGCATCTTTCCGCCCCATTCTCGATCCCCCGCATTAACAAACTCTTTTCCGTAGCCCGTGGAACCGCGGAAATTGACCTGCAGCACACCGTAGCCCCGGTTGGCCAGAAGCTGGACCAGCGGGCTGAATCCCCAGCTGTCGCGCGCCCAAGGGCCGCCATGGACCAGAAGAACGAAAGGCACCTTGCCGGTCGCCCCGAGCGGCAGGGTGAGGTAGCCGTGGAGGAGAAGGCCGTCCCGCGCCGGGAAGGAGATGGGCTCCATGGGCGCAAGCCGGTAGGAAGCCAGCTCGGGCCGGGAGGCGAAAAGAAACTCGAGTTTTTTCTCCTCCGGCCGAAAGAGATAGAAGCTCGCAGGGTCGGTATCGGAAGAGAAAGCCACGGCCCAAGTCGTATCGGAGAAGTCGCGGCTGGCGATCGTCACCTCGCCGGGATGCCGGCTCTGGAGATAATCGAATGCCTCACGGACCCGCGGGTCGAAGAAACGCCATTGGAGCTTCTCTCGCTCGAAGGCGACCGCCTCGAGGCGATAGGTCTTCGGATGCGTCAGGATGGCCGAAACATCGTAGTGCGGATCCTCGGCCAGAATCGTCTGCTTCCCGCTCTCCGGATCCACTTCCAGGAGCCGCTCGGCGTTCGCTCCTACGGTCGAAAGGATCCAGAGCGAGCGATCGTCCGGAGAGAATCCCACCAAGCCCCCTGATTCGTCGGGACCCCAGGAAGCCACCGCTTTCCACGGAGCGTCGGTCGCCCTCCGAACGCTCACCTCCTGCCGGGCCCCGGACAGCATAGCCAATCGGGCGCGGACGACATACCGATGGTCCTCCTCCCACTCGACCACGTTCCCGGGATTCTCGGCGAGCAGGGCGAGCCGATTGTCGGAAAGGTCCAGCCGGTAGACGTCGAATATCTTGGGGTCCCGTCGATTCAACGTGAGGAGGATGGATCGGGCATGGGCGGGGTCGTCCGCCTGAAGATGGACCTTGACGCCCGGGAACGGGGTCAGATCGGTCGCCGAGCCTTTGTCGAGATCGACGCGGAAGAGGTGGCTGTTCTCGTTTCCGCCCTGGTCTTGGAGATAGAAGATCGCCCGGCTGTCCGGAGACCAGAAAAAAGAGCGGATACCTCGCCCTTTTTCCGCCGTGATCGGACGGTCATCTCGCTTTCCCAACGAACGGATCCAGACGTTCAAGACTCCTTGGTGGGGAGCCAGATAGGCCAGCCTGCCGCCGTCGGGGCAGATGCGCGGAGAAGTCCGCTTCGGCTCCTCGAAAAGCACCCGAAGGGGAATGAGGGGCACGGCGTTCCCGCCGGCAGGAGCGGCCGGAAGGAGGGCCGGAATCTCGCCAATCCCGGAGCAGAGGAGCAAAAGAAAAAGGCGAAACATCGAGGGGGAGCGCATCGCGATGAGTCCAAGGACCGTAGGGGAAAACCCTGGCGCTGACAACCCCGCTTTCGCGGAGGAGATCCCGCAGGCGAGGATGGGGCCGTCGCCCGCCCTACCGGTCGCCGAGCTTTCCGTCGAGCGCCCAGTTGACCATGGCCACGTTGACGACGGGCTCGCCGAAGAGACCTAACCATGGCCTGCTCGTGTACCGGGCCAGGATCGCCCGCAGCTCGTCGTCCCCCATCTTCCGTTCCCGGGCCACCCGGGGGAGCTGGAGAAGCGCGTTGGCGACGCTGATGTGGGGATCGAGACCGCTGGCCGAAGCGGTGACCGCATCCGCGGGAATCCTCTGGTCCGGCGAGAGAAGATTCTCCTTCCGGTATTCGGCGGCGCTCTGCGCGACCGCCTCCACCAGCTTCTTCGAGGTCGGCCCTAGGTTCCGTCCACCGGAAGCCGTGGCATCGTAGCCCGCTTCCCCCGCAGCCGAGGGCCGGGGATGAAAATATTGGGCGCCTCGGAAGTTCTGCCCCAACAGGGCCGAGCCGAGCAGGGTTCCGTCGGGAGCGCGGACCAAGCTCCCGTTCGCCTCAAAGGGGAAGAGGAGTTGGCCGGTCCAATAGACGGCCAGAGGGTAGAAGCCGCACAAAACCACCAAGAGCACACCGGTGACCGCAAGAGCGATCCGGATGCGCCGGAAAAGACCTTTCATCGGCAATCTCCCTAAAACAGAGGCAAGAGGCCCAAAAGCAGATCGATCGCCTTGATTCCCACGAAGGGGGCGATGAGCCCGCCGAGTCCATAGATGAGAGCGTTGCGGACCAGGAGCTGTCGAGCCGTCAGGCCCCTAAGCCGGATACCCCGCAGCGCCAACGGGATCAACGCCACGATGATCAGCGCGTTGAAGATCACCGCGCTGAGAATCGCGCTTTCCGGGCTCCGGAGCTTCATGATGTTCAATGGAGCGATCGCCGGAAAGGTTCCCATCAGCATCGCGGGAATGATCGCAAAATACTTGGCGACATCGTTCGCTACGCTGAAGGTAGTCAGCGCCCCGCGGGTCAGCAGGAGCTGCTTGCCGATCTCGACGACTTCGAGGAGCTTGGTCGGGTTGCTATCGAGGTCGACCATGTTGCCCGCCTCCCGGGCGGCCTGCGTTCCGGTGTTCATCGCCACGCCGACATCGGCCTGGGCTAGCGCGGGTGCATCGTTGGTTCCATCCCCGGTCATCGCCACCAGGTGTCCGCCCTCCTGCTCGCGACGGATGCGGGCGAGCTTTGCCTCCGGGGTCGCCTGGGCCAGGAAATCGTCCACCCCCGCCTCCATCGCGATCGCCGCCGCCGTTTGGGGATTGTCCCCGGTGATCATGATCGTCCGGATGCCCATCTGGCGCAGCTGGGCGAATCGCTGCTTGATCCCCCCTTTGACCACGTCCTTGAGATAGATGACGCCCAATGCCTCCTTTCCCTCGGCGACCACGAGGGGAGTCCCGCCCTCCCGGGCGACCCGGTCTACCGTTTCCCGAACCGAATCGGGTAGACAGGCGCCTTGCTTGCGCAAGAAGAGCTCGATCGCGTCTGCGGCCCCTTTCCGGATGATCCGAGCCGGGAGCCCGTCTGTTTCCGGAAAGTCGACGCCGCTCATCCGCGTCTGAGCCGAAAAAGGAACGAAACGGGCCTGGTTCTCCAGCACCTGCCGCGCCCGAAGCCCATACTGCTGCTTGGCCAGAATCACGATCGATCGGCCTTCGGGCGTCTCGTCGGCCAGCGAAGCAAGCTGGGCCGCATCGACCAGCCGGAGAACATCCACGCCCGCCGCCGGAACAAACTGCGTGGCCATCCGATTTCCGAGCGTGATCGTGCCCGTCTTGTCCAGGAGGAGCACGTCGATGTCGCCAGCAGCTTCCACCGCGCGCCCGCTTGTCGCGATGACGTTGTGCTGCACCAGCCGGTCGATTCCCGCGATGCCGATGGCACTCAGAAGCCCTCCGATCGTCGTTGGGATCAAGCAGACGAAGAGAGCCGCCAGCGTCGGGATAGAAACCGGAGCGTGGGAATACCGCAGGAACGGCACCAGGGTGAGGATGACCAAGAGGAAGATGAAGGTGAGCGCCGCCAGCAGGATGCCGAGCGCGATCTCATTGGGCGTCTTTTGCCTCTTGGCCCCTTCGACGAGCTGGATCATCCGGTCGAGGAAGGTCTCCCCGGGGTCGCTGGTGATCCGGACCACGATCCGGTCGCTGATCACCTTCGTCCCGCCCGTCACCGCGCTCCGATCCCCCCCGCTCTCCCGGACGACCGGCGCCGATTCTCCCGTCACGGCCGACTCGTCGACCGTCGCCGCGCCCTCAATCACCTCGCCGTCGGCCGGAATGAGATCGCCGGCGGCGCAGACCACCAGATCCCCTTTGCGCAGATCGGAGGCCGACACCGTCTCCTCCCTTCCGTCCAACAAGCGGCGGGCCATCGTGACCGTCCGGGCTTGCCGAAGGCTATCCGCCTGGGCCTTCCCCCGGCTCTCGGCGATCGCTTCCGCAAAGGTCGAAAAGAAGACCGTGAACCAGAGCCAAAGCGAGATCTGCACGGTGAAGAGCTTCGACTCCGGGGAAAGAAAGATGGCGAGGGTGCTCACCATGGCACCGATCTCGGTGACGAAGATGACCGGGTTACGCCAGAGAACAAAGGGGTTGGCCTTCGTGATCGCTCCCTGCAGGGAAGAGGCCAAGAGTTGCGGGTCGGAAAAAGAAAACTGCTTCGCCTTCATGGGTTCTCCTCTAAAAAGTCCGGCCCGCGTGGAGGAGGAAGTGCTCGAGGATCGGCCCCAGGGCGAGAACCGGAAAGAAGTTGAGCGCCCCGACGATGAGGACCGTGGCCAGCAGCAGAACCATGAAGAGCCCGCCCGATACCGGAAAGGCCGCTTGGCCGGTTGCCACCTTCTTCTGGGCGGCCAGGAGCCCGGCCAGCCGCAGCACCGGGACGAGCATCAGGTAGCGCCCCGCCAGCATCGCGATCCCGAGGGTCGTGTTGTACCAGGGGGTGTTCGCCGAAAGCCCCGCAAAGGCGCTCCCGTTGTTTCCGGTGGTCGAGCTGAAGGCGTAGAGGATCTCACTCAGCCCATGGGGGCCTCCGTTGCCGAGGCCCGCCAAGCCCCAGGGGCTGGCGATCGCCCACGCGCTCAATCCGAGGATCGAGAGGGTCAGCACGAGCATGCTCAAGACGGCCAACTTGACCTCGCTCGCTCCGATCTTCTTCCCCAGATACTCCGGGGTCCGCCCGATCATGAGACCGAAGAGGAAGACCCCGAGGATCACGAAGATGAGCATTCCATAGAGCCCTGACCCGACTCCGCCGAAGACCACCTCGCCCATCTCCATGTTGAAGAGCGGGATCAGGCCGCCCAGGGGCGTGTAAGAGTCGTGCAGGGAGTTGACCGCTCCGCAAGAGACCGCCGTCGTCACGACCGCGAAAAGAGCCGAATCGAGCGTCCCGAACCGCGCCTCCTTCCCTTCGCGATTGCCGTCGATCGGCGAGAGCCCCTGCGCCACCAGAAGCGGGTTGCCGCCCGCCTCCGCCTGCCAGCAAACAAGGATTCCTCCCAAGAGCAAGATCGCCATCACCCCCCAGACCGCCCAGCCGTGAGCCCGGCGGCGTACCGCCAGCCCGAGGTAGACGGCGAGTGCGGCCGGGATGCAGAGTATGTTGTAGATCTCGATCAGGTTCGTAAGGGGTGTGGGGTTCTCGTAGGGATGGGCCGAGTTGGCGTTGGTGTAGCCTCCTCCGTTGGTGCCCAGCTGCTTGATCGCCTCCTGGGAGGCAATCGGTCCCTGGACGATCTCCTGCGTTTCGATCCGGCGCTCCTTTCCATCGGGACCCGGGAGCACGACCGGTTCCACGAGCCGTGCCCGGGCATAGGGGGAGAAGTTCTGCGGAACCCCTTGGGAAACGAGAACGACCGCAATGGCGAAGGAGAGGGGAAGCAGCAAGTAGTAGTGGATCCGCACCAGGTCGACCCAGAAGTTGCCGATCGTCCTGGACCCGGTTCGGACAAGCGCCCGGATGAGCGCCGCCGCTGCGGCTATCCCGGTGGCCGCGGAGGTGAAATTATGCAAGACGAGCCCCACCATCTGGGAGAAGTAGGAGACGGTCGACTCCCCCGCATAGCTCTGCCAGTTGGTGTTGGTGGCGAAGCTCACCGCCGTGTTGAAGGCCAGGTCGGGGGAGAGCGGGCCGAAGCCCTGGGGATTGAGGGGTAGCTCGTGCTGGATCCGCAGGATCAGGTAGGTCAACAGGAGACCGACTAGGTTGAACGCCAGCAGGGAGCCGAGATACCCTTTCCAGTTCTCCTCCTTGCGGGGATCGATCCCGCAGAGCCGGTAGGTCCACCGCTCGAGCGGCCGAATGAGGGGATCGAGCCAGGTCTTCCCCTCCGGATCGAGCACCTGGCGCAGGTAGAGGGCCAAAGCCCAGCTGACGAGCGCGAGCCCTCCGAAAAACAGCCCGAGGGCCAGCCAGAAGGAGGTTGTCATGCCTGAAAGATTCTAGAACTTCTCGGGCCAGATCATGGCCGCGAAAAGATAGGCCAGGAGCCCGACGCAGAGGATACCGAGAACGGCCAGCATGCCTGCTCCTTAGAGGCGATCGCACCACTCCCCGTAGGCCATGGCCAGGGCGAAGAAGAGGAGCATCCCCGCTATGTATAGCACGTCCGCCATCCGATCCGAACGCTAGCGCGCCCCAGCCGGCCTGTAGACTCAAAAGGGCGCGGGCAGGAATCAAAAAAACGTAAACGGGCCGGCCTCGCTTTCGCAAAAGGCAATTTTTCGATTCACGATGGATCAAAGACCAGGACCTGCTTTTCCCCGGGTCGGGCCTTGGCTGCGGAAAGCGCGTCTTTCGCCGAGGCGAAGGGCCAGGTCCTCACGGAGGGAGGAGTGAGCTCTCCTTCCTCGAAGCCGGCCCGCAACTCTTCCAGAATTCGGGCGATCTCCTCGCCGCGCAGAGCCATGCTGTCGACCCCGATCAGCCGCTTGGCCCCATGAAAAAAATCCACCAGGTTGAAAGAGACGACGGGAGGATGGCTTGCGATGGCGAGCTGGCGCCCGCCCGTCCGCAACGTCTTGAGACATGGCTCGAAGAATTCGCCTCCGATCGTGTCGAGCGCCAGATCGACTCCCTTTCCTTCGGTCAAGCCGACCACCCTTCGCGGCCAGTCGGGCTCCCGGGCGGAGATCAGGTCATCGGCACCGGGAAGAGCGCTTGCCGAACGGGAGACCGCAATCACACGGGCTTTTCGCCAGCGCGCGATGTGGATCGCCGCCCGGCCGACCGCGCCGGCGGCCCCGACGATAAGAACGGTCTCCTCGGGCATGAGACCGCCGGCAACGATCAGCGCGGACCAAGCCGTCACATACGGCACGCCGACCGCCGCCGCGGCCTCCATCGAAAGGCACGAGGGTTTCTTGCCCACCCAAGAAGACGGAACGCACAGATACTCGACAAAGGCTCCGTCCCGGTCGACGCCGAAGCCCGGGCCGCTGCCCCAAACCTCCTCTCCTTGCCGACCCGCTCCGGCCACAATGACCCCCGCAAAGTCCCTTCCCGGGATACGGGGAAGCCTGGTCCCGAAGTAGCCCGCCACGTTTTTGACGTCGCTCGGATTGATCCCGATCGCCGCTACACGGATCAGCACTTCGTCCGGGAGAGGCTCCCGAACGGGAATCTCTATCGGAGTCAAGACCTCGGGGCCCCCATAGCGGGAGAAAGAATACGCCTTCGCCAGTTTCATTTTTCCAATGTCCTTCTTCGGTTTGCTCGCGCCGGGAGCTTGCGCACGTCGGTTCGTCCGTTGGTCGTCCAATCGCAAAGAAAAGAGGGCCATCCGCATCCTGTCAACGGGACCCGGCAGGGCTCATTCTCCTGCCCCGGCGGGCCGCCGGGAAGACTCCGGAAGCTCCGGAATCTTGGGGGTTCCGCAAGAGATTACGACAGGCTTCCGGCTGAAGCCCGAAAGTAGGCGAAGCAGGGTTACAACAACCGGCGCGCGGCGAGGCAGGGAGAGCCGGGCAGCACGAAGGGGACGGCAAACCGCTCCACCGCTGTTCCACACTGTTCCTGCTGGGCTCGCCGGGACTCGAACCCGGATGGGTTGCCCCACTAGATCCTAAGTCTAGCGCGTCTACCGTTTCGCCACGAGCCCGGGGCCGGTGCCCAGCCTAACCTCCGGGCCGGCCGCTGTCCAGACGGCGCTCGCCTTGGCGGCCACTTTCCCGTAAATGGAAATGGGAGAAGAATCGTGATGAGGGCCGGAGAATCGAACCCCCGAAAGGGAGAGGAGTCCGAGAGGGATCTCCCCGGCTGGGGAGATGGCGCGGCAGAGGCCGCCGCACCGCCGGAGGCGCCGCGCCTCTGGGTCGTGGCTACCCCGATCGGAAACCTCGAGGACATCACGCTGCGAGCGCTCCGGGTCCTCCGGGAAGCCGATCTGGTCGCCGCCGAGGACACCCGGCGAACGGGCCAGCTTTTGCGCTGCTTCGGGATTCAGAAGCCGCTCGTCAGCTGCCACCGATTCAACGAAGCCCGGCGGCTTGCTCAACTCCTGGCTTGCGTGCGCGAAGGGAAACGGGTCGCGCTCGTCAGCGACGCGGGCATGCCGGGGATCTCCGATCCAGGGGAGCGGCTGCTGCGGAAATGCGCGGAAGAGGGGGTGCGGATCGAGGTAATCCCGGGTCCCTCCTCGGTGTTGACCGCCCTTCTGGCCTCCGGCTTTTCCACGACTCCGTTCTACTTCGGAGGGTTTCTTCCCGTTAAAGCGGCCGCTCGGAGCGCGGAGTGGGAGGCGGCACGAGACCGACCGTGCACCTCCGTGTACTTCGAGTCTCCGCACCGACTCCGCCGCAGCTTGGAGCAAGCGGCTGCGTCTCTGGGCGATCGGAAGATCTGCCTAGCTCGGGAGCTGACCAAGAAGTTCGAAGAGGTGCTGCGCGGGACCGCGGAAACCCTCCTCTCGGAGTTCCGGGGCCGGGAGCCCCGCGGGGAGTTCTGCGTGGTCGTAGAAGGAGCGAAGGAGGCGGCGCACCGCGCGGCGTGAAAGGGGGATTCCGCCGATCCTATTCTTTTCAGGAAGAGCCGCGTGGTGTAGAAGAATGGATAAAGGTGCGGACGTTCTGGCTTCTTCTCTGGGTTGGGGTGCTCGGGCTACCGGCGATCGGGTTCGCCGAGAAGGCGCGGCGCGCCTACGAAATGCAGCCGGGCGGCGAGTATCTCGTACCCAATTCTCAAGTCAAGATCGGCAAGATTTGGACTTTCCTCAACGTCCCCGCCAAAAAGGGCAAGCAGCTGGGCAACCAGAGCATGGTCTTCGAAAGGAGCTACTGGAATTGGGGGGCGATCACCCCCGAAGACTTCGCCGTGCGCCAGGGCGAAATCTACATTTTTAACTGGAAGAACGGCGGGAAGCCTCGAGACCTGGTGGCCCGATTCGAGTATCGGCAGACGCGGACGCGCGAGGCAGTCTGGTCGCAGGTGGACGTCGCCCGGCAGGCCCACGGAACCGTGCGGTCGGTCTTCATGGTTACCGGAGACGATCACGCGCAGCATGGGCGGATCTACGCATGGCGCTTTTCGGTGCTCGACGGAAACCGTATTCTTGCCCAGGCCAAATCCTTCATCTGGTGATGTCCGCCTGCTTTCTTTTCTTTTCGGCGACCGGCCAAGCCAATCCGCGCGTGGTCTCGGAGGCGATCAGCCTCTTCGAAATCGTCCATCGAGGCGGCTTGGTCATGTGGCCGATTCTCCTCTGCAGCGTGATCGCCGCCGGAGTCTTCCTCGAACGAATGCTCTTTTACCGAAAGGAGGAGTGCAATGTGGACTCTTTCCTGGCCGGACTCGGGAACCTGCTGCGCAAGGGGCGGTACGAGGAAGCTCTGCTCCGCTGCCAGGAAACGCCCGCACGGGCGGCCGATATTGCCAGGCAGATCATCCTGCGCCGGGACTACCCGCCGACGGAGCTGCGGGAGATGACGCGGGAGACGGCCCAGCTCGCCCTGCCTCCCCTCGAAGCTCACCTGCCCATCCTGGCGACGATCAGCTACGTCACGCCCCTTCTCGGGCTCCTGGGGACGGTCACCGGCATGATCGAAGCATTTCTGGCCATGAACCGGGCCTCAGGATCGGTCTCGCTGAGCGATCTAGCCTCCGGAATCTGGGCCGCGCTGGTGAGCGCCGCTGCCGGAATCGCGGTCGCCATTCCCACGTCGATCGCCTACAATTATCTCCTGACCCGCCTCACGGCGATTGTGCAGGACATCGATCGAGTCTCCATCGAAGTCTTGCACGCGCTGGCCGACAGCAAGAGACTCAACCGTGCCACCCCTTACCCCGACGAGATTGCAGCCTCGCTTAGCGCTGCTTCGCGGAACGCCTAACCTCGTTCCTCTGGTCACCGTTCTCTTCCTCTTGCTTCTTTTCTTCCTTCTCGGCTCTTCGTTTGTCACCCAGCCAGGCCTTGTGGTCGAGCTGCCCAAAAGCTCCCTCGGCGTCCGGATGCCTGTCAACGGCTGGATCGTTTCGGTGACCTCGACCGCCGAGGCGAAAGCGAGCGGAGGGCGAAAGCCGCTCATCTTCTGCCGCGACGAGCTGCTCGACCTGCCCGGCCTGCGCAGGCTCATCGAGGAAGCCTCTCACGGACGTCCTCCACAAACCCTAGTGATTCGCGCCGATAAGGACGCTCCGGCCGGGCTCTTGGTAGAGATCATGAACATTGCGCTCGCCCAAAAATGGTCGGTATTGTTGGCCACGCAGCCCGAGAGCGAGCCCCCGGGAGGACCGTGATCTCGACGGAAAGAAGCCAGCCTTCCGTTGGCGATCTCCGGCTTCGGCTGGTGCTGACCTGCGCCGCGGCCGCCGCCGTCCATCTTTTCGTCCTGATCTATTGCGACGTCACTTATGTGCCCCCGCTTCTCGAGCCACCTCCGACCAGCCACGTCTACCTCTTTACGCCGTCGGCTGCCGACGAGGGCTTGGCCCGGAACCTCAACATCTGGCTCGATCTGGCCGATCCGAGTCGCTTGATCCGGCCGCGGTACCGGCTTACCGCCGCGCCCAAGCCGGTTCGGTTACAGCCCCTCCCCGTGGAGCGGGAACGGGTCGATGAGCCGGCTGCCAGCCCTACCGATCCACCGCTTTTCCCGATGGGATCCGTAGAGACGCGCAATGCTCTCCGGCTCGCGCTTCCGCCCGTGTCCGCTCCCGCAACCGAGGACCTGCCCGCCGCGGTGCCAGCCGAAAGCGTCGCGGAATTCGACGAGGCGCTCTCCCGCCGCCTTCTTCGTTCCTGGAACCCGCCTGCGGTCTCGGTCCGGCTGCTTTCGGAGACGGGCCAGACCGTCGTCCATCTGGCGATCGATGCGGAGGGCTATCCCTGCGCCGTCCTCCTCCAGGAGAGCTGCGGAGAACGGAAGGTCGACGAGATCGCCCTGCGGGAGATCGGGCGTCTCCGATTCCTGCCCGATCCCGGCGCCCCGCCCACCTGGGGCCGCGTCAAGGTGTTCTGGCACTTCCGGGAGCCGCGTGCGCCGTGATGCGGATCACGATGCCGGAGGCCTTCCTCCTCTACGTTGCCGTTCCTCTTGCCGTCCTTCTTTGGGTATGGTTCTCTTTTAGCGCAAGAAGAGGCGCTTGGCGGCGGGCGGCCCGACGAGGGACCGTTTGCCGGTTCTGCGGGGAGAAGATCACGATTCCGCCGGATCGCCAGGAGTTTCGTTGCCCGTCCTGCTCGGCCGAGCAACGCGTGATCGCCAACGAGGAGAAAGGGGCAATCTGATCATGGGAATGTGGATTGGCAGGAACCGAAAGGCACGGGTGTGCTACGGCTTTGACGAGATTTCGCTCGTCCCGGGAAGAGTCACGATCAATCCCGATGAGGTGGATACGAGCTTCGAGATCCCCAACCCCTCGGGCGAACCCATCCGGCTCAAGATCCCCATCCTGGCCAGCGCCATGGACGGGGTTACCGATGTGCCGTTTTGCGTGGAGATGGCCCGCCTGGGCGGCTTGGGAGTCATCAATCTCGAAGGGGTGCAGACGCGCTACGAGGATCCGAAGGCGGTCATCCAAGAGATCATTTCGGCGGATCAGAGCAAGGTCACCGAGCTGCTCCAGAAGATCTACTCGGCTCCGATCCAGGAACACCTGATCGCCAAGCGGATCGAGGAAATCAAATCCCACGGGGTTCCGGCCGCGGTGTCGGCCATTCCGCAGAAAGCGCAAGCCTTCGGAGCGATTGCGCAGGAGGCGGGAGTCGACATCTTCGTCGTCCAGTCGACGGTCAGCACCGCCAAGCATATTTCCCGGCAATACGCTTCCCTCGATCTGAGCGCTTTCTGCCGCCAGATGAAGGTTCCAGTCATCATCGGAAATGCGGTCACCTACGACGTGGTCCTCGACCTGATGGAATGCGGTGTCAGCGGCGTTTTGGTCGGTGTGGGTCCGGGTGCGGCCTGCACGTCACGCGGGGTGCTCGGGATCGGGGTGCCGCAGGTCACGGCCACCGTCGACTGTGCGGCGGCACGGGATGCTTTCTATAAAAAGACCGGGCGCTACGTTCCGATCATTACCGACGGCGGCATGCGGCGTGGGGGGGATCTCTGCAAGGCGATCGCCTGCGGTGCGGATGCCGTTATGATCGGTTCGGCCTTCGCCCGGTCGGAAGAGTCCCCCGGCCGGGGAAGCCACTGGGGGATGGCGACACCCCATGCGAATCTTCCTCGCGGAACCCGGATTCAAATGGGGATCAGCGGTCCGTTGCGGCAGATCCTCTACGGGCCCGCGACGGTCGACGACGGCTCGCAAAATCTAGTGGGCGCCCTGATGACGGCCATGGGCAACGTCGGTGCGGCCACGATTGCGGAATTCCAAGAGACCGAGGTGATCATCGCGCCGAGCATCCAGTCGGAAGGGAAGCTCTTTCAGATGGTGCAGTCGGTCGGCATGGGCAGCCGCTGAAAGCGATGTCTCATCCGCCCAGGAGCCGAGCGATAACCGCCGGCGCCCACCCGGACGGATCGGCGACGGATGCGCCCGAAGTCGAAAGCCGGATCGTCGTGCTCGACTTCGGCTCGCAGTATACCCAGCTCATCGCCCGCCGCATCCGCGAGTTGGGGGTTTTCTCGGAGATCGTTTCTCCGCAGACGCCCGCCGTAGAGCTGGCCCGCCCCGGCGTCCGCGGTCTCATCCTCTCCGGAGGACCGTCGAGCGTCGCGCAAGAAGGATCGCCGTTGCCCGACCCCGAGATCTTCTCCCTCGGGATTCCGGTGCTCGGCATCTGCTACGGCCTGCAGGCCATGGCGCGGCTTTTGGGCGGAGAGGTCGAGCGAGCACGGTCCGGCGAATATGGGCGGGCGGTCCTCGAATGGAGGGAGCCTTCCCCGCTTTCCGCCGAGCTTCCCAACCATTCGGCAGTTTGGAACAGCCACGGGGACCGGGTTTCCCGCCTTCCCGAGGGCTTCGTGGTGCTGGCCCAGACCGAAGAAGAGCCGCACGCGGCGGTCGCCGACCTCAAGCGGCGGCTCTACGGGCTTCAGTTCCATCCCGAGGTAACCCACACCGAATTCGGGAAGGAGATGCTCGCCAACTTTCTCTTCCGAATCTGCCACGCTCCCGCCAGTTGGAAGCTCTCCTCTTTCCTCGACCGGAGCTGCGCCGAGATCCGCGCCCGGGTCGGGAACGAGCGGGTGCTCCTCGGCTTAAGCGGCGGCGTCGACTCGAGCGTGACCGCCGCCCTGCTTCATCGGGCCATCGGGGACCGGCTCCACTGTCTTTTCGTCGATAACGGCCTTCTGCGCCAAGGAGAGGTCGAGACGGTACGCCACCTATTCGGCGAGGAGATGGGCTTTGCCGTCCACTTCGTGGATGCCTCGGCGCGCTTCCTGGGGAAGCTGCGCGGAGTCGCCGATCCCGAACGGAAGCGGAAGATCATCGGCAGAGAGTTCATCCAGGTCTTCGAGGAGGCCGCCCGAAGCCTGGGCCCGGTCCGATACCTCGCCCAGGGAACCCTCTATCCCGACCGCATCGAAAGCGCGGCGGCTGGCCATGGGCGGCCGGCGGTGATCAAGAGCCATCACAATGTCGGCGGTCTGCCCAGGCGGATGAAGATGCGCCTAGTGGAGCCTTTGCGGCTTCTCTTCAAGGACGAGGTCCGCGAACTGGGCAAACTCTTGGGGCTGCCCCGCGAGATCCTCCACCGGCACCCCTTCCCCGGCCCGGGCTTGGCAGTCCGCTGCCTGGCCCCGATCACCCCGGAGAACCTTGCCCTCCTCCGCGCCGCCGACGCGATCGTGGTCGAGGAGATCCGCCGGGCCGGGCTCTACGACGAGGTCTGGCAGGCCTTCGCGGTCCTCCTCCCCATCCGGAGCGTGGGAGTCATGGGCGATGCGCGGACCTACGAGCTGACGGCTGCGGTCCGTGCGGTGCAGAGCGTCGACGGGATGACCGCCGACTGGGCCCGGCTGCCGGCGGAACTCCTCTCCCGGATCGCCAACCGGATCATCCAGGAGGTCCGCGGCATCAATCGGGTCGTCTACGACATCTCCTCCAAGCCACCTGCCACCATCGAGTGGGAATGATTCCACGTCCGGCAGCTGCCGGCAGGATCAGGCACCAGACACACCTAAGCCCGCGTCACTGCGGGCTTTTTTGTGCTTTCAACCTGGCACGGACTGGCAGCCTGGGGTATGGCCAAGCACGAATTTTTCATGGCATAGTCGATGGCACGAAACCAGCCCTGTGCCATGCCTCGCCGCCGATGCCATGCGCCTCGTTCCCAGGTGGTCATGGTATCGGAATCATGTAAGTGGTTGCTGTAAAACGAATTTTTGTCGTTCCGCGCGGGGTTTTCCTGGCATGGTATTGATGGCCGGTGAAGTGTGTGCGTCACGATGGCCGTGCCATGGGTACGTCCCCGTAAGCTGTTGACTTGTAAGGGGTTCTCTTTGGTTCAAGCAGGGCGCACGACGCATGGTGTTGCAAGGGAGCGTGTGTGTCATGTTGACCGATACCAAGCTGCGTAACCTCAAGCCGACGGGCAAGCTGTACAAGGTGGCGGACAGGGACGGCCTGTATGTGGCCGTCACCCCCTCAGGAACCATTTCGTTCCGCTACAACTACGCCCTCAACGGGCGCCAGGAGACCATCACCTTCGGCCGGTACGGGCCGGGCGGGATCACGCTGGCCGAGGCCCGGGAACGCCTGGCCGAAGCCAAGAAGATGATCGCCGCGGGGAAGTCTCCGGCCCGGGAGAAAGCCAGGGAGAAGGCCCGTGTGCGCGACGCCGAGACGTTTGGTGCCTGGGCGGAAAAGTGGCTTCGCAGCTACCCGATGGCCGACTCCACCCGGGACATGCGGCGCTCGGTCTATGAGCGCGACCTGAAGGCCAAGTTCGGCAACCTCAAGCTGACCGAGATCACCCACGAAGACCTGCGGGCCCTGACCGACGCCATCGTCGAGCGGGGCGCGCCGGCCACCGCCGTCCATGCGCGCGAGATCGTGTACCAGGTCTACCGGTGGGCCATCGAGCGCGGCCAGAAGGTGGAGAATCCCGCCGAGCTGGTCCGCCCGGCCAGCATCGCGAAGTTCGCGCCGCGCGACCGCGCCCTGACGCCGGAAGAGATCGGCCTCATGTACCAGTACCTGGAGCGCGTCGGCACGTCGCCGTCGATCCGCGCCGCCGTGAAGCTGCTCCTGCTGACGATGGTGCGCAAGAGCGAGCTGACCAACGCCAGGTGGAGCGAGATCAACTTCAGCGAGGCCCTGTGGACCATCCCGAAGGAAAGGATGAAGCGGCGCAACCCGCACCTGGTGTTCCTGTCGCGGCAGGCGATGGACCTGCTGGTCGCGCTGAAAACCTTTGCCGGTGGTTCGGAATACGTCCTGCCGTCACGCTATGACCCCAGTGCGCCCATGAGCAGCGCCACGCTCAACCAGGTGATGAAGCTGACCTATCAACTGGCGCAGAAGGACGGCAAGCCGCTGGGCAAGTTCGGACCGCACGACCTGCGCCGCACGGCCAGCACCCTGCTGCACGAAGCCGGGTACAACAGCGACTGGATCGAAAAATGCCTCGCCCACGAACAGCGCGGCGTCAGGGCCATCTACAACAAGGCCGAGTACCGGGAGCAGCGGCGGCAGATGTTGCAGGACTGGGCGGACATGATCGACCAGTGGACGAAGGCACCAAAGCCGTAACCGTGGCGGCGCTCAACGCGGCGCTGTGGGTTTTCGTGCCACGCCTGACAGCAGGAACTCGATGCTGTATTCGGGAAGGCTGGGCAGCTGCCAGAACACGCTGGGGATACGGGCGCTGGCCTTGGAGACGGCTTGCCGCTGAATGCCAAGGACGCTGGCGGCATCGGATTGGCTCATGCCGTACCGCAGCAGCATGACGATTTGCTTCTTGCGGTCGGTCAGCCGGGCGTCTGTCATCCGCCTGGCGTGATCGCGCAGTTCGGACGTATCGCCATACCGGAGGCGGTGCTTGAGCACGTAGTGGTGAAGGTAGCAGTCGACCAGCCAGTCGCCTGACCCGGCGCACGGTTCGCGCCAGTTACCTGCCTGACGGGTGAGGCGCTCCAGCTCCGCGTCGAACTGTGCGGCCGAACGCCTGGCCCTTTGGTGCTCAGGATTCCACCCACCATCCGGCAACTTTGGACGGTGCAGTGAACAGTAAAGGCTGCTGAATTGCAGCGTCTCGTCAGGGTCACTTGCCAGGCGGCCGTTGGCGTAGGCCGCCAGTTCCGTTGGGGAGCCGCAGTAGCGGCAGAAGTCCTGGATGCGATCCCTGTCCACCTGCTTTCCATTCGCACGCGAGGTAAGCGGTGGCTTGCGTGCGCACGCTCGCGTGAGAGCGAGAAGGGTTTCCAGTGTGGCCACGAACCGTCGGCACTGGTCAGTCTTTACGCCGTGGCTCGAAACAAACTGGCGAAGCAACTGGCGCTGAAGGCGTGCAGCGTCGTTCAGGCCAACCAGCCGACAAATGTCGCTGAACGAGAGGCCTGAGCCTGCACCGGGCAGAAAGTGGAGCAGGTCGGGCGGCAGCGTGGCTGCATAGGCTGCTACGGCCGGATCGATGACCTGCTGGATGAGCCGGTCGATGCGCTTGCTGCGGGACGCCATCGAGTACGGCCGCCACTCCTCCTGCAACCTGCGGACTGCAGCACCAATGCCTGGATCACAGCCCTCCCAGACAGGGATGATGGGAAAGTGCGGCATGTCAACCAATTCGTCAAATCTTTGACTGTATCGATTTTGCACTGCCGGGCACCATCACGCAACGCTTCGCATTGACTTGGAGGTTGCTGCATGGAGCCAAGGCAGAAAGTGTTGATCAACCGGAAGAAGCTCCACTCGATGATCCCACTCAGCGAGCGGACCATCTTCAACATGGAGCAGCGGGGAGAGTTCCCCAGGCGCATTGCGTTGACCCGACGCAACGTTGCGTGGGATCTGACTGAAGTCGAAGCCTGGATCGAGGCGAGGAAAGCGTCCTGCCAGCAGGCGGACCGTCCTGGAGGCGGGCAGTGACGATGACGGTCAACGTGCAGGCCGCGTTCGAAAACGATCCGCCTGCGCTCGACTTCGTCTGGCCCGGCTTTCTCGCTGGTACGGTCGGAGCGCTGGTGGCTCCCGGTGGCGCGGGCAAGAGCTTCTGGGCGCTGGAGGCGGCAATGGCCGTTGCAGGCGGGGATGCTCCCGGCAGTGATCTGCTCGGGCTTGGGCCGTCACGGGCTGGGCGGGTGGTCTACTTTGCCGGCGAGGATCCGGCCCCGATCCTTGATTGCCGCATCCATGCCATTGGCAGACATCTGAGCGACACAGCGCGCTCGGCCATTGCGGGCCGGATGACCGTCGAGCCGGTCGCAGGCAGCTCCATGAATGTCACGGACAGGCACACGCTGCACCAGTTGGTGGAGAAGTGCTCGGGGGCGCGCCTCGTTGTGCTGGATACGTTGAGCCGCATGCATCGTCTTGACGAAAACAGCAACGGGGACATGGCGGTGGTGGTGGCGTGTCTGGAGCGCCTTGCACTGGAAACGGGAGCGTCCGTCTTGTTCCTGCACCACGTCAGCAAGGGCAGCGCACGAGAGGGGGCCACCGATCACCAGGGAGCCGCGCGGGGTGCGTCGGCGCTTGTCGACAATGCCCGGTGGTGCGGGTTCATTGCACCCATGACTTCAGAGGAGGCCGCACGCCTTGGGGAAGAACCCAAGGGTGCGCCACCTATCGGCGAGGCGCGCCGCAGGCATTTCGTCCGTGTTGGTGTCTCCAAGCAGAACTACGGAAGCGCGCCGCCGGACCGCTGGTATTCGCGGGACGGCCATGGCGTGCTCCTGCCGGCAGCGTTGTCGGCTTCGGAGCCGACCGGCCGCAGAAAGGGGGCGCATCGTGCACAAGCCTGAGCTGACGCACGCGCGCCATGACCCGATCCATTGCCTGGCACCGGGCTTGTTCCGCAGTCTCCAGAAGGGCGAGCGCAAGCGTGCCAAGCTGGATGTCGTCTATGACTTCGGCGACGGCAGGCGGGTGGAGTTCAGCGGTCCCGAACCGCTGGGAGCGGACGACCTGCGCATCTTGCAGGGCCTGGTGGCCATGGCGGGGCCGGCTGGGCTGGTGCTTTCACCCGAGCCGCAAACGGAGGCGGGCCGGCAGCTCCGGCTGTTCCTTGAGCCCAAATGGGATGCGATCCGGCAGGATGCGATGGTTGTCAGGGGAAGCTACAGGGTACTGGCACGTGAAGTCGGCTACGCCAATGTGGATAACGCCAAGCCGATCCGAGACTGCATCGAGCGTCTCTGGAAGGTCTCGGTCATCGTGCAGGATGGGAAGCGGCGCCAAGGCTTCAGGCTTCTTTCGGAGTACGCCAGCGACGAGCACGACGGAAAGCTCTACGTGGCGCTTAACCCCCTTCTGGCCCGTGCCGTGATGGGCGGTCAGCACGTGCGGATCAGTATGGGCGAGGTGCGGGCTCTACGAACCGATGCTACGCGCCTCCTCCACCAGCGCCTGTGCGCCTGGATTGACCCAGGCAAGTCGGGCCGTGCGGACATCGACACTCTGTGCGGGTACGTTTGGCCCGACGCAGCGGTGAATGCCAACACGGTCAAGACCCGGCGTCAGACAGTCCGCCGTGCCCTGGCTGAGCTGGACGCGCTGGGCTGGAGAGTGGAGAGCTACACCAAGGACAAATGGGAAATCTCCAGGCCCAAGCTTACCGAACCCCGGCTGGGGCGGTGAGCATGCGTGGGGCCCACTTTAACGCCACCCAACCCCCACTTTAACGTCACCCAATCCCCACTTTAACGCCACCCCGATGATGCAAAAAAATTCAATAAATACAATGTGTTATGAGAGGTCTGGAAATGCTTTCCAAGATTATCCAAGAGATAATCCACTAACCGAACTTCCGCTGTGTAGTGTCGCAAGTGATTGTAGCAGAACGTTAAGACTTTTTCGTTCTGCCTACATGGCCCATTTGGGCGGGCGAGCAAAGAGGGGGAGGAGGTCGAGCTTTTGGAGCAGTGCGTTGATGTCGGCGGGGATCTTGGAGAAGAACCCGATCAAAGGCCGTCCGTTTGGGGCAAGCCGGATCAAGCGGATCGCCTGAAGGCGGCGGAGCACTTGGGCACCTCTTCGGTAAACCCTTTGGCCACCCATTCGGTCCTGAGGCGGGCATTCATCCAGAAAGCCAAGAAGCAGATTCTCACGTGGTTGCGGACCCGATCGGGCCGCCAATGATAGACCGGACGGACTTCGAGGTAGCTCTTGAGTTCTGAAAAAGCGGCCTCGACCTCTGCGAGCCGCTTGTAGTGGGTCAGCACCTCCTGAGGAGAAGCCTTGGCGGACGGGAGGTTGGTCTCCAAAAGATACCAGCCGTCGATCGCCTCTTCTTCTTTGACCCGCTCTTGGTCAAGCTTCCACCAGAACCGGCCCTTGGCGTCGACTCCATACTGAAAGTACTTATGGGCCTGGATCCGCTGGAGCGCCCGGCCGATCCGGCTGCCGAGCTCGACCGGGTCTGCTCCCTTGCGCGTTGCCTTGGCAATCTGGCGCAGCTCTTCCTCTCCTCGGGCAATGCGGCTCTGCCGCCGCTCCCGATCGCGCATCGCGCGCCACTCCCCTCCGGCAACGACGTAGCGAACCCCTTGGTGCTCGATCTCCATCACCCGGGTTCGATCCGTCAGCCAGAGCTGCCGATCTTTGGGAAGTCGCCGAACGATCTCCTGGAGCTTGGTCCCAGTTGATCGGGTCACGTACTCAAGCTCCATGCCGGTGAGCATCTCCAGATTCCACCGGCTCTTCATCCCGCCATCGAAGACGAAGGTAGCCTCTCGGATCCCGAGTCGGCGTCTGAGAGTCACCAAGAGCCCCGTCAGCGTCGTGCTGTCCGCCCGGTTCCCCGCAGGACCTCCACATGGATCGGATCCCCGGGCATCGGTGGCGACCGCAAGAAGCACCTGCCGCCGATCTTGCCGGTGATCCCGGCTGTAGCCGTACTGCGCCAATCCCTCGGGGCCGTCCCCTCGAAGTAGACACTCGAAGGTCATAGAGCACCAAGCTCGCTCCCTCTGGTTGGGCTTCCCGGTAAAGCTTCTTCTCGATCCCGCTCCAAACGCCGTTGAGCCCATCCATCGCCCGGTAGAGATCGTCTTCTTCCAGGTCCTTCTCCTCCAGCCCGCATACCTTAGCCAAAAGCGTCCCGCCTGCTTCCTCCCGAAGGGCGAGCTTGGAAGAGGGAAAGAGAATCCGTCCAAAGATCATCGCTTTCAAAAGCCGCCCCTTCCGCTCCGAACCCACCCCGGAAAGAACCTGATCGAGTCCAAATCGCTGCCACGCTTGCTCGAGGACCGCGAGTCCTCCGTAATCCAGAGCTTCCTGCCCTTCCAGTCCGTCCAGGGGCACCAGCTTCTTCCCCTGCAGCAGCGCTCGGACCGCCTGCTGGACCTCCACCGGCATCCGGGTCAGATTGGACAGGATCCTCGTCTTGACCTGCTTGCCCACCCGATACGACTCCCGGACAAGAACGGATCGGTAGACTTTGCCCCTCTGGCAAGTGCGCACCTCTTGCACGTACATGCCTACAATATGCCAAGAGCATGATGCTTATGCAAACAAATGTTATTCACATTGTATTCGCATTACACGTCCTACATTATTTTGTGTAAGTCCTTCATGTGCCAAAACAATCCTCAAAATTGTGCGGAAGATGGGCTAGGCGCGGCCGAGGCCTTGCCTTCCTTCAGGACACCAAAAGATACAAGGGCCGGGAAGGGTACGTGTAATCTGTTAGCACCTCCCCCGAGGGGCGGCTCAACACCCGTGTCGCCGTTGACTGTCCGGCCCTTGGGCGGCGTGGCAGATGCATGTTTTGTCTGTGAATCGAGGGGCCGCTGGAATCTGCCGAACGGCCCCTTTCCTTTTGGGGCTCTTCGCTGAATGGAATGGGCGGAGGAGGCAGATTTGCCATTGAGGGATGGCAAGAAACGGTGTTCTTGCCATCCGTCTTCGACGGATTTTGAGTCCGGGCGAATTGCCGTCAAGGACACTTCGACTTCGTCGATCCTCCTTGACGGCGGATTGCCAAGCTCGCCTCGTTTTCCGATTCTTCGGGCATGGATGCGAACAAGCTTTTTGGGATGGCCTTACAGTTGGGTCCGGAATGGAAGGTGACTCGAAGCGAACTGTCTGCGGTGGATCACACCTTGAAGATCTGGCTCGATTTTCGCGAGGGCCATCGGTTCCCCTGTCCGGAATGCGGGCGTCCTTCTCCTGCGCACGACACGGTGGAGAAGCGGTGGAGGCACATGAACTTCTGGCAGTACAAGACCGAGCTGGTGGCGCGGGTTCCTCGGGTGGACTGTCCGGAGCACGGAGTGCGGTTGGCGGAAGTTCCCTGGGCCAGACCGGGGAGCGGGTTTACCCTGATGATGGAGGCGGTCATCCTGATGCTTTCCCAGGAGATGCCGGTTTCCCAGGTGGCCAAGATGCTCAAGGAGCAGGACACCCGGCTGTGGAGAATCTTGGAGCATTACGTGGAAAAGGCCTATCGGAAGGAGGATTGGAGCGGGGTGAAGCGGATCTTGGTCGACGAGACCAGCAGCAAGCGGGGTCACCGCTACGTGACCGCCGTTACCGACGCGGAGAGCCGGAAGCTCCTCTTCCTGGCGGAAGGCAAAGGGAAGGAGGCCTTGGAGGCATTTGCCAAGGAGATGCGCGAGCATGGAGCGAGTCCCGAGCAGATCGAGCTAATCTGCATGGACATGAGCCCTTCCTACATTTGCGGAGCCAAGGAGCACTTCCCCAAGGCGCAGATCGTCTTTGACCGCTTCCACCTCATGCAGATGGCGGGGGAGGCGGTCGACCAGGTGCGTAAGGAGTTCGTGCGTCAGGGGCTGCTGCCGAAGGGAAGCCTCTGGGCACTGCGAGGCAACGAATGGACGCGAAGCGAGGGGCAGAAGAGTCTGCGCGCTTCCCTTTGCGCCGCCTACCCCCGACTGGGAAGAGCCATTGGGCTCCGGGAGGCTCTGCAAGAGATCCTCGGCCAGGAGGATCCCCAAGAGCTCCGCTGGTGGCTACAGTGGGCCGATCGCAGCCGGCTTGCTCCCTTCCGAAGGCTTTCCAAGACGCTCAAAGAGCACCTGGACGGCGTCCTTGCTTTCTTCCAGAGCCGGGTGACCAATGGTCTCATCGAGGCGATCAACGGACTCATCCAGCTTGCCAAAAGGATGGCGAGAGGGTTTCGAAGCTTCCGGTGCTTGCGGATCGCCGCTTTCCTCAAAGCCGGAAAGCTGAGGTTGGATGTTCCCGCCTTGGCCACATGAAACAGCGAGGAGGCCCTTTTGGTGCCCATCGCGACCGCGCGCAGGCCATGTTGCGCGAATATGTGCGATTCAATGCGACGAAGCGCGAACGTACGCGACGAAACGCGATGATGCGCGAAGACGTGCGATTGATCGTAGATTCGCGCGCCGATCGCGAAAGATCGCATAAGTTCGCAGTGAGCTTTGACGGCAAGATATGTGTTGTGGGCCTACGCGCAAGCGCGAAGTCCTCCAACACTCCCCCTTACTCGCCATTGGCTCGACGGCATCCTGCTCTGCGAGGCGCACCTTCGCTGCCGCGACAGTTGCCCTCACTCGCACCCACGGGAGGAACATGCGATGCCAGGCGATAGCGCGAACGACCTGCTTGAGCTACCCCGGCGCAGCCTGCCGCCGATCAAGGTCTGGGTCACACTCGAGGAACGGGCCGAGATCGAAATCCGTGCGGCACAGACCGGGCTTTCGGTTTCGGCCTACATGCGGGCGGCAGGGCTGAACCACCCGGTCCGCTCTGTCCTTGACCTGAAGGCCGTGGCTGACCTGGTAAGGGTCAACGGCGACTTGGGGCGGGTTGCCGGACTACTGAAGCTTTGGCTCGCCGAGAAGCGAGGGCAGGGGGCTAGCCCTGTGGACGTGGAGGCGTTGATGAAGGAGCTGTGGGCGCTCCAGACCGAGATGCGTCAGATCATGGGGCGAGCGGTCCGGGGGAGGTAAAGGGCCGGCTACAACAGCGCTCAACTTGTGGGTTTGGTTCAGCAGGCTGGTAAGTGCCCTATCCTGCCAGCCAACAGTACAACACTTCAGCGCATTCCTTGCAGAGTTTCGATTTTACTGGCGGAGCATATCAAGAACTGTTAAGATAACCGTCAGTTTTCTATGTCCATGAACTGTCAATGAATAGGCGTGTCGGATATGCGCGCATTTCGATGGGCGAGCACCACCTGGACCTGCAGCGCGATGCGCTCCAGCAGGCTGGGTGCAGCCTGATTTACGAGGAAGTAACCATCGGCAAGAACACGGTACGCCCTGAGCTTGAGCGTTGCTTCAAGGCGTTGCGGCCCGGGGATACCTTCGTGGTGTGGCGATTTGATCGACTCGGGCGCAGTCTGCATGACTTGGTGCAGCTCGTGTCCGAACTTGAGCGGCACGGCGTGCATTTCGAGAGCCTGGTCGAGAAGATCGAGACAGGCAGTGCATCGGGCAGACTGCAATTTCATGTGTTTGCGGCGCTAGCTGAGTTCGAGCGCGGTTTGATCCGTGAACGGACGCAGGCAGGGTTGGCTGCGGCTCGCGCCCGTGCTCGTGGCCGGCGCGGTGGCCGCAAGCCGAAGTTAGATGCCCAGCAGGTACAAGAGATCAAAGCGCTGCTGCGCGATCCAGATGTCAAGGTGGCCGAGGTGCCTCGCCGTGACGGAGTTTCCCGAACCACCCTTTACAAGCACGTTGGCGTCATCACGCCGTTTCAATGAGGACTTGGGATGACCCAGCAGCTAGATATTGTAGTAAGCACGCGCCGCAAGGTTGACCCTAAAGCTGTTGCAGCCTCTGTGTGTCCTGTCATGGCAGCCGCTGAGGCTTTGGCGAGTGAAGGGGGGCATGAGATGCGAGGGGCTGTTTTCACGCGCCCTGAGGTGGTGAATTTTATTCTCGATCTGGTTGGTTACACGGAGGATCAACGGCTTTACGAAAAAAAGATTCTGGAGCCGTCATTTGGTGCTGGCGACTTCCTACTCCCGATCATTGAGCGGCTATTGAGGGCCTGGCGGGCGGAAAGGCCGAACGGTTCCGTGCTATGCGAGCTGTCCGATGCTGTCCGTGGGGTAGAGCTACACAATGACACTTTTCACAACACCAAAGCTGCTGTGATCGAACTGCTCAAAGGCCATGGGATAGCCGAGAACGAAGCTAGAACCTTGGCGAGCCGTTGGTTGTTGCAGGGCGATTTCCTGTTGACGCCGCTGGACGGACAATTTGATTTCGTGGTGGGCAACCCGCCCTATGTTCGGCAGGAGCTGATCCCGGCACCGCTACTTGCGGAGTACCGAAGTCGTTACAGGACGATGTATGACCGGGCCGACCTCTACATTCCATTCATCGAGCGGTCGCTGTCGGTCTTGGCGGAAGGAGGCAGCCTAGGCTTTATCTGCGCGGATCGTTGGATGAAGAATCGTTATGGCGGCCCCCTGCGCAGGCTAGTTGCCGAGCGATTCCACCTGAAGGTCTATGTTGATATGGTCGATACTCCGGCCTTCCACTCCGATGTGACTACGTACCCGGCGATCACCGTCATAAGCCGCGAAGCGCAGGGAGTAACGCGCATCGCTCACCGACCGAATATCGATCATGCAACGCTGACTGCACTGGCAGACTTGCTCAAGGCCCGTACCTTGCCGAAAGGAAACGGCCTAGTGCGTGAACTGGCTGGTGTAACTGAAGGTGCAGAGCCGTGGCTGTTAGGCTCATCGGACCAGATGGCACTCATTCGTCGCTTGGAAAGGGATTTCCCGCCATTGGAAGAGGCAGGATGCAAGGTTGGGATCGGTGTGGCGACTGGCGCAGACAAGGTGTTCATCGGAGATTATGAAGCGCTCGACGTTGAGCCATGCCGGAAGCTTCCGCTGGTGACGACCAAGGATATCTTGTCTGGCGAGGTAAAGTGGTGCGGTCTAGGCATCATCAATCCCTTTTCCGAGTCTGGCGGGCTGGTCGATCTCAACGACTATCCGCGTCTGCGCCGTTACCTTGAATCTCGGCGAGAGGTTCTTGCTGCTCGACACTGTGCGCAGAAATCTCCAGCTAACTGGTACCGAACGATTGACCGCATCACGCCGTCGCTCGCTGCGCGTCCGAAGCTCTTGGTGCCTGACATCAAGGGCGAGGCACATGTCGTATTTGAGAAAGGCGAGTTATATCCCCACCACAACCTCTACTACGTCGTATCAGAAGAGTGGGATTTGCGGGCATTACAGGCTGTGCTTATGTCTGCTGTCTCACGTTTGTTTGTGGCGACCTATTCGACAAAAATGCGGGGTGGATTTCTGCGCTTTCAAGCACAGTACCTACGCCGTATCCGCATCCCGCGCTGGGCCGATGTATCCAAGACGCTGCGCCGTGAGCTGGCTGAGGCTGCGATCAAGCGGGACATACACGCCTGCAACCAGGCTGTGTTCAAGCTTTACAAGCTTAGCCAACAAGAACGATATGCCCTCGGGGGGAATGGAGAATAAATGGCACTCGATCTCGTCAACTACGAGCAGAAGGCTCGCGAGGCCGTGAAGGCGTTTTGGGGAAACCGTGAAGCCGCAAGACAAAAGCAAATTGAGGCGGGGAAGGCTGACCAAGGGGAGCGTGCAGGAGTCACCGCTGGTAAGAATATGGATGGCTTCCTAGCTTTGGTGCTCGATGTCATCAAGGCGAATGGGCTAGCCCACGCCGAAATTCACCAGAATCGGGCAATGCTGACCTTGCCCGGCTATTTTCGTCCAACGAAGCTGTGGGATTTATTGGTACTCTACAAAGGGGAGCTGATCGCAGCCATTGAGCTAAAAAGCCAAGTAGGCCCCTCATTTGGCAACAACTTTAACAACCGAACTGAGGAGGCCGTCGGCACGGCCCATGATCTTTGGACTGCCTTTCGCGAAGAGGCTTTTGGCAAGCAACCGCGCCCCTTTGTAGGATGGTTGATGATGGTCGAGGATGCGCCCGAATCGCGCAAACCCGTTCGTGATTCCTCGCCACACTTCCCTGTTTTCGATGAGTTTAATGGGGCGTCTTACCTCAAGCGGTATGACTTGTTGTGCCAGCGGCTTGTACAGGAACAGCTTTACACTACCGCTGCTGTCATCGCTGCAAAGCGTAGCGCGGTAAATACCGGAGATTTCACGGAGCTTTCGTCGATGACCAGTCTTAGGACGTTTGTAACTGCATTGGCTGGTCATGTTGCGGCAGTGGCAGCGCGGTTAGGTTGATAGCTGTAGTGATTAGGGATATGGGCGAGCAATACACCTACGCACGATTCTGGCGATGCGCGCTACAGGTAAATCCTGTCGGCTATAACAGCTCTTACAGAGGAGTTGATCACGGTCTGGATGAATGCAGTTACAACCAAGCGCTGCTTCAAAAGTGCCTTGAGTTAGATATTAAGGTTGTCGGTCTAGCCGATCACGGCAACGTGGCTAGCGTCGATACGTTGCGTCAGCTGCTAAGAGAGCACGGCATTGTGTTGTTCCCGGGCTTCGAGATCGCATCAAACGATAAGACTCACTACGTCTGCCTCTTCCCTGAGGACACTACGGTGCAGCAGCTTGAACGCTACCTCGGTCGCCTCGAGCTGTGTGATCCGGCGGATGGGATCCGACCTTCTCAGCTAAGTTCAGAAAAGTTAATCGAAGAGGTCGATCGACTGGGTGGCTTCATCTACGCTGCACACTGCACCCAGAAAAACGGACTGCTCAAAAACCGACTGGACCACGTATGGAAGCATCCCAAGTTGCGCGCGGCCCAGATTCCTGGGTCGATAGACGACCTCGCGGGCGTTGAAGATGGCTTTTATCGCAGGGTGTTTTTGAACAAGGACGACAACTACCGTCGTGAACGGCCTGTGGCCGCGATCAATGCCAAGGATGTGGCCAAGCCTAATGACTTGGATCATCCCAGCGCAACATGCTTGGTCAAGATGACACGGCCTACGTTCGCTGCGTTCAAGGTCGCCTTCCTCGATCCGATATCGCGAGTTCGGCTTAACTCGCAGCAGGCACCGAGCCCAATTGGCAAGATTGTACGCATGACCGTGGATGGCGGTTACCTTGATGGTGTCCGCATAGATTTTTCCGACCACCTCAACACGGTGATCGGCGGCCGTGGGACGGGTAAGTCAACGTTGCTTGAATGCCTGCGCTTTGCATTGGGTGTACCACCTAAGGGCAGGCTGGCTCTGAAGTACCACCAAGATATCATCAATGAGAACCTTGGTCGCGCGGCTGGCCGTGTTGAGCTGACTGTAGTGTCTTCCGCTCAGAATGGCAGGGTGTATACCATCTCGCGCCGTTACGCCAAGCCTCCGATAGTTCGCGACGTGGATGGCAATGTCTCCACTTTGCATCCGCGCGACTTGCTTCCCTGTATCGACATTTACGGGCAGAACGAAATTTACGAGTTGGCCCGAGATGAGGCTAGTCGATTGCAACTATTGGATCGCTTCCTGCCTCCGGACACGAAGTATGAAGAGAAGGTCGATAGCGTACGTCGGCGCTTAACGGAAAATCAGCAGAAACTCACAAAGGCCCTTTCTTACCTTGACGAGCTGCATACGCAGATTGAGCGTTTACCGAAGTTGGAAGAGCAGCTTCGCGGGTTTGAAGAGCTTGGTATCAAGGACAAGTTAGCCAAGACCCCATTGTTGGCACGCGAGCGTGAGATTGCGAAGGCTGCGCGCGATAGCGTACAGAGTTTTTACGACACGCTTTCATCAATGCGTGATAGCTTGCCTGACCTTGGCTTCATCAGCGATGAGGCATTGGATGGGTTGCCAGACGCTGCCCAGTTGTCCTCTATGCGGGAAACGCTGGACGAACTTAAGAAGGAGTTTGCCGAGCATCTGTCTGCTATGCAGGCCTTGCTTGACGACCGGAGAGGACAGTTCACCACACAGTATGGCTTATGGGAGCAGGCTATCCAAGCGCACGACGCCGAACTAGAAAAAGCGCTTCGGTCGTTACCTGCTGCTGCTGGAAAGAACGGGCAGGAGGTCGGTGTTGCCTATCAAAAATTGGTAGCGGATATCGAGCGGATCAAGCCCTTGAGGTCGCGGGTTTCCACTCATGAGTCTCAGCTAGAAGCCTTACGTCAGGAGCGACGCAACCTATTGGCCGAGCTATCTGATTTGCGTGGTCAGCGCATACAGGCTTTGCAAAGGGCTGCAAAGAAGCTGAATAAGAAGCTTGAAGGAAAGCTCAAGGTGGAAATCGTGCCGGAAGCTGTCCGAACGCCATTAATGAACTTCCTGTTAGGCTGCAAGCTTGATGGCATTGGCGAAAAGCGGCTTTCGTTCATTGAGGAGGCTGAGGCGATTAGTCCATTGTCGTTAGCTCAGTCGATTCGGAATGGCGCTGCCGACGTGCAACGCGACTGGGGTGTCACGCAAATGGTGGCCGAAGCTCTCACCAAGCTTCAACCGTCTCAGCTCATGGAAATGGAGGCATTGGAACTAGAGCATCGTGTGGAAATCTTCCTGAACGTTTCGCACGACCAATCCCATCCGGCATTTCGGCCTCTCAGCAAGCTCTCGATGGGCCAGCAGTGCACGGCGGTCCTGCACATGCTATTGCTTGAGAACGCTGATCCCCTTGTGGTGGATCAGCCGGAAGACAACCTGGACAACGCCTTCATCGCGGATCGGATCGTAGCCGAGTTGAGAGGGGCAAAGACCAGCCGTCAGTTCTTGTTTGCGACGCACAATGCGAACATTCCAGTGTTCGGTGATGCTGAGTGGATTGGAGTGTTCACAGCGGCTGAGAACCACGGGAGCCTCGGCTTGGAAGCGCAAGGCTCAATTGACGTTCCTGAGATTCGTGACCAAGTCGCTCGCATCCTAGAGGGTGGCCGTGACGCATTCATCCAGCGCAAAGAGAAGTACGAGTTCTAAGCGGTCGTAGAGATGGGCATGCAGCAGAGGTGAGAGCGCATGGTATTTTTCATGGTATTCTGTGCGTTTCCGTAGAATAAGTTATTGAAAGATAAGAATAAGTTTTATAAGAGTATGATAGAATGGGAGATCGGGCACGGCCCCCGGCGTGGATAAAGATTATTCCGTCCGCCGACCTTTGCTTCGCCGGAAACGGAAAGCGAAGAGCCCTCCGATCCGACCACGCGGGGAAACCATGCCGCCGACCGGAGGAAACCGCCCTCACGGATTCCCGGTTTCGAGCTCCTTAGCGTACTTCTCCAGGACCTCGGCGTCGGCTTTCATCAAATCGGCCTTCATCCGAAGCTTGCGGGCGGTGGCCTTGGGGTTCTTCGTGGTTTCCACCTCCTGGAGGATCCGATCCCAGTTCTCCCCGCCTCCGCCACCCATGCCGGCCATCCCGTGGCTCATGCCTCCCATCCCCCCTTTGCCGCACTTCATGCCGTGCTCCATCCCCCCCATTTCGGGGCCTTCATGCTCGTCCTGATCCTCGGCGGACTGCTCGGCGTCGCCCTTCTTGGCTCCTCCGTGATGCTGGTGCTGCGCATGGAGAGGCCAAAGAGAAAAGCCTCCCATCAGGCCGAGGGCGGCCAACAACAGAGTCGATTTCCTGACAAAGCCGTTTGTTTTCATGCTTTTTCTCCCAAACCGACGTGTCGATCGTGCCGGCGGGCGCGCCGACCCCGATCTCCCGGAGCTCCCATAAACCTGACATTACATCAGGACTCGAAGGGAAAGCCAGTTCTTTCTCCCCGATGGCCAAAGGGTGAGCGGCCTCCGGAGGATCGATCGGCGTGCGGCTGCCGCGGCGGAGATAAAATTTCGCGGGAGATCGGCGTGCGATCTGCTATAAGAGAGACTTGTGACGAGCCCTTACCGAGTTCTCCGCAGCGACCGGGAAGATCCTACCGTGCTCCGCCGGGAACTCCGCCGCCGGACTTTCCCGAATCCCGGGCTCGCCGAGCGGGTTCGCGCTATCTTGCAGCGGGTCGAAACCAAAGGGGACCAGGCGCTTGTCGAGCTCACTGCAGAGCTCGACCGCATAGCCTTGACACCTTCGGAGCTTTGCCGGACGGAAGCGCCCGAGCCTCCTGCTGCGCCGGTCCGCAAGACCCTGCGCTGGTCGCTCGGCAACGTGCGCCGGTTCGCACGTGCTTCGCGGCCGAGGGACTGGCGGATGCGGAACCGTGAAGGCGCCTGGGTCGGTGAACGCTTTCTCCCTCTCGACCGGATCGGAGTCTATGTGCCGGGAGGAACCGCCCCTTTGATCTCCACGGCCATCATGACGATCCCTTTCGCCCGGGAGGCCGGAGTCCGGGAGATCGTGGCGGTTAGTCCCCCGCCGATTCATCCCGTTCTCTACTATGCGCTTCGCATCGCGGGAGCCACGGAGGTCTACGCGGTGGGCGGGGCTCAAGCGGTTGCGGCGCTCGCCTACGGCACGGAGAGCATCCGTCCAGTCGACAAGATCTTCGGACCGGGAAACGCCTATGTGGTCGAGGCGAAGCGCCAGCTTTTCGGACTGGTCGCGATCGACCTCCTCCCGGGTCCGAGCGAGGTCGCGGTCGTAGCCGACGAAGGGGCGCGGGCGGAGTTCGTGGCCGCCGATCTCTTAGCGCAGGCCGAACACGGCAGCTCCAGCCGGATTCTTCTTCTCACCCCAAGCGCAAAGATGTTGGAAATGGTATTGTCCCGCATCGAGGAAGAGATCGAGACGCTGCCTCGACGAAGCATGGTGGAATCGGTCCTGCGCGACAACGCGCTCTTCGTCCTGACCCGTTCCCTGGAAGAGGCCCTTGACCTCGTCGGAGAGTTCGCACCGGAGCACCTGAGCCTGGCCGTCCGCCATCCCCGATCCGCGGCCAAGCGAGTCCGCCACTGCGGCGCGATCTACTTGGGAGACTACTCAGCGGTAGCCGCCGGAGATTTTTTGGCCGGCCCGAGCCATACTCTGCCCACCGGCGGATCCGCCCGTGCCTTCGACGGGCTCCGGATGGACCACTTCTTCCACCGTACCAGCCTCGTCGAATACACGCGCTCGGCGATCGCCCGCGTCGAGCCGAAGATCGCTCTGTTTGCGGAAATCGAAGGGCTCGCGGCGCATGGAAGGTCGGCCTCGGTCCGTGTCGCCGGAAGGGGCCGGCACAAAGAAAACGGGCCTTTCTTGCGGGGGCGGCCACCTTCGGCTAAGGTGAGATGATTTGAAGAGTCAGATTCAGGCGCTTTTGCAGCTTCCTTGCGAGTGGCTCCATGCCGGAGAGCAGGGCAGCCGCATCGTTCTCTCGAGCCGCATCCGGCTCGCTCGAAATCTCAGCCGTTTCCCCTTCCCCGGTTGGGCCAGAAGAGCCGAACGGGAGAAGGTCCTGGCCTTGGCTCTGCCCGCGGCGGTGGGATTGACCGGAATGAAGGAGGCTGTTCTTTGCGACTCGATGGATCACTTCACCCCGGTGGAAAAACAGGTCCTGGTGGAAGAGCATCTGATCAGCCGGGAGCATGCGGGCCGCAACGCCGGCAGCGGGGTCGTGGTCAACCGCGCTCGAACGATCAGCTTGATGATCAATGAGGAAGATCATTTTCGCATTCAAGCCTTCAAAGGGGGACTCCAGTTGAAGGCCGCCTGGCGAATCGCGGACAAAGCCGACACGGAGCTCGACGAGAAGCTCGAGTTCGCCTTTTCCCCCAAGCTGGGCTACCTCACCGCCTGTCCGACCAACGTCGGCACGGGATTGCGGGCGTCGGCGATGATGCATCTCCCCGGGCTCGTCCTTAGCGAGCAGATCGGCCAGATCATAAAGGCGGTCAACCGGATCGGCCTCGCCGTGCGGGGTCTCTACGGGGAGGGGACCGAGGCGTTGGGAAATCTCTTCCAGATTTCGAATCAGATGACGCTTGGAGAAAGCGAGGAGGAGATCCTCGAGCGGATGCATAAGGTGATCGCACAGGTGGTCCAGCACGAGGAGAATGCCCGGCAGAAGCTGATGGAGGAGCGGCCGAGGCTCGTCATCGACCAGGTCAGCCGCGCCTACGGAATCCTTGGCAATGCGTACACGATTTCTTCCAAGGAAGCCCTCAATCTCCTTTCCTTGCTGCGTTTGGGCATCGATATGGGACTCTTCCCCGATCGCTGCCGGGCGGTCGTCGATGAGGAATGCCTGATCCAGACGCAGCCAGCGCATTTGCAACTTTCCCAAGAAAAAAAGCTGTCCACGGGGGAGCGGGACGCGTTGCGTGCGGACTTTCTCCGAGCGCGCCTTCGGGACGTGCCCCCTCCGGAAACTGGACAACTCTCCACGCCGTTGCATAGTTAAACAAGAGAGGAAGACCCATGACAAACTTTACTCCGCGAGCACAGCAGGTGTTGGCATTGGCCAGAAAGGAAGCGGAGCGCTTCAACCACAACTACGTGGGAACCGAACACCTGCTGCTGGGATTGATCAAACTGTCCCAAGGAGTGGCCGTTAATGTGCTCCAGAAGCTCGGCATCGAGCTGGAAACGGTGCGTACCGAGCTCGAGAAGCAGATGACCACGGAAGTCGAGGGCAAGCCCACAACTCCTATCCCCTACACACCGCGGGTCAAGAAGGTGCTCGCGCTCGCGCAGAAGGAAGCTAAGGGACTCAACCACAGCTACGTCGGAACCGAGCATATTCTTCTCGGCCTTCTGCGGGAGGGGGAAGGGGTTGCCGCGCGGGTTCTCAAGAATCTGGAGATCGATCTCGAGCGGGTTCGCAACGAGATTCTGAAGGAGCTCGACCCGAATTTCTCCGCCTCGGAGGGCAACGAAGAGGAAGCGTCCGAGCCCGCATTTGCCGGCGGAACCGAGACGGGGACGAAGAAGGAGGTCAAGACACCGGCGCTCAAGGCCTTCGGGCGGGACCTGACCGAGCTGGCGCGCCGTCATGAGCTGGATCCCGTCATCGGCCGGAAGAACGAAATCGAGCGGGTCATGCAGATTCTCTGCCGCCGAACGAAAAACAATCCTGTGCTCATCGGAGAGGCGGGCGTCGGTAAGACGGCGATCGTGGAAGGATTGGCACAGGAGATCGCGGCCGACAACGTTCCGGAGATGCTGCGGGATAAGAGGGTCATCACCCTGGATCTGGCCCTTATGGTGGCCGGGACCAAATACCGCGGGCAGTTCGAGGAGCGAATCAAGGCCGTGATGGAGGAGATTCGCCGCAGCAAGAACGTCATTCTCTTCATCGACGAGCTGCATACGATCGTCGGAGCTGGTTCCGCGGAAGGCGCGATGGATGCCTCGAACATCATCAAGCCGGCTCTCTCCCGAGGCGAGCTCCAGTGCATCGGAGCGACGACCTTGGCGGAGTACCGGAAGTACATCGAGAAGGATGCCGCGCTCGAGCGGCGCTTCCAGACCGTGCTTGTCGAGGCTCCCTCTCGCGAGGAGACGGTGCAGATTCTGCATGGGCTCAAGGCAAAATACGAGGCGCACCACAAAGCCCGCTTTACCGATGCAGCCATCGAAGCCGCCGTCGAGCTCTCTGAACGCTACTTGACGGGGCGATTTCTCCCGGACAAAGCGATCGACGTCATGGATGAGGCGGGAGCCCGCGCACGGATCGCCGCGACCATGAGACCTCCCAACGTGAAGGAGCTCGAAGCGGAGCTGGCGGCGGTGCGCAGCCAGAAGGATGAGTGCATCAAGCTCCAGGACTTCGAGAAGGCCGCGGCACTGCGGGACAAGGAGCGCGAGAGCAAGGAGCGACTGGAGCGCGTGCTGGCCGAATGGCGGCAGAATCGCGACGAGAAGGAGATCGTCATCACCGAGGATGACATGATGCAGGTGGTGGCAAAATCGACCGGAATTCCGATCTCCCGCATCACGGAACGGGACCAGGACCGATTCCTTCGGATCGCCGAGGAGCTCAAAGCCCGCGTCATCGGTCAGGATGAGGCGATCGACGCTTTGGCTCGCGCGCTGCAGCGATCCCGGGCCGATCTTAAGGATCCCAAGCGGCCGATCGGCTCCTTCATCTTCCTCGGACCCACGGGGGTCGGCAAGACTATGCTCGCCAAGACGTTGGCCGAGCATGTCTTCGGGAGCGCCGACGCACTCATCCAGCTCGACATGAGCGAGTATATGGAGAAGTTCAACGTCTCCCGGCTCGTGGGGGCTCCGCCGGGATATGTGGGCTACGAGGAGGGCGGACAGCTCTCCGAAAAGGTGCGGCGCCGCCCGTACAGCGTCGTCCTTTTCGACGAAATCGAAAAGGCGCATCCCGACGTCTGGAATCTTCTCCTCCAGATTTTGGAAGACGGCATCTTGACCGACAGCCTCGGCCGCAAGATCGACTTCCGGAACACCATCATCATCATGACCTCTAATGTCGGAGTCGAATCCGGTCTCAAGCATGGGGTGCTCGGCTTCACCGCCAAGCGCGACGAGGCCGGATACGGTCAGATGAAGGATCGGATGATCGACTCGGCCAAGAGGACTTTCAAGCCCGAGTTCCTCAACCGAGTGGACGAGCTGGTTGTCTTCCGCCCGCTTAACCGGGAAGACATGGTCAAGATTGTTGCTCTCGAGGTGGAGAAGGTTACTTCCCGCTTGAAGAGCCGTAAGCTGGCCCTCAAGCTCACGCCGGCGGCAACCGATTTCCTGATCGAAAAGGGCTACGATCCGACCTACGGCGCTCGGCCGCTGCGGCGCGCGGTGGAGAAATATGTCGAGCACCCGCTGGCCGAAGAAATTCTCCGCGGGCGCTTCGTGGGTGCCAAGACGGTCGCCGTCGATCTTCGCGAAGGAGCGTTGATTTTTACGCCCGAAGGTGCGGAGAACGAACCCTCCGAGACGTCCCCGGCTACCACGGCGTAGGGCGGGCGAGTCTCTTCGCCGGATGACGGCCTAGGGAACGGAGGAGCGCGTAGAGCGTCTGCAATCGGGGGGTACGCGCACCAACAGCGGCCCCCCGGCGCAGGGGCTCCCCCCAGATCGCCTCCACTTCGATCGGCCGGCCGGCGAGAAAGTCGAGGAGTGTCGAGGGCCGGTACGGTCCCATCCGAGCGGTTTCGGCCATCATCCGCTCTATCCAATCTTGCGGAAACGGAAGTCCGCGTTTTTCGGCAATATCCGCGACCTCTTCCATAAGGCCGACTACGAGGAGACGCAATTGCGCATCGCGCAGGATCTCTGCGACGTCATATCCTCCGACGGCCACCGAGACGCCATTGAACGGGATGTTCCACGCAAGCTTGCGCCAACGGGCGGCCTCGAGGTTCTCGACACGCGTACAGGGGACGCCAGCCTGTTCAAAAAGTCCACCAACCTCCCGCAGGAGTGCTTCGGTCACCCCAGAGTACCCCCCCAACTCGATCCTGCCGAAGGCGCTGTTTCTGACCTTTCCGGGCGCTATCCTTGTCAGGCAGGCGAAGACGATTCCGCCCAGAATCGGACGGCCGGGGAACTCCTGTGCCAGCCACTCCTCGTTTCCTAAACCGTTCTGAAAAGCCAGCAGGGCTGTCCCCGGGCCGAGAAGCGGGGGCAGGAGGGCCCGCAGCGCATCCCGCGCGGTCGCCTTGAGAGCGATGATGACAAGGTCACACGACCCCATCTCCTCGCTCCGGCGGAATCCCTGCACCGGGTGGAGACGAAAAGCTTCCTTGGGATAGTCCTCAATCCAAAGCCCCCGCCCGATCACCGCCTCCCAATCACTGCGCAGGAGAAAGGCGACGTCGCAACCCGTCCGGGCCAGCCGAGCGCCATAATAGGAGCCTACCGCGCCTGACCCCACGATTCCGATCCTCACCGGACGACGGCGGCCGCTTCCGATGGGCTCCGACATCTGACAAGCCGATCCTACTGAAACATCCCCGCCGGATTCTCGTTGACTTCGATCTCCTCGACGATCCCCCACTCGTTGCTTCCCGGCCGAATATCGGCAACCATCTCCCGTTGAAAGAGCGTAATCAACTGTCCGAGCTTCTGACCCCTCACCCAGAGATCGTGGCTGATGGTCCGCATAAAGAAGACATGTCCTTCGGTATCCGCATGCGCAAAGAGAATCCGTCCGTAGGGGAATACCCAGCTTCTCCCCGGCGATTCCAGGCTAAAAAAGGCAACACGCTCGTCCGCCTTCCGAACGCCGCCTCCCTCCCCGACCGCCTTCGTCCCATGACTAGTAGCCTCACCGAGCGCCACGATCTTCGTGCCCTCCCTTCTTTTTCGATTTTTCGTCTGCCGCCTTCGAGAGGTCGGCCGCGACCACGACCGGGTCACCGTCCTCTAGCGAGTCCGGAGGGTTAAGGATGACCCGTTCATCCGGTCTCAGGCCTGCGGTGATCTCCATCTGATTGCCGAGATCATGGCCGAGCTCCACCTTTCGAAAACGAACCTTCGAATCCTTGTCGACGACGAGCAGGAAGTTTCCATCCGATCGGTAGACGACCGAATTGACGGGCACCAGCAAAAGCGTGCTCGCGGTCGGAAGGTGGAAGATGACGTCAACATACATGTTCACGACGATCCTTCCGTCCGGATTGCCGACATCGACCTCCGTGAGGAGCGTCCGCGAGAGAGGATCAACCGCCTGGGCCGTCCGCACCACGATCCCGTGGTAGACGACGCCCGGCAACTCGGAGGCGGTCACGTCGGCCCAACTCCCTACCTGAATTTGCGGCACGTAGTTCTGCGGAACGGCGACATACACGCGCATCAGGTCGTTGACGGCCACCCGATACAGTTCATGCACGCCCTTCTCGCTTCCCAAGGACACCAGGGTGCCCACGTCGATGTTGCGGGCCGTGACGATCCCCGTGAACGGGGCTAGGATCTTCTCGAACGACTTCAGCTGCTCGTAGTGCTGAAGTTGCCCGCGCGCCGCGTTCACCCGAGCAAGAGCGGCGTCATACATCGCCTGCTTTTCGTCGAGAGCCTGCTGGGAGACCGCCCGCGTCAGGATGAGCCCCTTCCATCGGTCAAGCGTAATCCGCGCGATGACAAGGTTCGCTTCCGCGGAGTGGAGGGCGCCTTCGTATGCTTCGACCGACTTGTCGATATCGGGCGCATCGATCTCCGCCATCAGCTGTCCCTCCTTGACTCGCTCGCCGATATCGACCCACCAGTTCTTGATGTAGCCGTTGACCCGTGCCCAGATAGGCGTCTCGTAGTAGCCCCTCGCGGTCCCGGGCAGGAGAAGATCGGTCAGGGGCTTCGGCTTCTCCGGCAACGTCACCGACACGGCGATCTTTTCCCCTGCGAGCATCGCCCGATGGAGCGCGATCTTATTGAACAATCTTGGAATCAACCCGATCAGGAACAACGCGAGCAAGGCTCCGCCGAAAAGAACCGCAAAGCGATAAATCCCCCTCCCCTTCGGAAGCTTGCCGCACGACTTGCCGGTGAAGCCGACCTCCTCCGGAGCGACTTCCGGCGCCGACGGCGGCTCGATCACCCCGTCTGCACCCTGATGGGCCCGGCTCCATCGCTTGTCCGGGTATTGCGGCGTCTCCTGCCCCCCCTGGACAAGGCCGCTTCCGTTTTCGACCGGCTCGAAACCTTCGGGCATATTCATTCCTTTCTCTCCGGACGCCCGCGAATGAGGGAATAAATCACCGGCACCACGAACAAGGTGCCGACCGTAGCGAAAAGCAAGCCGCCGATAACCGCTCTTCCCAAGGGCGCGTTTTGCTCTCCTCCCTCACCCAACCCCAAGGACATGGGCAGCATCCCCAGGATCATCGCTCCCGCCGTCATTATCACCGGCCGGAGCCGAATCTTTCCCGCCAGCCAAGCCGCCGTGGTCGCGTCGTTCCCATTGCGCATCTCCTCGTTCGCGAAGGTGATCAGCAGGATGCTGTTCGAGGTCGCCACCCCGACCGTCATGATCGTGCCCATGAGCGAGGGGACATTGAAGGTCGTTCCCGTCAAGTAGAGCATCCAGACGATCCCGCAGGCTCCAACGGGCAGCGCGGTCAGAATGATGAAAGGGTCGAGCCATCCCTGAAAATTCACGACAAGCAAGAAATAGACCATCGCGATTGCAAAGACCGTTCCTAAGCCCAGCCGGAGGAACGCGCTGTTCATGCTCTGGGCCTGCCCCCGCACATGGATATCGTATCCCGGAGGAAGCTTTTTGCTGAAGTCGTCGACGACCTTTTGCACGTCGCCGGCAACTCCACCCAAGTCCCGTCCCTGGATGTTCACGAAGACGTTCTTGAGCGGCTTCATGTTGTAGTGGCTGATGACCGCTGCCTTCCTGGTCCGGCGCAGCTCTATGAGATTGCTGATGAGCTGCGGCTCGAGATGGGTCGTCAGCAAGCGGGAATAGATCTCTTCCGATGGATAGCCTACGTTGAGGTTCATCAGCCAGTTCCGGGAATCGAGCTTGAACTGCGGACTCTGCACGACGAGCGGGTAGTTGATGGTCGTCTCCGGGTCCGCCCAGTAATTGGGAGCCACGACATAGCTGGAGCTTAAGTGGTTGAGCACGTTGTCGGCGACCTGCTTTTGGGTCATCCCCAGGTCGAGCGCCCGAATCCGGTCAACCTCGATGTGCAGATAGGGTTGCCGCATTTGATAGACGATCGCGTCCACCGCTCCCGGGATCTTGCGAATCCTCCTTTCAATCTTTTGCGCCACGTCGGTGACGAGTTTCTCGTTTTTCCCCTCGACCTGGATGTCGATGGGAGCGGCCGAACCAAAGTTCAGGATCTGGTTGACCATGTCCGCCGCTTGGAAGAAGAAGCGGCAGCCGGGAAATTTCAGCGGCAGCTCCTCCCGCAACTTCTTCACGTAATAGGCCGTCGGACGATGATCCTCCTTGAGGGACACGAGAATCTCTCCATCGAAAGTCCCTTCGTTGATCGTGTCGCTGTAGGCGAGGGCCGCCGGATAGAAAAACGGGATTCCCATGTTGTCGACGACCGAGTCGGTCTCTTCCACGGGGATGACGCTGCGGATGTAGCGCTCGATCTGGCCGAAGATCCGCTGCGTCCTCTCGATGCGGGTTCCCGGTGGCGTGAAGACGTGCAGCCGGAACTTGCCCGCATCGACCGATGGGAAGAAATCCCGCCCGACTACGGGTAGGACGAGACCGGTCATCCCAACCAGGATCCCGAAGAGGACGAAAACCGCGGCACGATGGTGGAGCGCCAAGCGCAAGAGCTCGCCGAAACGGTCGCGGAAAGCCTCGAAGCCTTGCTCGAACTTCTGATGGAAGCGCTGAAACCGGCTCGGAGGTTTTCCTTCGGCCGACCGGCGATGTTTCTCCGCTTCCTCCGCGCTGATCAGCATGTCAGCCATCGTCGGGACAAGCGTCCGGGACAGGAAGTAGGAGAAGAGCATCGCAAAGACCACCCCCAAGGCCATCGGCGTGAAGAGGAACTTGGGCGGACCCTCGAGGAAGATCACGGAGGTGAAAACGATGCAGATGGAGAGAGTCGCCATGAACGCCGCATTGGCGATCTGTGCGGCACCGTCGAGAATCGCCTGGATCAGCGGCTTCCCGAGCCCGTGGTTCCGATGGATGTTCTCCACCTCCACGGTCGCATCGTCGACCAGCACTCCGACCGCGAGCGACAGGCCGCCCAGGGTCATGATGTTGATGGTGTAGCCCATCCGGCTCAAGATGAAGAGGGCGACCAGGATGCAGAGGGGGATCGAGGTGAGGACGATCAGGGTGCTGCGCCAACTGCCCAGAAAGATCAGGATCATGATTCCGGTGAGCGTCGCGGCGATCAGCCCTTCCTTCACGACCCCCTGCACCGATTCGCGGACGAAGATTGACTGATCGAAGATCGTGCGGATGTCGATCCCTTCGGGGGCGGCGGCCAAGGACTTGGGGAGGAGCTTTCGGAGATCCCCGACGAGCTGGAGGGTCGACGCCATGCCGTTCTTGAGCATGGGGAGGATGACTGCGGGGATGCCATTGACATGGGCGACATTCCACTGAACGGCACCCCCGTCGCGCGCATGGCCGATGTCGTGGAGGTAGACGATCTGCCCGTTGACCTTCTGGATCGGAAAGTTATTGAGATCGTCCACCTTCTTCGGAACGTTATTGACGCTGACCAGATAGTCGTATTCCCCGATCTTGATGTCCCCTGAGGGGAGATCGATGTTCTGATCGCTCAGCGACCTCATGACGCCGTCCGCGGTCATCCCCCTGGCCAAAAGCTGATTGGGATCGGTATCGACCATGATGAACCGCGGAGTTCCTCCCCAGGGCGGAGGCCAGGTCGATCCGCGAATGGTGGCCAGATCCCTCCGGAGGACATACCAGGAGTAGTCAAAAAGCTCCGCGGCGGACTTGGTCTTGCCGCTCACGGCCACCTGGATGACCGGAACCTCCGAGGCCGAATAGCGGAGCACATACGGGGGGGTGGTCCCCAAAGGCATCCGCTTGATGATGGTCTGGCAGATGCCCACCGTCTCCGCCAGAGCCGCATCGATGCTGGTCCCCGGCTGAAAGTACATTCGTATGACGTTGAGCCCGTAGAGCGTGCGGGATTCCACCCTTTGCACGTTGTCGACGTATTGCGTCAACGTGAACTCGCTGAAGGTGGTGATGTAGTTGGTCATGTCCTCCGGGGTCATGCCCTGGTAGAACCAGACGACGTTGACCACGGGGATGTCGATCTCCGGGAAAATGTCGGTCGGCGTCGTCGCGATGGTCAGCAAGCCCAGGACGAAGATGAGCGCCGCCATCACCCCTACGGTATAGGGCTTGCGCAATGCCAACCGGACAAGCGCCATCATAGCTAGAGTTGCTTCCTCGAAGCCGCTGAAGGCCGCGCTAGGCGGCGAGGAGTTAGGCCGATCCTCCGAAGACGCCGTCGACCGACGCATTCAAGCGTCGGCCCTCCGCCTTTGTCAAGTCGCCGCCGATCCGCCGCGCGCCGGAAATTCAGAGCGTTTGCTCCTTTTTCCCTTTTCGCAAGATCGATCCCTCAGTATATTTTGATGCCATGGGTATTCAATTGCCGCAAGCCGCGGAAAAGCTGAGCCCGATCGGCGGCCGTCTATCCATTGCCTTAGCTGTAGGAGGGGTCTTCTTTTGGATTGCCGTCGGCTTCCTCAACCTGATCCTCCGCTCGACCGACAGCCAAACGGAGTTGACTTCCGAATTTCTTGGCCTCTGCGCCGTGACGGGCTTCATGCTCAATGCTTCCGGAGTTCTCGTAGGCGGCCTAGCCTTGAGCCGAGAAAAATCCCCCAAGGCTACTCCCCTGATCGGGGTCGCCGTGAATGCCCTCCTCGCCCTGGTCGTGCTGGCCTTCATCCCGCTCTTTTAGCCGGTTTTCGAAACCCCACTCCGGCGATCGCGATCATAGTCCGTGGCCAACGCGATAGTGCAATTGCCCGATCCGGCGGATGATCTCCTCGTTGATTGCCTCCCGCAAGGGGCTGCCCCGGGGAAGCGCAAAGGCGTAGTCGATGCGTTGCAGCGGCTGCGGCACGATTTCAATCTCCCCCGCATAGGCCCTTCGCACCAAGTAGCGCAGCGTGGGCTCGCGCATGACGGCGGCATCGATCTTTCCGGCGACCAGCGCGGCGAGGCAATCCGGATAGGTGGGAAAGGAGAGCGCGTGCACCTTCTCGGCGGCCAGGAACTGCTCTCCTATGTCGCCGCGGACGCACCCCAGGCGGAGATCTTCCAATCTCCGGTGCTGCAACGACTGGTTGCTCACCTTCTCCACGGCGACGGCTGCGGTTACCCAAGCGGTAAAGCAGGAAACCAGGACCACGCCCACGAACATCCAGACCATGGCGATCGCCCTCCCTCTCGGGGTGCGCGGCACTTTGTCCCCGTATCCGATCGTGGTCATTGTCACGACCGCCCACCAGAAGGCGCTGCCGATGCCGTGGATCGTCTTTCCGCCGAAATGATCAGGGTTGTCTTTCCGCTCGACCAACCAGATCAGGATCCCCGCGAGCAGGGTAGCCAGGAGGAGCCCGGCCATCACGTAAACGAACTCCCGGCTGAGCAGAAAATGGACCACCGCCCACGCGGTGCTCGTCCGCTCCGAGCGGAAGGCCAGCGCCAGCGCGGAAGGGTAATACGGGTAACTATAGGAAATCTCGCGGGCATATTCGGGCGTCACGGCCACGCCCAGCGCGACGACGTCCACTCGGCCTTCCCGCAGGGCCGCGAGCATCGCGCCGGAACCGCCGGTGATTTCGACCAAGCGATAGGCCAAACCGAGATCGCCCGCGATCTCCCGCCATAGGTCGATGGCATAGCCCTGCCATTCCCCCAGGGAGTCACGTTCGGCAAACGGTGGATCCTCGCTCACCCCGACGCGTAGAACTTTAGAACGGTTGAGAGGGGAAGGAGCGGTTGTCTGCGCAAGGGTCGCCGCAGGAAAACTCCACCCGGCGATCGCTGCCGCGCCGAGCAGCCAAAGGGCGTTTCGCCAAGCGCGGTCTTGTTTGCGCGTCACGCGGCTCGCAATGCCCGAAGCCCTTTCTTCTCGTTTCCACGCGGCCCGAAGGGCGCGGCCGACCGGTCCGCCCTTGTCACCGGCCGCGGCTGCCGGTCGTCTCGCAATCCCGGCCCGCCGTCTCCGACCCGCCCAAGGCCGCTTGGACCGCCTGCCGCCAGCTGCCGAAAAAGCGCCGCTTGCACGCGGCGGCAAAGAGGGCGGGCTCCCGATTCCGAACCTCTGTGCTCGTCAAGGGTACCCCTTGCCTGTGCAAGGCACGGATCCGATCGAGGACCTCGGCCTCGGTCCACCGTTTCCGCTTGCGAATCTTTGCATAGTCGAGCCCGGCTCGCTCCACGGCCGCAGCCCAGGAGCCGAACCGCCGCCTCGCCGTGGCGATCAAGGAGTTGGCATGCTCGTCCATGTGCTTGGAGCTCAAGTCCGCGGACTCGGCGTGCAGTCGACGGATCTCCCGCAGGATATCCGCATCCTTCCAGGACCGATACCGGTAGATGTCGGCGGGGGCGAGCCCGGCGGCCAGAAGGGCGTTCTTCCAACTCCCGAAGTAGACCGGACGAATGGCCGCGTAAACCATGGGAGCGTACGGGCTCAACATCAAAGCCCGAAAGGAAAGGTCGGTCCCCTGCGCGTGGAGCGCACGGATCTTTTCCACGATGGTCTCCTTGGACCACCGTTGGTAGCGACGCACTTCCGCATACGGAATCCCGGCGGCTTCCACGGCCTTCTCCCAGCTACCGAAGTAGCGGATCCCCGCGGCAAGAAGCTCTTGATAGTGCCGGCGCATGTAGTGGGAGTAGAGCGGCCGCCCTTGTTGGCGCCAAGCGCGGATCTCGCGCAGGAGAATCTCTTCCCTCCACTCCCGATTCGTCTTCCTAACCGGAGCTTCGCTGGTTTTCATGATTGCTTTAAAATACAAAAATAGCGCCTAGTGCGGTCCTTGTCAATTATCTTTCCTAATGAAAGCAGCCCGCGTGCCATTTAGAAGGGGTCCCCGCAAATCGCCCGCAGCTCCTCTCGGACCAAAGCGGGCCGAATTTCCGCAAGGCAGCCGACGGGCCTCTGCTGCAGGCATCGGGTTCGCCAGCACGGCGAGCAACGGGCGGCTGCGGAGAGCACGCGCACCTGCCTTCCCACCGCCGCGGATTCCCGCCAGTCGGTCGGACCGAAGAGAATCAGGGTAGGCACCCCGAGAGCCGCCGCCAAGTGAGCGGGACCGGAATCGGGGCCCACCACCGCCTTCGCATGGCCCAGGATCGCCATCATCTGCCGCATGGGAAGGGAGCCGCGCAAGTCGACCACGTTTTTCGCCTCCAAGGGGAACCAGGGCCCTACCCCCATCACCACGAAGCAAAGATCCGGAACGGATCGCGCCAGTTCTCCATAATAGCGCCAGGGCCAGAGCTTTGTCCTCCACCGCGCGTACGGATGCAATACCACGTAGCGCCCGCTCGGCAATCCGGACATCGGCAGCGATCCGGCATCCAGTCCATAATCCACGGGTCCCTCAGGGACCCCCAAGTAGCGGAGGAAAGCGAGGTACCGCTCCTGGGCTGGCGGCGGAGGAGGCATGACCCGCTCACGATACACCAGAATCGAACCCTCCCGTCCGTTCCACGGGCCGATCCGCCGCTTCGCCCCGCTCAAGAGACAGAGAATGCCGCTGCGCAAAAGCCCTTGAAGATCGATAAGCAAATCGTACCGCTCTCTCCGGACGCTCGCGAGGCAGTGCGCGAGATCGAGGAGGAGCCGGGACGGCGTGCTTCGCCGCCGGGGAAACTCGACAAAGCGGTCGATCGCCGGGTGGTCCGTGAACAGCTCTCGGTACGGAGCGAAAGCCATCCAATGGATTTCGGCCGATGGCCATCGGCGCCGCAGGCCGGAGGCCACCGGAAGCGCTTGGACGACGTCCCCGAGCGAACTGAACTTGAGGATCAGGATCTTCTTCGGAGAGAACTCATCGTCCCCAAGCCGTCCCACCCGAAGCTCGCTCCGCCCGTCATTCATCCTTCCAGCCCGAGGTGCGAGCTTGACATATGTTCTCAAACTCTATAGAGAGCCAGCCATGTCGATCTTCCCCACGGTGATCGCGACAATCGGACGCACCCCTCTCATTCAGCTCAACCGGCTCGCACGAGGAATTGAGGCAAGGGTAGTGCTGAAGGCGGAATTTTTCAACCCGCTTGGCAGCGTCAAGGACCGGATCGGAGCCGCCATGATCGAGGCCGCAGAACGAGAAGGGCTCCTCAACGCAGAGACCGAAATCATCGAACCAACCTCCGGCAATACGGGCATCGCCCTGGCCTTTGTAGCAGCCGCCAAGGGATATCGCCTGACGTTGACGATGCCGGAGAGCATGAGCGTGGAGCGCCGAACGCTGCTGGCCCTGTTGGGAGCCAATTTGGTGCTTACCCCGGCCGCCGAAGGGATGGCCGGCGCCATTCGTCAGGCCATGGTCCTGAAAGAAAAGCGAGCCAACTCCTGGATTCCGCAGCAGTTCGAAAACCCCGCCAACCCGGACATCCACCGGCGCACCACAGCCGAAGAGATTTGGGCGGATACGGAGGGGGCCATCGATATTTTCGTGTCCGGGGTGGGCACCGGAGGCACGATCTCCGGCGTCGGCGAAGTGATCAAGGCGCGCAAGCCGAGTTTCCGCACCGTCGCCGTCGAGCCTCTCGGGTCGCCCGTCATCTCCCAGGCATTGCGAGGGGAGCCGCTGAAGCCGGGCCCTCATAAGATCCAAGGAATCGGGGCCGGCTTCGTCCCCAAGAATCTCAACCTCTCCGTCGTCGACGAGACCTTCTGCGTCGCCGACGCCGATGCGTTTGCGATGGCGCGTCGATTGGCTGCCGAAGAGGGGATCCTGGCCGGGATTTCCACGGGTGCGACCGTTCACGCTGCGCTTGAGATCGCCAAGAGGCCGGAGAATCGAGGCAAGCTCATTGTCGCGGTTGCCGCCAGCACCGGGGAGCGCTACCTGAGCACGGCTCTTGCCGAAGAAGCTCGCCGTCGCGTGGGTTCCTTGTAAGCTCCGGCGGATCCCCAGCGCTTTTCCGCTTGGGCCTGCGTCCGTCCCACTCCATACATAGGATGTCGACGTTCTTTTTGATTGCGAAGTCCGATTTCTAGCTCAATCCTACACTGCGTGGCTCATGAAGTTCGTGCCCGGGGCCCGGGCCGATGAGCCTGAATGCAAGGCGGGACGTAGTGGTTGTCCCGGTGTTGTATGGCGAGATGCTGCGATAAGGGCCGAAAAGTCGAAGGCCCGATAGCAGCCGGGCCTATTTCGCTAGCCACTGGAAATCGCTTCTGAGACAGGCTGGCTAAACACTCGGGCAGTCCCTTGCGTATTCCCGATTTGGCATGATCGACAACGACTCAGCGCTCAAACTCTATCTGCGGGAAATCAGCCAAATCCCCCTCTTGAGCCGAGAGGAGGAGGTGGAGCTGGCTCATCGGATCCAAAAGGGAGATGCGGCCGCCCGCCAGAAGATGATCCAGGCCAACCTGAGGCTGGTCGTGAAGATCGCCCATGATTACGCGACCAGCGGTCTCCCTCTCCTCGACCTGATTTCCGAGGGCAATATCGGGTTGATGAAAGCGGTCGACCGCTTCGATCCGTCCAAAGGCGGAAAGCTAAGCACCTATGCCGCCTGGTGGATCAAGCAATCGATCAAGCGGGCGCTGGCCAACCAGAGCAAGACGATCCGCCTGCCCGTGCATTTGGTCGACAAGATCGCTCGGATGCGGAGGACGGCGAGCCGGCTGGCGGAGGAGTTCGGCCGCGAACCGACCGACGACGAATTGGCCCAGGAGCTCGGCATCTCCTCCGCCCGCGTGGGAGAGCTGCGCACGATTGCGATTCAGCCCGCTTCCCTCAACGCGACCGTGGGAGAGGAGGAGGACGGTACCTCGCTCGGAGAGCTTGTCAAGGACGAAAGCGCGATCGATCCCGCTTCCATCATTCAAAACGAAAACTTACGAAAGACCGTGATGGAGCTCCTGCCCACCCTCGATCCCCGGGAGCGCAAGATCCTCGCGCTTCGCTTCGGACTCGAGGGAAACGAGGAGATGACCTTGGAGGAGATCGGCAAGAAATTCCACGTGACGCGGGAACGGATCCGGCAGCTCCAAAACCTCGCCTTGCGGAAGGTGCGCCGAGCCCTGGAAAAGAAGGAAAAGCGTCAGCTCTCCCGATGACCTTCCTTCTCCAGAGCACCCTATCCCGGCTCCGGGGGAAAGTCCGCACGATTCCGGACTTTCCGAAAAAGGGGGTCCTCTACCGGGACATCACGCCGCTCATCGGAGACGGGCAGTTCTTTCGCTTGGTGATGACGGTCTTCCTGAAGAGGTACCAGCGACGGAAGATCGACAAGATCGCAGCCATCGACGCCCGAGGATTCATCTTCGCCGGAGCCTTGGCCCACATCCTCGGCGTCGGGCTCGTCCCGATTCGGAAGAAGGGAAAGCTTCCGTACCAGACGTACGAAACCGAATACGCTTCCGAATACGGTCTTAACACCTTGACCATCCACCGGGATGCCATCGCTAAAGACGAACAGGTCCTGATTCTGGACGACGTGCTTGCCACGGGCGGCACGGCGGAAGCGGCGGCCAAGTTGATCGAGCGCTGCCAAGGAACGCTCGTCGAGCTCGGTTTCCTCATCGAGCTTCTGGATCTCAAGGGCAGGGAGCGTCTCTCCCGGTATCCGATCTACTCGATTCTGCAGTTTCCTTGATCCGTCTGGACGTGACCCCGCCCGGCCAAGCGGCTACCTCTTGAAGGCGAAGTAGACCGCGGCGATTAGGAATCCGTAGGAGATCAGGAGATTCCATCGCGGAACGGCACCGAAGAGAAAATAGGCCACGATCGTGAAGACCAAGAGTGTGATACACTCCTGGAGGATCTTGAGTTGGGTCACGGAGAACTCATAGGACCCGATCCGATTGGCGGGCACTTGGAAGATATACTCGAAAAACGCGAGCCCCCAGCTGGCGAGAATCGCAAGCAGAAGCGGCTGTTCCCGGAACTTCAAATGCCCGTACCAGGCAAGCGTCATGAAAAGGTTCGAAACAACGAGAAGGAGGATCGTTTTCATGCCGAGCCGGAGGGCTCACTGGCGGGGCGGCACGGATCGACGGGATACGCCGGCGGCTCCACGGAACGAAAGATCTTACCGAGGCGTTTCGGGAAGGTTCATCGACAGGATTCGAAAATCCGCCGGCGGTTCGAAGAGATCGGAAGGCTGAGGACCCGCTTGATACTGATCCCAATCGACCACCGTCTTCCCGTCGACCGGAGCGACCCGCAAAGGGTGCTTGCCGGCTTCGTCCAGCCAGACATAGACGCTTTTCGCGTTTCCCTTCACTAGGTACTTCGCACACCGACGGCCATGAACCGTCTCTTTCCCTTGCCACTCCCAGGAGGCCCCCGCTTCTCCCAGGAGGCCCGGATTCCCCGATCCTCCGGCGTCCCGATAGGCGCTCTCCAGAACGAGCTTTTGCGCCGGCAGAATCGTGTAGACCTTCTTCTGATCCTTGCGCAAGACGATGACCTGGGTTTCGGGACCCTGCTGCACCTCCACCCGGAGCTTGTCACCGTCCCGATAAAGGTGCTGCACGAAAGCTCCCCCGCCATCCATCTGGACGGTTTGGACAACGGAGAATTGATTCGCCAGGACGTACGGTGCCTTGTTGATTTCCCCCAAGACAGGCGGAATCCCGCAGAGGAAGCAGCCTACCGCGAAAAGAAAGGCCTGCCACAGGCAACCCGCAACCCGGGCCACACGAAGATGTTCCATCTTTCTTTCCCAGCCTACTCGCCTTTCGGCCGATCGACGAGCAACAAATGCGGTGGGCGCAGGACCTGCGTCCCGCGGGACGGAGGCACGGATTCGCCTCCTCCCGGAGAATCCCCCGGGGTTATCAGCCGAAGCTGGCCGCAGGCCGCATAGATCTCCTCCCCTTTCCGCCTCCGGACCGTGACACGGCATCCGGCCGCACGCAGCAGGCGTTCGAAGCGGTCCACGCGCTCGGGCTCGGGACGCTCCCACGGGAGCCCCTCGACCCGGTTATAAGGGATCAGATTGACCTTCGCCCGTAGCCGGCGCGCGATCCGCCCCAAGCGCGCCCCCTCCTTGTCCGAGTCGTTCACTCCCGCCAGCAGGATATACTCGAGGGTGACCGGCTGGCGCTTCTTCCGGCTGTACTCTTCACAGGCGTCGAGGAGCAAAGGAAGCGGATACCTGCGGTTGACCGGCATCAGCCGCGAGCGAAGGGCATCATCGGCCGCGTGGAGCGATACGGCCAGCCCCACGGCCAGCGGCTGATCCGCCAGCCGCCGGATCTCCGGAACCAAGCCGCTGGTCGATATCGTGATCCGCCGCGGGCTCATGGCAGCACCCCAAGGAGCCGTAATGAGGCGGAGGGCGCGCAGGAGAGAGTCCCAGTTGGCCAGAGGCTCCCCCATTCCCATGAAGACCAAGTTGTCCATGCGCCTTCCCACTATCGCTTCGGCCTGCAGCAGCTGCTCAACGATCTCGCCCGAAGAGAGGTTCCGCCGGAAGCCGAGCAGGCCGCTGGCGCAAAACGCGCATCGGTACGCGCAGCCGATCTGACTGGATAGGCAGAGGGTCAGTCTGCCGGAACCGGGATCCGCTTCCGAGGGAATCACAACGCTTTCGACCGCCTCGCCGTCGTCCAGCTTCCAAAGCAGCTTTTGGACGCCGTCGGCGTTCTCGAGGCGACGAACCGCACGCAGGGCGCGGAGCCGGTACCGGCCGGCCAACTCCGCCCGGAGCGAGCTAGGCAGGCTCGTCATCCGCTCAAAGGACGGCGCTCGCTTCGCAAAGACCCACCGGCGCAAGATGCTGCGTTGGTAGGAGGGTCCGCTTCCTATCTCCCACTCGTCGGGAGTCTGGTCGAGGAGATGCCGTTTCACCGGAAATCCCTTGCTCCGCGCATCGACTTGCCCGGCGTAGCCCTTTACGGCATGGGACAGGTTATCCCCCTCTGCCGCATGTACTTGCCGTTGCGCTCGGCATAAGAAACCTCGCAGAGTTCGGCCGCCTCCAAGAAAATGACCTGGGCCAAGCCTTCATTGGCGTAGACTTTCGCCGGCAGCGGGGTCGTGTTGGAGATCTCCAAGGTCACGTGCCCTTCCCATTCCGGTTCGAACGGGGTTACGTTCACGATGATCCCGCACCGCGCGTACGTCGATTTTCCCAGGCAGATCGTGATGACGTTCCTGGGGATCCGGAAGTATTCCACGCTCCGCGCCAGCGCGAAGGAATTAGGGGGAATGATGCACACGTCGGCCGTCACATCGACGAAGGAACGCGGATCGAAGAGCTTCGGATCGACCACGGTGTTGAATACGTTCGTGAAAATCTTGAACTCGTTCGACACGCGGAGGTCGTAGCCGTAGCTCGAAAGCCCATAGCTGACCACCGGTGCTTCGGAGTCGGCCTTGCGGACCTGGCTTTCGACGAAGGGTTCGATCATTCCCTCCTCCAGCGCCTTCCGGCGAATCCAGGCATCAGAGTGGACGCCCATCCCGCTGCTTCTCCGCCCACATCCGCTCTTGCGCCAATTCCCCGCCCCGTTTCCATTTTTTCGATAGAGCCGCCCGATAGACTCTGCCCAGAAGGGAAATCGGCACAACAGAAAAGATGGATGCGCAAAGGCTGGGAAGAAAGCCCGGGGTGACCTGCGGCTTGCCCCGCCGGGCCGCCGCCAGCGAGCAGCGGACCACCTCCTCGGCCGTGGTCCACAAGAAAGGCGGACCACCGATTCGTTCACGGTCTCCCGGGCACCGGGCGGCCCGCTCGAAAAACTCGGTCGCCACGGAGGCGGGGGAGACTTGGGTCAGGGTGACGCCGCTTCCGGCCAGCTCCCATGCCAACCCGTGGGTCAGGCTGTGGACATACGCCTTGGACGCCGCATAGGCCGCATAAAACGGAACCGGACGCAGTCCGGCGATCGACCCGACGTTGATGATGCATCCTTTAGCTCGCCGAATCATTCCCGGCAAGAGCCACCAGAGCAGAAGCGTAAAGGCTTTCACATTGAGGTCGAGCATCCGGGAAAGGCGGGCGGGGTCCGCATGATAAAACAACCCGAAATCTCCGATGCCCGCATTATTGACCAGCAGGTCGACCTCGATCCGCTCGGCGGCCAGCTGATCGATTACTTTTTCGATATCGTCGGGAGCGGTCAAGTCGGCAGGAGCCACGATGACCCGCACCTTCGGCTGCTTCCGCTCGATTTCGCAGGCCAACTCGCAGAGCCGTTCCTTGCGGCGAGCCGTCAGGATCAGGCAGGCCACTTCCGGAGCGAGCTGGCGCGCGAACTCGGCTCCCAGCCCGGAAGAGGCGCCGGTGACCCATGCGGAAGAACCCGAAAACGAATGTTTCACCGCTCTTCCTATTCGACGTGGTAGAAGACGACCGAACGCGCCCTTTCGCCGTGAAGAGGGACTTCGGAAAGGAGGATCATCTTGTCTCCCGAAGCGATGACCCCCCGCTTCCGCAGCTCGGCTTCCGCGAGCGCGATTCCCTCTTCCTGGGTCGTCGGGTAGCCTGAAGGGATCGGCTCGATCCCGTAGTGGAGGACGAGCCGGCGGCAGAGCTCCTCTTCCGCCGCCAAGACGTAGATGGGAGAATAGCGCGGCCGGAGCCCGGCCACCGTAGCAGCCAGCTTCCCCTGGCGGGTGAACACGCAGATCGCCGCCGCGCGCACCTGGTCGGCCAAGTGCACGGCCGCGCTGGCTATCTTCTGTTGATCCTCGGTCAGTTCTGCAAACGCCGCGTAACCCGCTCCTCCGCTCCGCTCGGTCCGGCGGATGACCCGGTCGAGCACGGAGATGCATCCGAGGGGATAGCGCCCCGCCGCCGTCTCGCCCGAAAGCATCAAGGCATCGGCCTGCTCGTAGACCGCATTGGCGATGTCGGTGATTTCCGCCCGGGTGGGGACAGGGTTCTGGGTCATGCTCTCGAGCAGGTGCGTCGCCACGATGACCGGTTTCATTTTTTGCAGGCACATCTTGACGATCCGCCGTTGGATGATGGGGAGCTCTTCGAACGGGCACTCGATCCCCAGATCACCGCGAGCCACCATGATCGCGTCGGCCGACTCGAGAATCTGCGGCAGGTTTCGGACGGCGGCTTGGTCCTCGATCTTTGCGACAATGACCGCCGTCGAGCCCCTGGCGATCAAGATCTGGCGGAGCAGATCGACGTCATTCGCCTCCCGAACGAAGGAGAGGGAGAAATAGTCCATCTGACATTCTACGCCGAGGTCGATATCCGCCAGGTCCTTCGTGGTCAACGGCGGAAGGTTGACGCGAACGCCCGGCAGGTTGATGTGGCGACGGCTCCCCATGACTCCGGGTGTGACAACCTCACAGCGGACACGAAATCCCTCCTTATCGAGGACCTTCATCTGGATGACGCCGTTGTCGACCATCACCACGTCTCCGACCCGCAGATCCTGGGCTAGGTCATCATAGTTCACGGAGACCGACGGCTCATCGACAGTCGGATCTCCCCTCACCGTGAAGGTGAAGATGTCGCCCGGATGAAGCTCCAGCCGGCTCGATAGATCCCCCGTACGGATCGCCGGCCCTTGGGTGTCCAGGAGGAGTCCCACCTGCCTGCCGAAGCGGCGGCTTTGCTCGCGCACGATGGCGCTAGTTCTCCGAACCCAATCCGGGGAAGCATGGGACATGTTGAAGCGGAAGATATCCACTCCGCGCGCGATCAGCTCGGAGATCTTTTCTTCGGACTCCGTGCTGGGTCCCAGCGTGGCGATGATCCTCGTTTTCCGCTTTCCCGTCGGTTCGATCACGGCCGCCTCCCTCCGCTCCTCCTCTCCATGGCCCAAGATGTCAAGGCTCGGAAGCTTCCCGGGGTGCGAATCCGAATGACCGGTATGTGCGCTCACGCGCTTCCCTTCCCCACGGTGATTCTTAGTTCCCGAAGCTGCTTCGGCTCGACCGCCGATGGAGAACCCGTCAGCGGATCGACGCCGTGCCGGTTCTTGGGAAAGGCGATAACGTCTCGAATGGATTCCGCGCCGGCCAGGAGCATCACGAGGCGATCGAGGCCGAGGGCCACACCCCCGTGAGGAGGGGCTCCGTAACGAAACGCCCGCAGCAGGTGGCCAAAACGCTCCTCTTGCGTCTCCGGATCGATGCCCAGCACCGAAAAGATCTTCTGCTGCAGATCCGCTTCATGGATTCGGATGCTGCCCCCACCCAGTTCCATCCCGTTGAGAACGATGTCGTAAGCCAGGGCACGCACCTCTCCGAAATGCCCTTCCTCCAAAAGGGGAATGTCTTCAGCCTGCGGCCGGGTGAAGGGGTGATGCACGGAAGTCCACCGGCCGGCTTCGCGGTCGAAGGTCAACAGTGGAAAGTCTTTTACCCATAGGAACTTCCACTCGGAATGTCCTCTTCGGCCGCCGGAAAGCTCCGCGAGGCGCCCTCGAATCCGGCCCAGAATTTCGCAGGCAAGCTCCCACCGGTCTGCCGCGAAGAGGAGAAGATCGCCTTCGGCTACCTCCAGGGCGCGGACAAGTGCATCCCGCTGCCCGGCAGTGAGGAATTTCGCGATCGGCGATTTCCATCCGGAGCTCTCGACCCGAACGTACGCCAGCCCCTTGGCCCCGAGGCTGCGGGCAAGCTCCTCGAGCGCGGCCAGCTCCGAGGAACCGATGTTCGCCAGCCCTTTCCCGTTCACCGCCTTGACGACTCCTCCTCCGTCCAGAACCGTTCGGAACACGTGCAAATCCGACTCCCGGAAAATCTCCCCGACGTCCCGAAGATCAAACCCGTACCGGAGATCGGGCTTGTCGCTCCCGTAACGATCCATCGCCTCTCGATAGCTCATCGCGGGAAAGGGGAGGGGAAGGTCGACGTCGAGGACATCGAGGAAGATCTTCTGCAGCAATCCTTCCACCCAAAACTGAATATCCTCGGGGTCGACGAAGGAGGCCTCCAAGTCGATCTGGGTAAATTCCGGCTGCCGGTCCGCTCGCAAGTCTTCGTCGCGAAAGCAGCGGGCGATCTGGTAGTAACGCTCGATTCCGCCGACCATCAGGAGCTGCTTATATTGTTGGGGAGCCTGGGGCAGAGCATAGAAGGAGCCCGGGGTCAGCCGGCTGGGAACCAGGAAATCCCGCGCCCCTTCAGGCGTGCTCTTGGAGAGAATGGGGGTTTCCACCTCCAAAAAACCCTGCGCGTCCAGATATTCCCTCGCCGACTTGACGGTTTGATGGCGGATCCGGAGATTTTCCTGCATCCGCCTTCGCCGCAGGTCAAGAAATCGAAAGCTGAGCCGCAACTCTTCATTTTCCACATCGGCATCGAGCGGAAACGGGAGGGGCGAGCAGAAGCTGAGCGGCCGGACCCAATGGGCGACCACTTCGATTTCGCCGGTCGCCAAACTCGCATTCTCCGTGCCGCTTGGTCTCCTAGCCACCTCTCCTTCCACCTGCACAAGGTCCTCAGCGTGCAGAGCCTTCCCGATCGCCGCCGCCTCCGGATGTTCCTCCGGACGAAAGACGATCTGACAGATCCCCTCTCGGTCGCGAAGATCAACGAAGGCGAGCCCGCCATGATCCCGCCGCCGATCGACCCAGCCGCAGAGGCGGACTATCCGGCCGACATCCTCCTTCCGCAATTGCGCGCAATGATGGGTGCGCCACCGATTTGCGATTCTCATGGCAACTGCTCTCCCGCGGAAAGTCCATGCATCCTCGCCGTTCGGCTCTCCTCTCCGATGTCCGTCGCCGACCCCTGGAGCAGTGATCCGACGGCTTCGAGCGGGACGGTTCGGCTTTTCCGGGACGCCATCTCCCGAACCTCCACCATCCCCTCGATCGCGCGGACGTCGATGACGATGGCATGACGGACTCCCAGAGCCTCGGCGCGCTCCCACTGCTTCTTGAGTTTGGCGCCGTGGAGAGGATAATCGACCGAAAATCCCAGATCGCGTAGCCGTTGGACCAGCCGGATTGCAGACGGGCGAACCTCTTCCTCCGCGATGATCACAAAAATGTCCGGCTGCGGAAGCCTCGCTTCCAGCTTTCCTTTTTCCCGAAGCAGCTCTCCCAGCACCACGTCCCCCATACCGAACCCTACCGCCGGCATCGGATCCCCGCCGAGACGCGCAATAAGGTCGTCATACCGTCCCCCTCCCGCAATGGCCCGAAACGTTCCCTCCCGGTCGAACACTTCGAAGACGGTCCCGGTATAGTAGGCCAGCCCTCGCACAACACGGTAATCGCGCTCAGCGAAGGATCCGAGCCCGCGCGCGTGCAATCCGGCCAACACCCGTTCTACCGGCTCCCACGGCTCGCCCTCCTCGATCAGCCGAAAGACGGGACCGGCCAGGGACCCCAGCGCTTCCTCGGTCTTTTCGCGCGGCCGCCTCTCCATTTTGTCGATTGCTTGAAAAAGGCTGTATCGCTGTTCTTCACGCACGCCATGCCGCTCACAAAACTTGGTCCAGACTCCGCGGTCGCTCAACCGCACTACGAAGTCCTGCGGGCCCAGTCCGAAGCTCCGCAGCAGATCGATCGACAGGGCGATGACCTCGATATCGGCTTCCAAAGACTCCTCTCCGAGAATGTCGCAGTTCCACTGGAAATGCTCCCGCAGCCTACCGCGCTGCGCCCGTTCGTAGCGATACACCTGAGGCATCGAGAACCATTTCAGGGGCTTGCGGTAGTCGCGGTGGCGCGCTTGGACCATACGGGCGAGCGTCGGGGTGATCTCGGGCCGCATGGCCACCAGTCGGCCGCCTCGATCGCTGAACTGATAGACCTGCTCCAAGAGCTCGGAACCTGATTTTTTTTGGTAGAGATCGAGCGGTTCGAGGACCGGGCCGTCATACTCGACGAAGCCGTAACGGCGCGCCACCGCCCGCCAGCGGCACCGGATAGCTTCCCGGAAGGCGAGATCCTCCGGATAGAAGTCGCGAAAACCGGGAAGGGGCTGCATGGGAAGAGCTCCCCCGCTGCCTGTTCCCAGCGGGATAGCGAGATTAGGAGTATCCCCGACTGCCGGATTCAGGGCGAGCTTTTTTTCCCCGACTCCTCCTCCAGAAGCTCTTGCGTAACCTTCTGCAGGATACGCTTGACCTGTTTCCCCGGCTTAAAGCGGATGACAGCGCGCGGCGGGATCGTGATGTCGCGCCCGGGACTCCTCGGATTCCGGCCGACGCGGGCGCGGCGCAACGCGATTTCAAACACGCCGAAATTCCGCAACTCGATATTCTGCCGGTTCGCAAAGCTCTCCATGAGAATCCGCAATAAGGATCCTAAAACCTTCGCCGCCTGCTGCTGCGGAAGATTTGTCTCTTCCGCAACCTGCACCACCAAGTCCCTGCGCGTCAGGTTGCCCATAAATTGATCCGATGCGGTTCCGCTCGCCGGAAACCCTTTTTACGGAAAGAATAGTCTGAAAAGAAGGTTGCACAACAGAAAAAGCGGACCGCGGGGCCGCTCCAGCTCTTATATCTTATCCTCATCCCTTCCCCTCCTCATCGGGCACTGCTCCCGCCGGAACTGTGTGACGCTGCGGCTTGCAAATCGACGGGTATCTGGTTTTCTTGGCCTCCGGCCATGTCCTTCTTCCCTCGCCCTCGGCGGCAGCGCCTCCGCATGCGCCCGGCGCGATTTCCCGGGGAAGCCGGCCCGCAACGGCAATCCTACTGACGGCTTTCTAATATGGGAGAACGATTTTTCCTCACGACGGCAATCGACTACGTCAACGGCTTGCCCCACCTCGGGCACGCTTATGAAAAGACCCTCGCCGACGCGCTGGCCCGCTACCAGCGGCTCTGCGGCCGCTCGGTCTTGTTCCTCACCGGCGTAGATGAGCACGGGCAAAAGGTGCAGCAATCGGCACGCGCCCTCGCTCTCGACCCGCAGGATTTTTGCGACCGGCAAACCGCTCTCTTCCGATCGCTCTGGCTGCGACTCGACATCTCCTTCGACCGGTTCGCCCGCACGACCGACCCGCGGCACAAGGAGGCGGTTCGAGGCTTTCTGGTCCGGCTCCGGGAGAAGGGACTCCTCCGCTTCGAGGAGCACGAGGGCTTCTACAGCCTGCGCCAAGAGCAGTTCGTCACCGAAAGGGAACGGGTGGGCGGCCGCTGGCCGGAGATCTACGGCGAAGTGATCCCGATGCGGGAACCCAACTATTTCTTCCTTCTCTCGCGCTTCGGAGAACGGATTCGCAGCGCAATCGAATCCCGTCCGGATTGGATCGTCCCCGCCTTTCGGCGCCAGGAACTGCTTGCCGCCCTGCAACGTCCTCTGCCGGAGCTCTGTCTTTCCCGGCCGCGGAGTCGGCTGGCCTGGGGGATTCCCTTGCCCTTCGATGAGCAGTATGTGACCTACGTCTGGTTTGACGCCCTACTCAACTACGTCTCCTTCGCCGGCGACGAGCGCGGAGGCACCTGGTGGCCCGCCGATCTCCAGATCATCGGCAAGGACATCCTCATTCCGGCTCACGGCATCTACTGGCCCGCGATCCTCGAGGCCCTGGAACTGCCTCTCCCCCGTCGGCTCTTGGTGCACGGGTGGTGGCTCAATCGAGGTGCTAAAATGAGCAAATCGACCGGGAACGCGATCGATCCCGTCCCCTATCTGGACCGCTACGGTTCCGATGCGCTCCGCTACTTTCTCCTACGCGAGATGACCCTGGGGAACGATGCCGACTTCTCGGACGAGAAGCTGCTCCAGAGGTACCAGAGCGACCTTGCCAACGATTTAGGGAACTTCGCCCACCGCTCCCTCTCCATGATTGCGCGTTACCGGGGAGGCCGGGTACCCGGATGGGTCGATTCGGAAGCGGGGCCGGCGGAAAAGGAGATCGCCGCCGCCTTCGACGAGGCGGCCTATCGGAACGCCTTCGAAGAAGGGGACACCAGCACGGCCCTGGCCGTCGCATGGACCTTCATCGGCCGGGCCAACCGCTACGTCGATCAAGCCGCTCCGTGGAGAGCGGCCCGGGCTCCCGGGTCTCAAAAGAGGCTCGACCTCATTCTGGCAACCCTGGCCGAGACTCTCCGGCGGATCGCCATCTTTATCGAGCCGGCGCTTCCCCGGAGCAGCCAAAAGCTCCTAAAAGAGCTCGGTATCTCCGAACCCCCGCTCCTCTCCCGCGCCGCCTTTGCTCCGCCGAGGGAAAGCTATTCCGTCGGCGTCCCCGAGCCGCTTTTCCCCCGGATCGAGAGCTAGCGGCCACGTTTCTCACAACCTTTCTCCTACGGCTTCCAAAACGGGCTCGTCCGCTTCGCTCCCGTTTGGTTTTCCATCCTCGCAGTATGTCTTCCTACAGCTCTGATGGCCGAGGAAAACCTGCGCCCCGCCTCGCAACCCAAGCCCATTTGCGGCGCCTCGGCTACGAAATTTGCGAACATTAGCCGCCAGCCGGACCGCGGACCGAGAAGAAAAATCGGAAGATTTTCGGCTCCTCTACGAGCTTGCCATTGCCCGGAACTACTCTCTCTGTCATTTTCTCTTTCGCCATGAGCGCCGAAAGACGGGTTGGGTGCGGGACGGTGTCTTTCATCGTTCTTTTGGCCGTCAGCCTCTTGTTCAATTTGATCCTCTGGAATGCGCTCCAGATGAAGAAGGGCGTCAGCCCCGGAATGAAGCCTCCCGAGTTCCCGGAAGAATACGTCTTCGGCGATCCGGATCGGGATCAGAAGATCGTCCTGATCCGCTTGCAGGGACTGATCGCTCGAGAGGAGCCCGGCCAATTTGCGGACAGCCTGATCGAGGACATCTCCCTCCAGCTCAGACAGGCCCGTGACGACCGCCGCGTTAAGGCCATTCTCCTGGCGATCAACTCCCCGGGCGGCGAGGTCGACGCGAGCGATGTGCTCTACCACGAGATCGAACAGGCCCGGCGGATCAAGCCGATCGTTGTCTACATGGAATCGATCGCCGCCTCGGGCGGCTATTACGCGGCGATGGGCGGCAGCTACCTGATGGCCAACGCCCTCTCTCTTACCGGAAGCATCGGCGTGATCCTGCAGACCTTCAACGTCAAGGATCTCCTGGATAAAATCGGCGTGAAGGCGCTGACCCTCAAGTCGGGCAAAATGAAGGATATCCTCAATCCCACACGGGAGATGACTCCGGAGGAGCAAGCTTATGTCCAAGGGCTCATTAACGCGAGCTATGACCGATTCGTCGGCATCGTTTCCCGGGAAAGGCACTTGGACCTGGAGCAATTGAAAGCCCATTGGGCCGACGGGAGGATTCTTTCCGGCTCCATGGCTCTCCAGGCGAAGTTGATCGATCAGATCGGCTACTTTGAAGACGCCGTCGAGAAATGCAAGGAACTCGGCCGAGTCAAGACGGCCCGCGTGGTTCGCTACGTCCCACCCTTCCGGCTCTCGGCGCTGATCCGCGGCCTGTTCGGAAGCGAGGCCCGCGCGGCGAGCGTCCTGGCCGCCGATCGGCTCCCCCTGATCTCGGGCCGTCTCTACTATCTGGCGCCGACCGTATTCGGATCCAGCGGATTCCTACCGTGAGAATCCGGCGGCTGTCCTCGCTCCGCCTCGGCACGCCACTCTCTCGGACCTGTCGCCGACGCGCCTATCGCACGAGCGTTCCCCTACGGCTTGCGTGACGACTCCGCCGGGAATGAACGAGATCACCGCCAAGCTCTTCCACCGATATGGGGGCCTGGTCGCCAGCTTCTTTCTGGCGAGCGTCGCGGCCGCCGTGATGCTGGGCTACGCCGTCCGCAAGTTTCACCAGGCGGGTGCGCTTCGGTACGGGCAGGCTCCCACAATCCCGTTCTCCTCGATCGAGCTGATCACCGTACTTCTCTTCCTGGTCTCCGGCGTCTTTTTTTCGGCGGGAACGACCCTCGCCCTCGCCGCCATCCTGCTCCTGGTCCGCTTCCACCGGCTTGATTTCGGCATCTACTTCGGCACAACGCGCCTCTCGGTTTGGAAGAATCTTGGGGTCGGTTTCTGGATCGCCCTGGCGGCCGATCTGCCCCTCCGCCTCGCGGCCGCTCTTGCCGAAACGGTCGCCAAGGTCTTCGGCGTGCCCGCTCCGCCGCAGCCTGCCGTCGAACTCTTTCTGCGAACCCATAATTGGCCTTCGCTCTTGCTGCTTCTGTTCTTCATTCTCATCCTCGCCCCGTTCGGCGAGGAGGTGCTCTTCCGCGGGTTCCTCTATGTCTATTTGAAAAATCGGCTTCCGCGTAGGACAGCCCTCGTTCTGACCGCACTGCTCTTCGCCGTCCTCCATTTCAACTGGCCGACCTTCCTCCCGCTCTTCCTCTTCGGCCTACTGCTCGGCATCGCCTACGAGCTTTCGGGATCGCTGCTGCTCTCCATTGCCATCCACTGCTGGTTCAATAGCTTTACCACGGGGTTCCTTCTCCTGGCGAAATTCGGCTAAGAGAGCGATTCCCGGATTTACGAGCGGTCCAGTGACTTCCGGCAAACCCGTCGTCCCTCGTCCTTCCTTGGCTGACCTAGGCGAAGACGCCCTGCTCCGCCTCCTGACCCGACGTTGGCGTCACGGTCCCTCCGTGCGCGCAGGAGTCGGCGACGATTGCGCCGTTCTGGAAGGAAGAAAGAAAGAGGGCTCGCTGCTTTTCAAGACCGACTCGGTGGTCGAGGGAGTTCACTTCTCTCCGGGAACCCCATGGCGGCTCGTCGGGCGCAAGGCGCTTGGGCGGGCGCTCAGCGACGTAGCCGCGATGGGAGGCCGTCCGCTCTACGCCTTGATCGCTCTGGCCCTGCCGTCGTCCACCGATCCGGCCATCGTGCAAGAGATCTACCGGGGGATCGATGGGGCGGCCCGCCGGCATGCCGTCGATCTCGTCGGCGGCGAGCTCAGCCGGAACCCGCAGATTGTTCTGACGATCGCCCTGTTGGGAGAAACAGCAGGCTATCCACCCATCCTCCGGTCCGGGGCCACGCCCGGAGAAGGGATTTATGTGACGGGCAGCCTCGGCGGCAGCCTGGAGAGCGGGCATCACCTCCGCTTTCGACCACGGCTGGCCGAAGGGGAATGGCTGGCCAAAGGCCGCTGGGCCACGGCCCTAATGGATGTCAGTGACGGACTGGCTGCCGACCTGCCTCGGCTCGGCCGCGCCTCCAACGTCGGCTGGTCGCTGACAGAAGGCTGCATCCCTCGCCGCCGCGGCTGCTCCCTTCAGCAGGCCTTCTGTGACGGCGAGGACTACGAGCTTCTTTTTACCGTGAAGCCGGACCGTGAGGATGCCCTGCGCGCGCAATGGCCGTTCCCGACGCGCTTGACTCGCATCGGCGTCTGCGTGCGCCCGTCGTCCGCCGGCGCCCGCAACGCCTTTTCTTTCCATGGATTCGATCATTTCCGCGTCGCCTGAAGAGACGGAACGCTTCGGTCGCCGCCTGGGCGAAGGTGCCCTTCCCGGCACCGTCTTCGCCCTCTACGGCGAGCTCGGAGCCGGCAAGTCGACTTTGGTGCGGGGGATCGCGCGCGGGATCGGAGTTTGGGATCCGGTCACAAGCCCGACCTTCACGCTGGTCCATGAATACAAAAGCGGCCGGCTGCCTCTCATTCACGTCGATCTCTACCGGCTCGAGGATCCTCGGGAAGCGGCGGCCCTTCATCTCGAGGAATTCTGGAGCGATCCCGTCCTCGTCGCGATCGAATGGCCGGAAAAGATCGAAGAGCTTCTTCCTCCGCGAACGGAGCGATGGGAGCTCTTGCTTCTTTCGGCAAATGAGCGGATGATCCGCCAAAAGGCGGTGCCATGACCCGCCTGGACGAAGACCGGCTTCTGTCCCGCGCCCCCATGATTCTTGCCCTGGAAATGTCTTCGTCCTCGGGCAGCGTGGCCGTCGGAGAGCCGGGGCGGATCATCGTCGCCCGGACCTTCTCCGGCGTCTCCCCTTCCGCAGCTCTCTTCTCCTCGTTGCAGGATCTGGGACTCCCTGCGCTCCGCATCCATACCGTCATCGTCGGGCTTGGACCGGGGTCCTTCTCTTCGATCCGCGTCTCCATCGCAGCCGCCCAGGCGATCGCCTTCTCCAAGGGCGCTCGTCTCCGCTCCCTCTGCAGCGCTTGGTCTCTCGCCCTGCAATTTCCCGACATAGGGCGTCTCGGCGTCTTTGCCGACGCTAGGCGGGGAGAACTGTATGGCACGCTCTTCTCGTTCGGGCGGTTAACTCGCTCGACTTTCGTGTTTGCCAAGAGAGAGCTGGCTACCTGGATACGAAACCTGGATCTAGCCGTTGCGTCCGAAGATCTTGGGCCCGGCCTCCACCGCGCCTTCCCCCGAGCCGAGGACTTTCTGCGGATCCCGGAGGAGGATCCCGCGTTTTCGGATGAGCCGTTTCCCGAACCCATCTATTTGCGGGGTCCGGTCAGCGTGCCGGCGACCGCCTTCTAAGAAGTCATGAATGCTGGCGCTCTGCGCTGCTGGGCGGAAATCGACGGTTCCGCGCTCCGCCACAACCTGGCCGTGATCCGGAGCAGAATTGCCGAGGAGACCAAGCTCATCGCGGTGGTCAAGGCCAACGCCTACGGCCACGGCCTGGTGCCGGTGGCCAAAGAGCTCGTGGGCGGAGGGGCGGATGTCCTCGGAGTGAGCAACGTCCAGGAGGCCGCCGAACTTCGTGCCGCAGGGATCACGACGACGCCGATCCTCCTGCTGAGCGCGTGCCTTCCGAATGAGTTCGCGCAGGCGATCGCCTGTCGCGCTTGGCCAACCATCTCGACCTACGAGGAAGCCAAGCGGCTCAACGCAGCGGCCCGAAAAGCCGGGGTGCGCGCCCAAGCCCACTTTAAGATCGATACGGGAATGGGTCGGCTCGGACTATGGGGTGCCGAAGCCGTGAAAGAGCTCAAGCGGGCCGAACGGCTCCCCTCCGTGGAGATCGGAGCTGTCTGCACCCACTTCAGCTCGGCCGATGAGGACCCCGAGAGAACGGAAGCGCAGTGGACCGAATTCCTGCGCTGGCGGCCTCACTTCGCCGACAAGAAGCTTCATGTCGCCAACAGCGCCGCTCTCTGGAGGAAGACGGTTTATGCCTGCTCGTTTGTCCGGATCGGCCTTGCTCTCTATGGATTGCCTCCCATGCCTTTCCTGCGGCGGCTGCTCCGCCCGGTCCTTTCCTGGAAAACCCGGATTACGCTCCTGCGTCAGCTCCCGGCAGGTCGGACCGTCAGCTATGGAGCCACTTACGTTTTGCGGAAGGCCCAAACGGTGGCCACCCTCGCCATCGGCTATGGGGACGGGTATTCGCGCAGCCTCTCGAACCGCGCGCAGGTCTTGGTGCGCGGAAGCCGCTGCCGGATCCGGGGGCGGGTGACGATGGACCAGACGATCGTCGACGTGAGCGGCGTGCCGGGCTGCAAGGTCGGCGATGAGGCGGTAGTCCTCGGCTCCCAGGGCGACCAAGCGATTTACGCCGAGGAGCTGGCAAAGATGGCCGGAACGATCGGCTACGAGATCCTCACCTCCGTCGGCGCACGTGTCCCTCGGATCTACCGGAACTTTCATTTCCTGCCGCACGACCAAGCAGGCCAAACCAAGCGGCCGGCCGGAAAAGCCGAAGGCGAAGGTGCGCGATCGGCCCGCTCCGGCTCCTCGGAAGCGGCCCGCACCGGAGGGCCGAGCCGCCGCTTTGCACCCGGAGCCTGAGCAGCCGCATCAAAAACCGCCCGATGGTCGCGCCCGCAGCGCGGCAATCGCGGCCTCATGGACGCTTTCCATGAAGGATGGATGAGCCGGAACCGCCCGCGCCAGGGACTCGACGGAGACCTCCGCTTCCAGGGCGACCGCACCCGCGCCGATCAGCTCGGATGCTCGACTGCCCAAAACCTCCATTCCCGCGAATCTGCCCGATTCTTCGTCCATCCAGACAGTAACGAATCCATTCGGCATGTCCGCCGCCAGCGCCCTGCCGTTCGCCGGAAAATATGCGGTCCCGCGCCGATACCGACGCTTGGCCGCACGGAAATCCTCCTCCGAGAATCCGACGCCGGCCGCCTCCGGCTCGGTGTAAATGACGTTAGGGATGCACAAGTAGCGGACGCGGGCCGGTTTCCCCGCGAGCAGCTCGGCGACAGCTCTTCCTTCGGCCTGAGCCCGATGGGCCAACATCGGACCTTCGATGAGATCGCCGATCGCATAGACCCATGGGAGGGAAGTCTGCCAGAACCGATTGACCCGGATTCTGCCTCTCTCCGTGAGGAGGATTCCCGCCTCCTCGAGAGCAAGGCCCGCATGGTGCGGTCTTCTCCCAACCGCGACCAGAACCCGGTCGACAACCAGATCCTGTTCTCTTCCCCCCTCTTCGACGCGTACCTTCACCCGGGCTTCCCCGACCTCGGCACCGGTCACGCGAGCTGCGAGGAGAAACCGGATCCGCTGCTTCGCAAGTTCCCGCTGGAGCGCTCCGGCCCCGGTCGGACTAAATCCCGCCGCAATCCGCGGGAGCTGCTCCACAATGGTTACCTCGCTTCCGAGCCGGCTCCACACCGATCCGAGCTCAAGCCCGATCGCCCCCGCGCCGATGATCAGAAGGGTTTTCGGGACCTCCGGAAAGCAGAGAGCCTCGCTACTGCCGACGACCAGCCGCCCGTCAAAGCGGAGGAAGGGGAGATCGATGGGCTCGCTGCCGGTGGCCAGCAGAACGGCACGGGCTTCCAGAATCTCTTCCTCGCCTTGGGCGTGTCGCACCGCGACCGACTGCGGGCCGGCGATCCGTGCCGTTCCTTCGATCACCCGGACACCGTTTTGCCGCATCAGAAACGCGACCCCCTCGGCCAGCTTCGCCACGACCGCGTCCTTGTAAGCATACAGCCGCGGCAGATCGATTTCGAACCCCTGGCGTGCGTTGATGCCGTCCTGTGAAAGCCGGTCCCGGGCATATGCGTAGGCCTCCGTCAACGAAAGAAGAGTCTTGCTGGGAATGCAGCCGACCCGCAGGCAGGTTCCGCCCAACCGGCGGCAGCGATCGACCACCGCCGTCCGCAGGCCGAGCTCGGCGGCACGGCGAGCTGCCGTATAGCCCCCCGGCCCGCCACCGATAACGACCAGATCGAACGCGTCCTGGGCAGCCACCCGAGCTCCCTTCCCGCATCCCTTATAGTAGTTATAGGTCGAGCAAGGCGATCCCCGGATTTTCGAGGAATGCCTTGACTTGCGCCAGGAAGCCGACGGCTTCCTTCCCATCGATCACCCGGTGATCATAAGTCAAGGCCAGGTACATCATCGGGCGGATCTCCACGCGGCCGCGAACGGCGACAGGGCGCTCCTGGATGGCATGCATGCCGAGGATCGCACTTTGCGGAGGGTTAAGCATCGGGGTCGATAGCAGGGAGCCGAAAACCCCGCCGTTGGTGATCGTAAAGAGCCCCCCTTCGAGTTCAGGCAGCGTCAGCTTTCCGGATCGGGCTCGCTCCGCGAACTCGCGGATCGCCCGTTCGATTTCCGGAAAGCTCTTTTCGTCCGCATCGCGAAGAACGGGAACGATCAGGCCCCGGTCGGTCGAGACGGCGATTCCGATATCATATCGGCCCGGGTAGACGAGCTCGGTGCCGTCGATCTGCGCGCCGACCCGAGGCTCGTGGCGCAGTGCCTCGACGACCGCCCGAACGAAAAAGGGCATGTAGCCTAACCGGACTCCGTGCCGCTTTTCGAATCGCTCTCCGAATTGCTCGCGCAGATTCTGTATCGCTGAAACGTCGACCTCATTGAAGGTCGTCAGATGAGCCGTTTCCCGATGCGCGGACAGGAGCCGTTCGGCAATCTTGAGCCGGATGGGGCTCATCGGCTGGCGATGGGGCGACCTGGCTTCCCGCCGTTGAGGCGGTTCCTTTCGGACCGGAGTCCAGCCGCCCCACTCCTCCTCCGGCAGCACCCGTCCCCCGGCGCCGGGCGCCGCCGGCGGCGCCTGCACCGGCGGCGGAACCAGAGGGGGAAGGGCGGCCTCTTCCTTACGTGGCTCGATCGCAACCGGCGTTTCCACGGGATCCGGTTTCGCTTCCGCCTCATGCCGAGACTCCGCCGCGGAAGGGGCGGGAGCGCGGCTCGGCCCGCGCTCCCGATCCCCCGGTCCCTCCTCGATCCGCGCGATCACCTGACCGACCTTGATCTCGGTCCCCGGCTCGACCAGCGGGACGAACGAACCGGCGGCCTCGGCATAAATCTCGGAGGTGATCTTTTCGGTCTCGATCTCTCCGAGCGCATCTCCCGGCTCGACCCGATCCCCTTCGACCTTGAGCCACTTTCCGAGCACACCTCCCTGGATCGATTCGCCCAGGAAGGGCATTTTCACCTCGACCGCCATCTTCCTCCTTAGGAATCGCCGAAGGCTTGCCGGCAGATCCGTTCTTGCTCCAAACGATGAACTCCGAGACTCCCGCCCCCCGTGCTTGCCGCCGCTTCGCGCCCGACATAGCGGATCTCCCTCCCTAGGAGAGCGCGGAGGTGGCGTTCCATGTATTGCCAGCCGCCCATGTTCTCGGGCTCCTCTTGGCACCAGATCACCTCTTCGGCGCGATGGACGGAGACCAGGCGAGCGAGCTTTTCCCGATGGAGCGGGTAGAACTGTTCGACCCGAAGGATGGCGGTCTCCTTCTCCCCGAGCTGCTCCCGGTAGGCGGCAAGTTCGTAATAGATCTTGCCGGAGCAGAAGATAAGCCGGCGCGCCCCTTCCGGCCGGATCGGATCGGGGAGCAGCTCCTCGAAGCCGCCTTCCGCGAAGTCGCCCAGGAGCGAAGAACAGCGCGGATCGCGCAACAAGCTCTTGGGGGTGAAGAGCACCAGAGGTTTTGCAAAGCCGCGGAGAGCTTGGCGGCGCAGGATATGAAAGTAGTTCGCCGGAGTCGAAGTTTGCGCTACAACCATGTTGTCTTCGGCGCAGAGCTGCAGGAAGCGCTCGATGCGCCCGCTCGAGTGCTCGGGTCCCTGTCCCTCGTATCCATGAGGGAGGAGGACCACCAGGTTGGCCACCGCGCCCCATTTCGATTCGGAGCTCGACAGGTAATGGTCGATGATCACCTGCGCCCCGTTGGCGAAATCGCCGTACTGCGCTTCCCAAAGGATGAGCGCTTCGGGGAAGTCGAGGGAGTAGCCGAAATCGAAGCCGAGCACGGCGTACTCCGACAGGGGACTGTTGTAGATGCAAAAGATCGCCTGATCCGGGCTGACATGCTCGAGCGGCACATACCGGGCCCGCGAATGGATGTCATAGAGCACCGCGTGCCTTTGGCTGAAGGTGCCCCGACGGCTGTCCTGGCCGGATAGCCGGACCGGCACGCCTTCCTTCAGCAGGGAACCGAACGCGAGCGCCTCCGCCAGCGGCCAGAGAATGGGACCGCCGCTCTCCAGGGCAGCCCGGCGGTCCTGAAGCATCCGGGCGATCTTCGGATTGAGATGGATGTCCGGGGGCTGCCGGGTGATCGCCAGGCCGATGGAAAGCAGCTCTTCCTTCGGCACCGCAGTGCGGACGGGCTCCAAAAGCCGAGGGCACGAGAGCCGCTCGCGCAGCTTCGGCTTGGCTTGGGTCGCCCACTGCTTCGACTGGGCCATGTCCGCAGCAAGCTCCTCCACGAATGCTTTCCGGTAGGCCATCGCCTCCTCCCGGTTCATCTCCCCGGAAGCAACCAGGCGTTCGAGGAAGACCTCGCTGATCTTCGGATGCGCGGCGATCTCCTGGTAGAGGGTCGGCTGCGTGAAGCTCGGCTCATCTCCTTCGTTATGTCCGTGCCGCCGGTAGCCGAAAAGATCGACGACGACATCCCGTGCAAAAAGCTGCCGATATTCGAAAGCCAGCCGGACCGCGAACACGGCGGCCATCGGGTCATCGCCGTTGACGTGGAAAATGGGGATTCCCAGCATCCGCGCAATGCCCGTGCAATGATGGGTCGACCGGGCGTCTTGCGGCAAGGTAGTGAAGCCGATCTGATTATTAATGATGATGTGGAGGGTGCCTCCGGTCCGGTAGCCTTCCAGCTGGGAGAGGTTGAGAGTCTCCTGGACGATCCCCTGCCCCATGAACGCGGCGTCGCCATGGATCAGGAGCGGGAGCACCTTGCGGCGCTCCGCCATGTCTCCCAGTCTTCTCTGCCAGGCCCGCGCCTTTCCTTCGACTACGGGATTGACCGCCTCCAGGTGACTCGGGTTAGGAGCGAGCCCGATGGTCACCACTGACCCGGAGGCGGTCTTGCGGACCGCCTCAAAGCCCAAATGATAGCGGACGTCTCCATCACCCAAGACGCCCTCGGGAAAATAGTTTTCCGAGAACTCGTCGAAAATGGTTTTGAAATCCTGCTGCAAGACGTTGGCCAAGACGTTGAGCCTCCCGCGATGGGCCATCCCCATCACGATGCGGGCGACTCCGTGAAGCGGGCAGGCTTCGACGACCGCGTCCAGCATCGGAATCAAGGTCTCGTTACCTTCCAAGGAAAAGCGCTTCTGGCCGGCGTAGCGGGTGTGGAGGAAGGACTCGAATTCCTCCGCCCGCAAAATGGCCTGCAGGATACGGCGCCGTTCCTCCCCGGAAAAACTCTTCGCTATGGAGATTCCCTCCAGCCGCTCGATGCACCATCGCCTCTGCGCGAAGGACTGCATGTGCATGAACTCGATCGCCAGCGTCCCGCAATACGTTTGCCGCAGGATGGCGAGGATCTCCCGCAGGGGCCGCATGCCCCCGCCCGCCAGCGATCCGGAATCGAAGACAGTGTCGAGATCGCGTTCTTCCAATCCGAACCGATCGAGCTCGAGCTCATCGAAGCTGTATCGGTGGAAGCCGAGGGGATCGAGCTTGGCCACGAAGTGACCCAGGGTGCGGTAGGCATGAATCAACTCGTAGACTCCGCGCTGCTTGGCCAAGAGGTCCGCTCCGGACCGCGCTACCGAGCTCGGGCCGCTCCGTTGCGGAGAAACACTGCCTGCCGGGCCTTGGAACAAGGCGGCCCAGCTCGCGTCGATCGACGCGGGATCCCGGACCCATTGCGCGTAATAGTCCTCGACCAGCGCGCCGCTGTAGACCAGCGATGCGCCGTCTCCGGCCAAAGGAATCTCCGCGCACGGTGGTAAGCTAGTCATAGGAGCTGAGAAGAGCGGATGCCGGGACCCTGCCATCCCCGGACGGGTAGTGGGTAGTGCGTGCTTTTACGCCGGACCTTCAGCAAAGACTCTACCGCCGGAGAGGGCAATTTTCAATCCCATTCCCGGACCCGGCGGCCAAGAAATCGTCCTCAAGGGAGGATTCCGGCTCCGCCCTTTCGAAATTCCTCGGCTTTCTGCTCCAAGCCGTGCGCCAGCGCATCCTCCGGAGAAATCTTCCGCTCCCGCGCGTAGTTGCGGACCTCCTCGGTGATCTTCATCGAGCAAAACTGCGGCCCGCACATGGAGCAGAAGTGGGCGCTCTTCGCAGCTTCCTGCGGCAACGCCTCGTCATGCAGGGATCGCGCTGTTGCCGGGTCGAGGGATAAGGCGAATTGATCGTTCCAACGGAATTCGAAGCGTGCTTTGCTGAGCGCATTGTCCCATTCTTGCGCGCCCGGGAACCCCTTGGCCAGATCGGCCGCGTGGGCGGCGATCTTGTAGGCCACGACTCCCGCCCGTACGTCGTCGCGGGTCGGCAGCCCGAGATGCTCCTTCGGAGTGACGTAACAGAGCATCGCGCACCCCGCCCAGCCGATGAGCGCGGCGCCGATGGCGCTCGTGATATGGTCATAGCCCGGCGCGATATCGGTCGTCAGCGGTCCCAGGGTGTAGAAGGGGGCTTCCCAGCAGTGGCGCAACTCCAGGTCCATATTCTCCTGGATCAGCTGCATTGGGATATGGCCCGGCCCCTCGATCATCACCTGCACGTCATGCTTCCAGGCCACCCGGGTGAGCTCGCCGAGGGTTTTGAGCTCGGCAATCTGCGCTTCATCGTTGGCATCGGCGATCGCTCCGGGACGCAGCCCGTCGCCCAGGGAGATGCTCACGTCATAGGCGCGGAGGATCGAACAGATCTCCTCGAAATGGGTGTAGAGAAAATTCTCCTTATGATGCGCCAGGCACCATTTCGCCAGAATCGAGCCTCCGCGACTGACAATGCCGCAGCGACGGCGGGCGGTCAGCGGGACGTACCGGAGCAGCACCCCGGCATGGATCGTAAAGTAGTCGACCCCCTGTTCGGCTTGCTCGATCAAGGTATCGCGATAGATCTCCCAGGAAAGCTCCTCGGGTCGCCCGCCTACCTTCTCCAGCGCCTGGTAGATCGGCACCGTGCCGATCGGCACCGGGCTCGATCGGAGAATCCACTCCCGAATCCGGTGAATATCCTTCCCGGTCGATAGATCCATGACCGTATCCGCCCCCCAAAGGATCGCCCAGATCAGCTTCTCCACCTCTTCCTCGGGCGAAGATCCGATGGCCGAATTGCCGATGTTCGCATTGATCTTCACCCGGAAATTCCGTCCGATGATCATCGGCTCGCACTCCGGATGATTGATGTTGGCCGGCAAGATGGCTCGCCCGGCGGCGATCTCGTCTCGAACGAATTCGGGAGTGATGCGGTCGGGGATCCGCGCGCCCAGCGGGTTCCCCGGCAACTGGAAGCCAAGAGCCTCGCGGTCGCGGTGTTCCGCCACAAGAGCCTCCCGGCCTAGGCTCTCCCGAATCGCCACAAACTCCATTTCCGGAGTCACGATCCCACGGCGCGCATAGGCGAGTTGCGTTACCGCTCCTCCCTTCGACCGTCGCGGCTTTCGGGGGGAGGCAGGGATACGGTGCCGGGAGGCGCCGTTGCGGAGATCCCGCTCGGCCCTTTCCTCCCAGCTCCGATAGCCGTCATCAATTGGCTGCGCCTCCCGCCCGCAGTAAGGCTCGGTGTCCGCACGCTGCTCGATCCACGGAAGCCGGATCGCGGGAAGTCCCTGCGTCAGATCCACACGAGCGGACGGATCTCCATAAGGACCGGACGTGTCATATAAGCGGATATTCGGGTTGCGCTCGATTCCGCCCCCGGCCATCCGGGTCACTCCCTGGCGCACCTCCCGGAAAGGAACGCGCACCCCGGGGTTCTTCCCGGCGACGTAGACACGCTCCGATTGCGGAAAGTAGGAAAGCAGGGTTTCTCGGTTGAGAAGGGTCGATCCTTTCGACCGCTCATGATTCTGTGCCATAATCTTCTCCCTCGCCGGCGGCAACCGGAACGGGCTCGGGCGGGCACAGGGTGCGCTAGCACTCCCTCCGCCGGCATTACCCGGATCAGGTTCTCCTCGGGTCGCTCCTCCCCGGGCGCCCGCACCGTACACCGTACGGATAGCGTCCCCTCAAGGATTCGCCTCTCAGCCGCTTCCGGCTCCCCGCGCTAACGAATCAGTGGCATCCTAACCGATCCGCCGCCGTTTGCAACCGAACATCACCGGGCGACGCTCCTCTCTCTCCAGGGAACTGGAGGCGCCGGGCGGACGGCTAAGACGCGTGCGAGCCGTTGGCTCCCGGCTGCTTCTCGACCAGGGCGTAGGCCGCATGATTATGGATGCTCTCCATGTTCTCGGCTTCCACCCGATACCAGAGGATATCGCCGCGCGCGTTCAAGCGGACGGCCACGTTGCGCACCAGATCTTCGACAAATACCGGATGATCGTAGGCGTGCTCGGTCACGAATTTTTCGTCGGGCCGCTTGAGCAGGGAATAGATCGGGCTGCTCGCCGAGCCCTCGACGAGCTCGATGATCTCTTCGATCCAAATCGGCTCGCCGGATCGGATCGAGACGGTCACATATCCCCGCTGGTTGTGCGCACCCCGGTCGCTGATCGCCTTGGAGCAGGGACAGAGCGTGGTGACTGGGACGACCACCGTCATGACGAAATCGGTTTGCGGGCCGCAGGCTGCGGCTTCGAAGCGCACCTGGTAGTCGACCAGCCCGGCCGCGGTGGTCACAGGAGCCTTCTTTTCGACGAAATACGGAAAATCCATAATCAAATGCGCCACCTCGGCGTCGAGCCGTTTCTGGAGCGCGTGAACGATGGAGAAGAGATTCTTGACGTGGATGAGCCGTCCATGAGCGTTGAGCACTTCCACGAACCTGCTCATATGCGTTCCCTTGAAATGGTGGGGAAGATCGACCAGAAGGCTGACGGTGGCCACCGTCGCCTGCGTGGCGAAGCTCCGATCGCGAACCTCGATCGGGTGCCGGAACCCTTTGACGCCGACACGATCGATCCGGATCCGCCGATAATCCTGCTGGCTCTGACAGTCGGCGAGAAGTGTTCCTTGGCTCTTGTGGCTCATGGCGGAAAGTAAAAAGGATTCACAAGTCTACACCTTCGCTCGCCGGCCGCAAGGCGAGTTTATCCACGCCGGAGGCGCACGAAGGCGCGATTTTCACTTGGACGAGCAGTCCCCCTTCGCTAGCGTGACGGTGGGCAGGTAGCTCAACGGTAGAGCAGGTGCCTTTTAAGCACTTGGTTCAGGGTTCGAATCCCTGCCTGCCCACACTTTGCTCTCCTTTCTGGGCTCGGCGGATCAGTTCCCGGAAGTGGTCGCCGCGCTCTTCGAAGTCGCGGTAGGCGTTGTAGCTGGGGGCGGCCGGCGAAAAGAGGCAGCAGCTCCCCTCCGGGGTTTCGGCGATCGCCGTTCGGACCGCCGCCTCAAGAGTTTCCACGAAGAAAAGGTCTCCGGAAAACCGAACCCCGCTCCCGCGCAGAAGAGCACCGAGCCGCAAACCGGTTTCCGGCAACAAAATCACGGTCCGCAAAGAGGAGCAAGCCGCAAGCGCGCGGGCGAAGCCTTCGAGCGGCAGCCCCCGGTCCTGCCCTCCCACGATCAGGGTCCGGACGTTCGGCAAGGCGTCCAGAGCCACCAGCGCGGACTCGGGCACAGTCGAAATCGAGTCGTTGTAGAACGCTACGCCTCGGACCCGACCCGTCGGCTCCAACCGGTGAGGCAAGGGGGAGAACGAGTCGATGGCTTCCTGCATGATGGATGCGGGAATGCCCAGGAATTCGGCGGCCAGGAGGGCGGCTGCGGCATTCTTGCGATTGTGCCGGCCGAGCGGTCGGAAGCGGGAAAAATCGATCGCGGGAAGATCCTCCGGTCCTCGATAGGGCATCCGTTTCGCGGAACCCCCGTCGATTTCCAGTCGGTCGGCGACCTTGGGATCGTCCTCCGGGTAGACCAGAAAGTCGCGCTTCGATTGCCAGCGGGCGATGCGGCTCTTGGCGGACGCATAGGCGTCGAAGCTTCCGTGATAGTTGAGATGCTCGGGATAGAGATTGGTCCAAAGAGCGATGTGCGGCGAGGAATGAACGAACTCGAGCTGATAGGAGGAGAGCTCACAGACCACTACGGATTCGGGGTCGAGATCGCCCCAGACCGCGAACGGGGGAATGCCGATATTGCCGACCAGAAAGGTCTTTCGGCCTGCGCTCCGGCAGATATGCGCCAGCAGGGAGGCCGTCGTGCTCTTGCCCTTGGTTCCCGTGACGCCGATCACCGGGCAGGGCGCAAATCGCAGGAAAAGATCGGCCTGGCAACTCACCTTGCCCGCCTGCCCGTCCAGGGCGAGGCGGCGCGTCGGAATTCCGGGCGCCTTCAAGATGAGATCAAATTCCGGAAGCCGCCGCAACGCCTCGGCCTCTTCATACCGATCGACGGGGAGCGCGGCAAGCTCGGCTGCTTGCAAAGCTTGCGGACTCCGATCCGCTACGGCAAACGGCTGCCCGGGAAGAAAACGATGAAGGAGCTCCGCAGTCGCCCTTCCTTCCCGGCCGAGGCCCCAGACGAGGATCTTCTTTCCTTCCAGAAAACGAGGGAGTTCCGAATTGGGCGTCATACGCAGGAGGCCGGTCGCCGCCCGGAATCGAGCAGCGCAAGGAACTCGGAGGGAACGCGATGATCGGAATTCCAAGAAGCCAATAGCGTTTCCACCGAGGGATCGTCAGCTTTTAGGAGACCCCGCTCCTTGGCGAGCCTCACCAAGAGAGGAGGAGCGGGTCGACGCGCGAGCAGAGCCGCCGCCGCGCGGCACTCGACCACCGTTCCGATGCAGGCAAAGGGCTTGCTCGGCTCTCCGCCCAGAAGGGAAAAAAAGGTCGGCGCCAGCGAGGCATCCTCCAGCATGCTCCGGCCGAAGATCCGGTCGATGCGGCTCCTCTCCACGAATGGAGAAAGAATCAACGCGACAAAGAGACATTTCGCGCAGCGGCCGCACCAGCTGCGTCCGGGAGAGCTGCAGCTCCGGAACCGTCCGAGCGCCCCGGGGATGCGGGCGAATCGCTCGGCGATCTGCAGCTCGTTCCAAGGACGCAGGAGGCTAAAGTAACCCACGCTCGGCGTCATCCAGCGGGCGGTGTATTCCGCGAAGTCGCGCTCGAAGGCGAAGCTCTTCGAATATTGATGGTTGATCTCGCTTCCCGGCACGGTCGGCTCGTCGGCGCTCGCCTCGTTGGAGAGCACGATCCACCGTCTGCCGAGCGTGACGGCTGTCAAGAGGGCCGCAAAAGCCAAGAGGGCGGAGAAGGGGGTATGGCCGTTCCAAAATCCTTGCCGATTGAGTTCCAAAAGCTGCGGATCGATCGTCCGCCGCGCCAAGGCCGCATGCGAGAGAGGGAATCCGAATGCCGAAAGGGTGCTCCGCTGCTCCCAGGAGGAATTGAGCAGAAAGGGGGTCAGGTTCTCCTTCTGCGCACGGAGGAGTTCCAGGGTCACAAAGGAGTCCTTGCCGCCGCCCACCGGCACAAGCGCGCCGTTGCAGCCGCTCCGTTCGAACGGAGCAAAGCACGGCCCCGAGCTTTCGATTTCCACGAACCCCTCCTCGGTAACGGCGAGCCCGTTGCGAAAGAAGAACTCGCCCAACCCACGGAAGTAGAGCCGCTTCCACCAAGCCACCTGGTCACCCGTCAACCGCCCCGCCTCGACGCGGATCCGCGGAGGGCAAGCCGCCTTCCAGTAGCTGACGAGCTCGATCAGTCCTAGATGAAAGATCAGGAGGTCGAGCGCCTCCTTGCCGGGGAGAGGTGGTGCGACCGGAAAGGAGCTGCGCGGACGAAACACCAGGGAGCCGCCCAGGCGGAAGGAAAAGGACACGGAAACCCGGTTGGTATGGAGCCGGTAGCGGAACCCTTCGTAGCGAAGCTCTCCGAAACGGCGCCAGCCTCCTCCCGACAGCGTCGACATCGATCCGTTCAGCCCTCCGCAAAGCTGCGATCGGCCTTTTCCAGCATCCGGAAGTCACCAATATCGAACCATTTCCCCGCCAGCCGCCAGGAAAAGACGCACTCGCGTCGACAGAGCCATTCGATGAATCGGCCCGGCTGATCCCGACTTTCTCCGTCCGCGAGGTAGCGACGGAGCCAATCCCAGGTGTCCCCGGGGAAATAGTAGAGGGCGATCGCCGTGAGGGTGCCTTCGGGCTTCTGCGGCTTCTCCTCGAAGAAGATGATGCGCCCTTCCGCGTCGAGCCGGATGTTGTTGTATCGGCGGATCGCCTCCAAATCGCCTACATCATAAACGCCGACGACGGGTTTGCCGAGCTTCCGGCCGTAGGCGACGAACGGACCGAGCGGGGCATCGAAGAGATTATCTCCGGCGATCACTAGAAGGTCTTCGGAAATCCTCTCGGTCTCGACCACGAAGGCGAGATCCCCGATGGCGCCCAGACGGTCCGCTTCCGAGACGGACCCGTCGTCCACGATCTTGAGAGCGAGCCCGGGGCGGCTCGCCCGGTACTGCTCCGCCCACGCTCGGAAGGTTTCGGCGAAACGGTGGTTGGTGACGATCAGGCACTCGGGAGGCCCCTCCAGCGCCCGGACCCGATCGAGAATGTGTTCGAGGATCGGCCGCCCCGCGATGCGCAGCAACGGTTTGGGCTGGTGCAAGGTTAGCGGGTAAAGACGCGTCGCATACCCTGCCGCCAGAATCAGCACGCGCATCGTAGCCCCCACAGTCTAGTGGACGAGCAGCTCGGGATAAAAGCGCTCGGCCAGCCGGTTCAATTCCTTCAAGACCTCTGGGGTTTCCTTCCTCAGGAGCGCTACGGCCACCCCCTCGCGCGCCTCCGCGGCGCAGAGGGAGCGAACGGCGGTCTTTATCCGAGGAATGAGAACCGAGCCCATACTTAGCTCTTCCACGCCAAGCGCAACAAAAAAAGGCAGCAGCACCGGATTGCTGGCCATCTCCCCGCAGATGCTAACCGGCCGACCGTGCTTGCGCCCTTGGGCGACTACGTCCCGAATCAGGCGCAGCACCGCCGTATGCGGTGACGGGTAGAGGGAGGCGACCCGATCGTTGAGCCGATCGACGGCCAGCGTGTACTGCTCCAGATCATTGGTTCCGATGCTCAAAAAATCGGCCTCCTCCGCAAACAGATCGGCCATAAGAGCGGCTGCCGGTGTTTCGATCATGGCTCCGCAAGGCACATTCCCGAGTCGGTGCCCTTCGGCCGCGAGCTCTTGGCGGACCTCCTGCAACAAGGCGCGCGCCCGGCGGAATTCTTCCACGTCGGTCACCATGGGGAACATGAGCGAAACATTCCCTTGGTCCGATGCCCGAAGGATCGCCCGCAGCTGGGTGCGAAAGATCTCCTGTCTTTCCAGAGAAAGACGGATTCCGCGGAACCCGAGAAACGGATTTCTTTCCAGCGACCGGCCGGCGAGCCATGGGAGGAGCTTGTCTCCGCCCACATCGAGGGTGCGGATCACGAGCCGGTTGGGCTTCGCCGATTCGGCCGCCTCTCGATAGACGGCCAGCTGCTCTTCCTCGGACGGCCCGCGGTCGGAGCGGAGGAAGAGGAACTCGGTTCGATAGAGCCCGATCCCGTCGGCGTCGTTCTCGCGGATGAGGGGCAGATCTTCCGGAAGCTCCACGTTCGCCGAAACCTGCATTCTTTGCCCGTCGCGCGTGACTGCCGGTCCTCGCCTTGCCCGCGCCGCCTGCGTCTGGGTGAGGAAGCGCGCATGCTCGGCTCGCGCACGGGCCTTCCTCTCTTCGGTCGGATGGAGGACGGCGATCCCCGCAAAGCCGTCGACCAGGACCTCCGTTTCCTCATCCAACCGATCGAGAATGCCGTGGGCTCCCACGACGGCGGGGATGTTCAGGGATTGAGCCAATATCGCCGCATGGCAGGTCTGACTGCCCTCTTCGGTCACGATGCCCAGGAGCAGGCGGCGATCGAGGGAAATAAGATCGGAGAGGAGCAGCAGGTCGGCAACGACGACGCAGCGCTTGTCGATCCCCAAACCCCCCGCCGCACCCTCCCGCAGGTTCCGGAGCACCCGCTTGCCCACGTCGCGGACGTCGAGGGCCCTCTCCCGCAGGTAGACGTCATCGATGCGCTCCATTTGGTCGACGAACGAACGAATCACGTCCTGATAAACGGCCTCGACACAGATCTTCTCCGATTCGAGCCGCCTTTTGACCGCATCGAGGATCGTAGGATCATCCACGGCCAGCAGATGCGCTTCAAAAAGCGAGTCGCTCGCCTGCGACCAGGAGCGGACGAGTTCTTCCTTGGCCTGCAAGAGCTCCTGCCGGGTTTTCAGCAACGCAAGCTCGAGCCTCTCGAGTTCCTTCGGTATCTGCTCCGCAGCGACGGGTCGCCGGCGGACGGCGGCAAAATCTCCGCGGATCGCGAACGCGGGTCCGATTCCCACTCCCGGTGCGGCCGATACCCCCGCAAAACATTCTTCGGCTTTACCGCTCATGAAGGGAACCCGGCCTGCCTATCCTATACTCTGAGCAGCGTTCTGCCGCCGCCAGCCCCGACAGGGATGCGACCATCCCTGGCAGGAAACGTTCATCCGCAGCAGGCGTAGGGAAGAAACGCGGCTTGTTGCGATGGAGAAACCGGTGGGCTAAGTGTCTTGATCAAAATTTCTCTGCACCAGATTGCACAACGCCGCTACCGCAGCGGCAGCATCGGGCCCCTTGGCGGAAATCTTTAAGCGGGACCCTTGATTGGCGGCGAGGATCATGATCCCCATGATGCTCTTGCCGTTGACCGCCTCCCCTTCCTTTTCGACCTGGACGTTCGAAACGAAGCGGTTGGCGACCTTGACGAACATGGCCGCAGGACGAGCGTGAAGTCCAAGCTTGTTGCAGATCACGACCTCCGCCTCGGCTTCCTCCACTCCCGCTTGCTTTTCTCCGCTTGCGTTGTCGGCAACCGATTTCTCCATGGCGCTCGCTATTGCCTTCTCTTGGTGAGTTTCGTCAGCTTCTGGTTGAATTCCTGCGCGGCATTATGCCCCATCGCTCGAAGCTTTTGATCGACGGCCGCCACCTCGACCAAGGTAGCCAAATCTCTGCCCGGACGAACCGGAATAGTAACATGAGGAACCCGGATATTCAAGATCTCGTACTCGTCCTGATCGAGCCCGACCCGCTCGATCTCCTCGTCCCGCTCCCATTCGCGCAAGGTGACTACTAAGTCGACCCGTTTTTCGATGCGAATCGCGCGCAAGCCGAACAAGCTGGTGACGTCGACGATGCCGATCCCCCGAACCTCCATGTAAAAGCGGCTGATGTCGGGCGCGCGCGCCACCAGCTCCCTCCCTTCCAAGCAAAAGATGGTCGTGATATCGTCCGCGACCAAGGAGTAGCCCCGAGCCAAAAGGGAGAGGACGCACTCGCTCTTCCCGACCCCGCTCGCACCCTTGAGCAGCACGCCGATTCCCTGGATATCGACCATGCTCCCCTGCTCGTTGACCCGAGGAGCGAAATCCATTTCCAGACAGATCGTCACCGTGTTGATCAGCCGCATGGTGTGCAAGCGCGAAAGGAAGAGCGGCGTGCCGGTCTGCTCGGCTTCCTCGATGAGAAAATCGGGCGGGACAATCCCGCGGGAGACGATCAGGCAGGGAATCTTGCGCAGGAAAATGGCCCGAACCCTCGCGCGGGCTTCCTCGGCATCCAGGCTCCGGAGGTAGGAAGTCTCCCCGGCGCCGATGATCTGCACTCTCTGCCAAGCGAAATTCTTCAAATACCCTGCAAGCTGGAGTCCCGGTCGGTTTACGGATCCTTCCAGGATCATCCGCCCCAAGCCCGACCGGCCGGCGACAAGCTTTCCTTGCAGCGCCGCACCGTGCTGCTCAAAAAACTCTCCGGCCGTAACTCTCGGTACCGAGCCGGTCGTATTTCTGGTCCGCGTCATCCCCGTACCGCCGTCCCTCCCGTCACGTACAAGCGAAGCGCTTCCTCCCCGGCTTTTGCTTTCAGGCAGGTCTCCTCGTATTCCGCTTCCGGGTTCGAATCAATCGTAATCCCGCTGCCGACCGCAAGAGAAACGCTTTCGGAGCTCACTTCCAACGAGCGGATCGTCATGGTGAAGGCCGCCTCTCCGGTAAAAGCGATGTATCCGAAAATGCCCGTGTAAAGTCCGCGCGGTTCCGGCTCGAGCTGCGAGAGGATCTCGGCGGCGCGCCGCTTGGGAGCGCCGGTGATCGATCCGCCGGGCAGGCAAGCAAAGAGCGCGGTGACCGGATCGACTTCGGGCCGCAGCAGCCCGTGCACCGAAGAATACAGGTGCCAAAGACGGGCGTGGCGCGCTATTGCCGCAAACCGCGCGACGCGCACCGTCCCGAAACGGCAGATCCGCCCAAGATCGTTTCTCTCGACATCGGTCACCATCAAAAGCTCGGCCCGCTCCTTGGGGTTTTCCCGCAGGGCGACCGGAGAACCGGCTTGGGCCCCCGCGGGACGGGCCAGCGTTCCCTTGATCGGCCGTGTTTCGATGCGCCTGCCCCGGATCCGGAGGAAAAGCTCCGGAGAAGCGGCGAGCAGCCACCCGCTTTCGGTCTTGAGAAAGCCCCGGCCCGCAGGACGATCCTGCGCGAGCAAGCACTCCCAGAGGCGGAAAGGATCGGCGGAAAGCTCCCATCGGAGCCGGCGGGCGAGGTTGACCACGTAGATGTCTCCCGACCGGATATACTCCTGCGCCTGCCGGACCATGGCCACGAAGCGCTCCCGCCCGGTTCGCGAGAAGGCGGGCGGAAGCCGGCGAGGGGGGGGCGGTCTCTTGGGACGCCTCCGCAGCCAGGACTGCTCCTGCCAGGGAGCAGGACTCCGCCGCCACCTCCGGTAGATGCCGAACCGAAAGTCGCCAGCGAAAGAGACCGAGCCCATCAGCCCGCCGGCGCTGGCGGTCGGATCGCTGCCCGCATGTGCCAGATAGGCCGCGCGCAGCCGCTCCCACTCTTCGCGCGTGCCCCGAACGATTTCGATCGGCTCCTCCGCGAGGAGATATCCGCCTCGTCCCCAAAGGGGAACGAAGCTATACTCGGTCTCCGTGCTCATGGCTCGCGGCTGCCAGTGCCAGAGGCAAGGCTTACCAACGGGTATGGACGGCCGCGGCTCCGTTTGCCGCCTGGAGAGTGGCCAGCCCCTGCGCCACGATCTCCACGGCAAGAGAGGCGAGGATCAGACCTGTTGCTTGGATGAGCAGAGCCATGCCCCCTTTTCCGAGCAGCCGGGCAATCCGGGAACTGCCGACTAGGATAAGATAGGTGAACAACAAGATGCCGAGCAATAGGCCCATATCGATCATCTGGACGTGGATCGGATACACATTGTTGTCGGTCAGCAGGACGGCCGCCAGGATGGCCTCGGGGCTTGCGATCAGCGGCATCGCCAAGGGGAAAATCGCCGGATCCTCCCCTCTAGCCGCCTTCGCCTCTTGCTGGTGCCCGAAGATCATCTGCAGGGCAAACAAAAAAAGGATCGATCCGCCCGCTACCTGAAAGGAGGCGATGCGCACGTGCATCGCCTCGAGCAGTACCTGGCCAAGAAAGACCGAGCTGCCCAAGACCAGCGCGGCATAGAGAACCGCCCGCCGGGCTATCGTCCTCCTTTCGGCATCGGAAAGGCCCGCGGTGAGATGAAAAAAAAAGCCCAAGACTCCCACAGGGTTGATCGTGGCAAAGAAGATCAAGGAATCTTGCCCGATTTTCTGCGCGATCATCCCCGCCATCAATTTCTCCTGCCGGCTCTCACTTTCGCTGTCGCCGCCACGCCGCGCAAGGCGCAAATCAATGACTTGTCAAAGACGGAGCCCTGGGCATCAATAGGTGGAATGCCGCCTAAGAAAGCCGTCGTCCCCCGCCGGCTCCCCGCTGCGATCGGCCCCTATTCGCCGGGAATCACCATCGGAGAGCTCTGCTTCGTCTCCGGCCAACTTCCGCTGCCTCCGGACGGCGGGCCGCTGCCCGAAACGATCGAACGGCAGACCGAGCAGGCGATCCGCAACTTGGAGGCCGTGCTCGCGGAGGAGGGATTGGGCCTGGCGGATGTCGTCAAGGTCTCGGTCTTCTTGACCGATCTCGACGACTTCGCCGCCATGAACGGGATCTATGCGCAACGCTTTCCGGCCCCACGGCCCGCCCGCACGGTCGTCGAGGTCAGCCGCCTTCCGCAGGGCAGCCGGATCGAAATCGAAGCGATCGCGCACCGCTAACTGCCATGGACCTGCTCGAGCAGCTGCGCGCCACCGGCGCGCTCCTGGAAGGCCACTTCGTCCTCCGCTCCGGCTTGCACAGCCGGCAATTCCTCCAGTGTGCGCTCCTCCTGCAGCACGCCCGGCTGGCTTCGGAAGTCTGCGGATCGCTTGCCGACCGCGTCCGGGACCTCCCTTTTCCCACCGTGATCTCCACGGCGCTGGGGGGTATCCCCGTCGGGCAGGAGCTAGCCCGTCAGCTTGACCGCCGCCACATCTATACGGAAAAGGAAGGGGATCGGCTCTTCCTGAAACGATTTACGGTCGCCCGAGGCGAAGGGCTCCTCATCGCCGAAGATGTGGTGACCACAGGAGGAGCGATCCGGGAGGTCATGGCCGCCGCCCGGAGCGCGGGCGGGCGGATCGTCGGAATCGCCTGCCTGGTCGACCGGAGCCCGAAACCGATCGATTTCGGCGTCCCCTTGATTTCGCTCCTCCGGCTGCCGATCGAGGTCTTCCCGCCGGATCGGCTGCCCGAGGATCTCCGAGACATTCCCGCAGTTCGCCCATAGCGGAGATTTTCTTGTGAAGGAAGTTCTTATGCAGGCACCCGGCTGGTGGCTTTTGGCAGGCGCCATTCTCCTCGAGGTGACGGGGACCATCTGCCTGAAGATCTCGCAGGGATTCACCCGCGCCCTTCCCGCCGCTTTGGTGCTTGTCTTCTCCGGCGCTGCCTTTGTCTTGATGGCGCACGCCATGAAGAGCCTCGAAATGGGGGTCGCCTACGCGGTGTGGGCGGGAGCGGGGACCGCGCTGACCGCGGTAATCGGCGTTTTCTTGCTGGGAGAGAGCTTCCATTGGCAGAAGCTCTTCGGCATTGCCTGCATCATCCTCGGCGTCACCGCTCTCCAGGCCGTCCGTAGTTGAGCGCCCGCACGAACCGGCCGAAGCGGCAGGCTACCCGTGCCTAGTCCAGTCGAGCGCCTTTTTCCGCAGCTCGTAGACGAGGCCTACCCCGAGCACGGCCAGGAAGAAAAGCATGGCGAAAAGAATCCGGGGCCCGTACGCGAGCTCCTGGCGATAGACGACTGCCCAGGCGAAAAAGAAGACGGTCTCGATGTCGAAGAGGATAAAGAGCATCGCCACCATGTAAAACTTGACGGTGAAACGGGGATTCGTCGGGCCCATCGGATCCTTCCCGCATTCGTAGGGAATGTCCTTGGCCGGGGTCCGGCGTCCCCGCTGGCCGAGCAGGATCGCTCCTCCCAGCATGGAGACGGCGACCACGACTGCGATCACCGTCTGGAACAAGATTGGGACATACTCAAGATTCATGCTACCCTCCAATCGGACACCCTACGAAGAACCCTCTCACGGGGAAAGCACGTTTTTCCTCTTTTCCAACGGGTGGCCTCTTGGGAAAAACGGACAAGAACGAAGAGGAAGCGGCGCACGGGCATGCGGCTTTTTTTCGCACTCTGGCCGTCCCCACGAGAGCAGGTGCGCTTCCGGGAGGCCGCGCAAGGTTTCGAACGGACCGTCTCCTGCCGGTGGACCGCCCAGGAGAACCTCCATCTGACTCTTCTCTTCCTCCCTTCGGTGGATGAGGAGCGGATCGACTCTCTTATTTCTCTGGTTACCCCTTGCGCGCTCCCCAGGATTTGTCTCCATCTCGACCGGCTGCTCTTGCAGCCTGCCGGTCGGGAAGGCCTCCTCTGGCTAGCTCCGAGCGAGCGTTCGGCGGCTCTGGAACATCTGGTCGAATCCCTCCGGAAAGGGCTTCCCGCCGCCGGAGTCCCACGCCGGGAAGGACCGCCGTTCTTTCCGCACATCACCTTGGCGCGCCGCGTGATTCTGCCGACTTCGCGGAGAAGCGGCGGGCGGCAGCCGGTTCTGTTGCACCGGCTCGCATGCCCGATCGACTGGTCGGTCCGGGAGATGGCGCTTGTCCGCTCGGAGACCCTGCCGGAAGGCAGCCGTTACCGCCGGCTCGCATCCTGGACTCTGCCTGCGCCGGCCTAGCCGAACTCCCCTTGTAATTTGCACAAGAAGCCCGTACGGAAAGAGACATGCTGGCACGTTATAGCCGAGAGCCGATGCGGGCCCTGTGGCGCGAGGAGCGCCGCCTCGAGCTCTGGTTGGAAATCGAGCTTCTGGCCGTCGAGGCGATGGCGCGCCTGGGGCACGTCCCCGCCGCGGAGGCGGCACGGATTCGTGAACGGGTCAGCTTTTCCTTGGCCGAAGTCCAGAAACGGGAAGAGCAGACCCAACACGAGATCCTCGCCTTCCTGGAAGAGATCGCCGCGCACGCCGGACCGGCGGGCCGCTGGCTGCACCATGGCCTCACGTCCTCGGACATTCTCGACACCGCCCTCGCTCTTCAGCTTCGCGCGGCCTGCGATCTCCTTCACCAGGACCTGCTCGCCCTCCGGATCACGATCGGGGAGCAGGCACGCCGCTATGCTTTCGTGCCCATGATCGGCCGGACGCACGGCGTCCATGCCGAGCCGATCACCTACGGCCTCAAGCTGGCCTTGATGTACGATGAGTTCGGCCGCGCCGCCGAACGGCTGCTGGCGGCGCGGGAGCAGATCTCGGTCGGAAAGCTCTCCGGCGCGGTCGGCACCTATGCGCACGTCGACCCCGCCGTGGAAGAGGAGGTCTGCCGGAAGCTCGGCCTGACTCCCGCGCCCGCATCTAACCAGATCATCCAGAGGGACCGGCACGCCGCCCTGGTCACAACCCTCGCCTTGATCGGCGCCAGCGTCGAGCGATGGGCCATCGAGTTCCGCCATTTGCAGCGGACGGAGGTCCTCGAGGTCGAGGAGCCGTTCGCGAAGGGGCAAAAAGGAAGCAGCGCGATGCCCCACAAGCGGAATCCGATCCTTTCCGAACGGCTTTGCGGCCTTGCGCGCCTCTTGCGCGGCTACGCTCTGGCCGCCATGGAGAACGTGCCGCTCTGGCATGAGCGCGACATCTCCCACTCTTCGGCCGAGCGGGTGATCTTCCCCGACGCCACCACCATCCTCGATTATATGCTTGTCGTGCTGGACCGTCTGGTCGCGGATCAATCGGTCTATCCCGAGCGGATGGCCGAAAACCTGTCACGATCCAAAGGGCTCTTCGCGTCGGAAGCGATTCTGCTCGCCTTGGTCCGGAAGGGGTTGTCGCGCAAAGACGCCTACGAGCTTGTCCAGGAAGCCGCGATGCGCTGCTGGCGCGGAAAGGAGTCGTTCGCCGCCTGCCTGCGGGCCACGCCCAAGATCGCGCAGCTTCTCACTTCGCAGGAGATCGAGCAGGCCTGCGACTGGAAGAGCTATTGCCGCCATATTGCCGATACCTTCAAAAGAGTTGGCTTGGAGGCCCCGGAGCCATAGATTGCGATGGCGATGATTCGAGCCCGGATATCCATTTTGCCAAAGCGCACCGTCTTCGATCCCCAAGGGGAGACCGTTCGCCATGCGTTAGGCCACTTCGGGCTGGCTCCCGTGGAGCGCGTCCGCGTGGGGAAGGAAATCGAGTTGGAGTTCCCTGCTGATACGGATCCGTCGGCCATACGGTCCCGACTCGAAGCGGTCGCGCGGGATTTCCTATCCAACCCCGTCGTCGAAGAGTTCGAGCTCCATTTCGAAGGGCTGCCATGAGATGGGGCGTGGTCGTCTTCCCCGGATCGAATTGCGATCGTGACTGCCTATTCGTGCTCCGGAGCGTCCTCGGCCACGAGGCGGTAACAATCTGGCATGACCAGCGCGTGCTGCCCGCCGTGGACGCCGTCGTGCTTCCCGGCGGCTTCTCGTATGGTGACTATCTCCGGGCCGGAGCGCTCGCCGCCTTCTCCCCGATCATGGCGGCGGTCGGGCGGGCGGCGCGCAGCGGCCTGCCGGTCCTCGGCATCTGCAACGGCTTTCAGATCCTCTGCGAAGCGGGGCTCCTTCCCGGTGCTTTGTTGACCAACGCCGACGGTCTCTTCCATTGCCATCCGGTCCGGTTGCGCGTCGAAACCAGCTGCTGCCTCTTCACCCGGAGCTACACGACCGGGGAGGTCATCCGGATGCCGATCGCGCACGGCCAAGGCCGGTACTATGCCGACTCGGCGACGCTCGATCGGCTGGAACGGTCCGGCTCGATCCTTTTCCGCTATTGCGATGCCTGCGGGGAAACCACGCCGGAATCCAATCCCAACGGATCCTTCGCGAATATCGCCGGAATTTGCAACGAAGAAGGAAATGTGGTCGGGCTCATGCCGCATCCGGAGCGCGCCTGCGACCCCCTGCTCGCTTCGACCGACGGGATCCGGCTCTTTCTCTCTCCCGGCTCTCCGCGGCCCCGGAAGGAGCTTCGGGCCGCCCATGCCGCCAGCGCCCTTGGATAACCTCGATCAGCCCGCTTATTGGGACGACCGGTACCGCCGCGGGGATACGCCCTGGGATCGCGGAACGCACTCGCCCGCCCTGGAAGACGCCTTGCGGCGCTTGCCCCCGCCCGGCCGTGTTCTTGTTCCCGGTTGCGGGGTCGGCCATGATGTCCGCTTTCTGGCGGTCTGCGGCTGGCAGGCGGTCGGCATTGATTTCTCGCCGGCCGCCATCGCCGAGGCCCGGAGACGGGGAGGTCCGGAAGGCGCCGTGTATGAAGAAGGCGACTTCTTTGCCCTGCCGCAGCGGCTCGCCGGAAGCTTCGACCTGGTATGGGAACACACCTGCTTCTGTGCGATCCCCCCGGAGCGCAGGGAAGATTACGTCCGAGCGGCTTACGGAGCCTTGCGGCCCGGCGGCAAGCTCCTGGGCGTCTTCTTCCTCCGGACGGGCCCGGATGATCCGCCCCCTTATTCTTTCACGCTCAAGGAGCTCGACTCCTATTTCGGATGCCGCTTTCTTCTCGAGGCCGAGTGGCTTCCCAGCCACTGCTATCCGGGAAGAGAGGGCGAAGAGATCCTCCGCCTCTTCGCTCGGAAAGATTGATCGGGCCGTCTGGCGGGGCGTCCGCCACGGCTTGTCGGGAGCGGAAGGCGCGCAGCGCAGGAACCAACGTGGACATGCATTCGCGTAGCGTGGAAGACTTGCCTTCTTCTCGACCCCTGTTCCTTCCCCTGACCCGCCTCGACTGGGCGATGGCCGCCGGCTTCCTGCTCATCGCCATTTTCCGGCTCCTCTATGCCCTTACCCTGGATCTGCTACCCGACGAGGCCCACTACTGGCTTTGGGCCCAGCATCCCGCGCTTTCCTACGCCACCAAGGGCCCGGTGGTCGCTTGGATGATCGGCCTGGGCACCCTGCTCTTCGGAGACTCCGTCCTCGGAGTCCGCATTCCCAGCGTCTTGCTTTCGGTCGGAACCGGCTGGCTCTTTTACCGACTGGGGCAGCGGCTCTTCTCCTCCCGGTGCGGGGTTGTCGCGGCCGCCCTCGCTGCCCTCCTTCCGATTTTTGCGGTGGGGTCGGTGCTGATGACCATCGATTCGCCGTCGGTTTTCTTCTGGCTTTTGGCCGCTGCATGGTTTTGGGAAGGCCTCGAGAATCCATCTCCATGGCCATGGGTGGCTTCGGGGCTGGCGGTCGCCGCCGGATTTGCGGCCAAATTCGTCAACTGGTTCGAACCGCTCTCCTTCGCGCTCTTTCTCCTCCATAGCCGCAAAATGCGATCCTGGCTCTTTTCGACCCGTTTCTTGCTCCTTCTCGGCTCCGCCTCCATCGGGCTCCTCCCCTTCCTAGCATGGAACAGGGCGCACGGCGGGATCACGATCGCCCATCTCCTCCACCGAGGCGGGTTGCACGAACCCTTCACCCTCCAACCGGCGGAATTCGCCAAATTCTGGATCGAGCAGGCGCTCTCGCTTTCGCCCCTCGCATTCCTCGCCCTCCTTTGGGCGGCCGTTGCCGGGCTTCGCGACCGGTCCTCCGCCCGGCCCTCCCTCTTTCTGGCTTCGCTCTTTTTTCCTGTCTTCCTCTTCTACGCAATCTTGAGCCTCCATCAGGCCGCTAAGGCCAACTGGACCGTCACGGGCGTTTCTGCGGCGCTGATCGCGGCGGCGGCCTATTGGGACGACCGCGCTCGCCGCTCCTCTTGGGCTCGGATCTTCGTGGGAGCCGGTCTCATCCTGGCCCTGGTCGAGACCGCTTTTCTCCATGGATTGGGCTCCGGCCTCCTGGGACCCAAGGACCCGCTCCTCCGCGCCCGCGGCTGGGCGCAGATCGCCGAGGAGGCCGAACGGCAGGCATCGCTCACCCATCCCGATTTCTGGATCGGAAACGATTATGCCGTGGCGAGCGAAATCGCCTTTTACACCCACCGGAAGGAGGTCTTCGTGCCGAGCTTCCGAAAGCAGGGGACGCAGTTCGCGCTCTGGCCGGGCTATCACGCTTCTCCGAGGAGGCGCGCCCTCTACATCTCGAGCGAGACCGAGGGGACCGTGCCCGCGGAGCTGCTCCGCGAGTTTCCGGACGCCCGCTACCTCGGCGGAACTTGGCGGCAATGGAAGGGCCGGCGCATCGAGTACTTCCGCTTCTGGCTCCTGGGCGGCTCGTCGGAGAACCGGACGGACGCCGGTCACAATTCGAGTGTTTCGCCCGGCGGGGGAACGATCACTTCCAGGCCGGGTCTCTCTTCGCGAAGCCGCTCCTGAAACCAGGCAAGGGCGGGCGCGTCCCCATGGACGAGCACGCAGAGCCGGGGGTTCACCCGCAGGATGTAGGCTAAAAGATCCTCGCGAATGGCGTGGGAAGTCAGGTCGAATTGTTCGACCTCGCAGAGCAGCGGCTGGGGAGGCTGTTCCGAATCGAGAGCCACAAGGTTGCCTCGGGAAGTCTGCAGCAGCTGCCCCGCCGGCGAATTCGGATCGCAATACCCCACGATAAAGATCGAATGGCGCTCATCGGAAAGGAAGCGCTGTGCGAGAATATTCGAAAGGGTACGCTCGGTCATCATCCCCGAGGAGATCAGGTAAAGCTCCCCCGGCCTCGGCGAGAGCTGTCGGACGCTGCGGCCGTCGAGGACGGACGGAGCAACATCCTCCAGGAGGCTGAGTCCCGGGTGCCGGCGAAAGGAGCGCTTGGCCAACCGATCGTAAATCTGGGTAAAGCTCCGGCTCAAGCCCCCGATCGTAATGGGGCAGCGGCGAAGCCGGCCCGCCTTCTGCTCCAGATGGATCGTCGCCAGCAGCTCCTGTGTTTTCCCGAGAGCGAACACCGGAATGAGAACCGCCCCTCCCCGCCGGAAGGTGGCCTCGATCGCAGAGATCAGGCGCTCGACCTCCATCGGCCGCCTTTGATGATCCGGCGTCTCCTTCGCGCCCCGTGTCGCCTCGATGATGAGCGTGTCGATTCCGTCCAGGGGAAAATCCGCGGCGGGCATGATCGTCTGCTCTTGGAAGCTCACATCCCCGCTATAAAGAATCCGCCGATCGCCGTAGCGGAAACGCACGCCGACGGCCCCGAGGATATGGCCTCCGGGGTAGAAACGGAAGGTCAGCGGCCGCCCGTTCGAGTCGGAATCCTCCGCAATCGAGCATTCCTGGCCCGCGCGGCAGATCCGGTAGGACTTCGCAGAGCGATCCACCTCCTTGTGGGTGAAGAGCGGATAGCTCGCGATTCCGAACTGCGCCCTCTGCTTGAGCATGACCTCGACGGAATTGTGGAGCAAGGGTTCGGCGAGAAGGGAAGTCGCCTCGCTCAAGTAGACCGGCATCTTTTCGTTGCGGCGGAGGAAAAGCGGGAGCGCCCCGATATGGTCGTGATGGGCGTGGCTCACGATCAGAGCGTCGGCGGGACGCTCTCCGAGGAGCCCCAAGTTGGGCGTGGCCTCCTCCCCTTCCTTCCGCGGATGCATTCCCGCGTCGAGGATGACCCGCGCTTCACCGTCGAACTCGAGAAGATAGCAATTCGCGCCGATCTCGTTGGCGCGCGTTAAGTTGGTGAATTTCACTAACGGTAGGGTCGAAGAGTCGGAAGCCGGCATCCGACATGCCCGACCGAGTCAAGAGAGCGCGGATCCGGAACGGTGTCAAGCGAAAGCCATGGGCGGCGGGCGATCCGCATTTTTTCCCGGGCGGTGCTTGCGTTTTTTTTTCCGCTTGCTATCAACGTCATCCAATGAAACCTCCTACCCGATTTGTACCCGTAGTAATCGCCGTATTGGGCTTCCTCGCCTTCTCCTCCTCCGGTTGGGCCGCATGGGACCTGCAGGACACGGTCAACCGGGCCACTCGGGACGTCTGGCACTTCAAGCGGTTGAAGAAGGGCACGATTCCCCATTCCGTCCTCGAGCGTGCTAAAGGCATCGCCTATCTCCGGAAGAAGGAAGAGGGCTTCCTCTTCGGCTTCTCCTCCGGAAAAGGCTTGGTCATGGCCAAGACTCCCCACGGCTGGTCCGGGCCGGCAGCCATCAAAAGCGGCGGGATGAGCTTCGGCCTCGAAGTGGGGGCGGAGACCGAGCAGCTTCTCTTCATCTTGAACACCCCCGAGGCCGTCGAGCACTTTGCCAAGGGGCATAAGTTCAAGCTGGGAGCGGATGTGGCCGTCACCGCCGGTCCGACTTCGGAAGAGGAGGTGAAGCACTACAAGGGCGCTCCGGTCTATGTCTATACCCGGAAGAAGGGCTTCTGGACAGGCCTCGCCCTCAAGGAAAGCACCCTCGAGCCCGATCCAGACACCGACAAGGAGTATTACGGGCGGAAGGTGACCACCCGGGAAATCTTGGAGCGTAAGGTCGCGCCTCCGCCGGGCGCCAAGGAGCTTATCCGCGCGCTCGAGGCTCCTCACCGCAAGTAAGGCGGCAAAGCCGAAGCAGGAAATTAGAATTAGCGGGCTTCCTCCGGGGCCGGGGGAAGCCCGTTTTCTTTTCGCTCGATGAACATGGGATTTTCCTTGCCACTATGTGATAATGCATTATCACATAGTGCGCATGCGCCGCCGCTTCCCGCTCGGTCTTGCCATCCTCTTCCTTGCTTTTGCGCTTCCTCTTTCGCTCGGGAAGGCCTTCAACGGTTCCGGCGATCTTTCCCCTACCACGACCCTTCCCGTAGTTCAGGTCGAAGCTTCGAGCGGCGGCATCCTTCCCGGAAGCTGCTCCTCCGCCTATGCCATCCCGATGGACGTTGTCGATACGCCCAGAGCAGTGACTCCCGTCTCGAAGACTCTCATGGAATCGGCCGGGATCGGCCAGTGGGGGAAGTGGGACCCCCTTTCGATCACCTACCTCAATCCCGCAGCCATGGTCGATCCGTCGCAAGCCGCCTGCGCTTCCGCGCCCGACATCCGCGGGCGCCAGGGCCTGACCTTCCTCAACGGGATCGAGGAGAACGTCAACTTCGGCCTACAGGATGTTCCCTGGAACTTCAACATGGTCGAGAGCATGGACCTCGTCGAAGGGCCGCCCGGCGCGGTTTATGGGGCAACCCAGCCTTCCAACGGCTACGTCAACTACATCACCAAGCAGCCCTACTTCGACCGGTTCCGAGGCGACGCCTGGGCAACGATGGGGATGTACGACCAGTACATGTGGGGAGCCGAGGTCGGCGGGCCGATCGACCACCTGGCCGAGGGCCAGTCCTCCAAGCTCGGTTACCGGTTCAGCTATCTTGGAATGAACAACGGCAGCTACTACGACTATATCTTCGATCAGCAGGAGAACTTCTACGGAGCGATCGGCTGGCATCCGAACGACCGCTACCGTGCCGACCTCTACGCCGACTTCGGCACTTACTCCTACATGCTCGAAGATGTGCTGATGAACCGGCCGACGGAGGCGCTGATCCAGGATGGCCTCTACTATCCCGGTTACCCGCCCCTCCCGCAGGTGAGTAGTCCCGGCACGGTTCCGGCGAACAACTTTCTGGGCACTCCCGTTCCCGTGAGCCGCCGGCAGACGATCAAATATCCCGGCGATCTCGGCCGGGCGATCACCGGCATGGCCCAGCTCATCCAGTCGGTCGCGGTGAGCGACGACCTCCAGGTCGTCAACAATACGCTCTTCTGGTACCAGGATCACATCGCAAGCGAGGACGAGATCCTCTTTCAAGAGGCGTGGGATGCGTACGAGATCGACAACCGGACCGAGGTCCGGGCACAGTTCACCACCCCGGGCCCCTTCGGGCGGATGGCGCAGTTCCTCGACACGGGCATCGAATGGCGCTACCAGCAGGCGCTTGCCTACGACTCGCTTGAGTTCACGGTCCCAAACCAGTGGAGCGTCTTCGAGAATCCCTACCTTCGCAACGGCGCCTTCACCCCTGCCTTTCAAGCCTGGGTCGGCAACCCCTCGGCTCCCGGCGGCGGGGAGTGGCTCGTGCCCGGCGGCCCCTACCCCTTCTACTTCGAGCCGCTCAACGGAGCGACGGGAACCAACTTGACTCGCTACGGGAAGGTCTCTCCCTTCTGGCAGCAGACGATTCAGCTTACGGACACCCTTTCGGTCATCCTGGGCGCGCGTCTGGACCTCTACATGATCTCCGCCCAGACTCCTCCGGGCACACCCGCCATCCTCTTCGAGCAGCTCGACACGACGCAAGCCCTGCCGCTCTTCAACGTCAGCCCGACGTGGAAGCCCTACCCATGGATGACGACCTACTTCAACTTCAACTGGGCTCAAGCGACCGACGTGGGAGGGGCAGGCGGCTACTCGCCGACATTCACCGACGAAGCCTTTCATCTCCTCAACGAATTGGAAGAGCTGGGAGTGAAATTCAGCCTCGCCCGCAGTCGACTTTTCCTTTCCGCGGATGTCTTTCACGAGGACACCTATCTTTTCAACTACCTAGAGCCGGCCAACCCCGTTCAGATCAACGGATTCGAAACGACCGCGACCTTCCAGCCCAACCGGAGCTTCTGGATCCGAGCAAACTACCTCCTCATGACCGGAGTCGAGAATTGGAGTTCGTCACCTTACGGCCCGCCTCTGACCCAGACCTACTCGACGACGCAGGCCGACCGGCTCGGCCTGCCCCTCGACAATCAGGCGAGCTTCCCGCCGGGAAGCTATGCGCTGATCGGCTGGCCCGAGCAGACCGTCTCCGGAATGGTTACTTACCAGGACGACTCGGGGATCGGCGTGACCTTGGGAGGACTCTTCTTTTCCGATATGTACCTCGGCTACGAACACCAAGTACGGATTCCCCCCGAGTTCGTCCTCAACGCCCAGGTTTTCTATGCACAACCCCATTGGGAAGCGCGCCTCTACCTCTTCAACTTCACCGACGAGCACTACTGGCTGCCCAACGGGTTTGCCTTCAGCCGGGTACGCACGCTCAACCTCGACACGGTCTATGCCGGCTGGCCTTTCTGGATCGAGGGGACAGCCACATGGAAATTTTGAGGAGGAATCTGCACCCAGGAGGATTTGAACCCCCAACCCCCGGGTCCGAAGCCCGGTGCTCTATCCGATTGAGCTATGGGTGCCGGCAACACTCAGGCTGTGCAATTTTTTTTCCCCGGTCAAGCCGGCCCGCTTCTTCAAAAGAAGACTCGGACCGTTCCCATCACCCAAAAGGGGAGTCCGATCAAAACCTTGTCGTAATTGTAGACCCGGTCTCCCTGGAACCCGGTCCCTGTCGGAAACCAGTAGTGGTTGTCGGTCAGGTTGTAAACCTGCACCCGGGCTTCCCACCGCTTGGTCGCATAAAAGACGCTCGCATTGAGGGTGTAGTCGACGGGGATCCGGGTGGCATAGTCGTAGGAAAGAAACATGCCGCTCTGGATCCAGAGCCAGAGGGAGGTGCCGAAGCCCTGGTCCGATTTATAGGTCGCCATCGCAGTCCCGTGCTCGTGGGGAAAGCCGATGAACGGATAGATTCCGGTCGGGAGGGTGGTGTAGGGATCGACCGGGAGGTTGTATCGTGCCGCGGTTGCCGCGGAATAATTCTGGATCACCGTAGGGCCGGTCTGTGCCGCGCTCTGCGTCCAGAACTCCTCGCCCGTAAGATAGTCAAAGCCGAAGCTGTAGGTCCAATTCCGGTTCGGTTGATACGTTCCGGCCAGCTCCGCTCCGAGCACGTCGGCGGGCGTGATCGGCGTAAAGCCCCCGGGAAGGACCGTCACCGGGAAGAAGGTCGAGTAGTAGAAGCCTTCGGCGCTTAGGAAGAGCTTATCGCGGAGTAGGTTCAATTTTACGCCCGATTCGTACATGACATTCGTCAGGTGGTAGTAAGGGCTCGTGAATTCCGGACAGAAAGCACCCAGGACGTCCATGGCTGCGGTTTGGGCGTAGGAATAGGTGAAGTAGGCGTTCATCCAGGGATAGGGCTTGTAGCTTACGCTCGCGTTGGCCTGGGGCTCGAGGATCGAGTAGTTGCTCTGGAGCATGAGCGCGGGCGGGGTGCCCGGCGGCTCGCTGTTGGCAATCTCGTACCATTGGAGCCGGGCGCCGAGGAGAAGGTTCCACTTTTCCCCGAGCCGGATGTTGTCCTGGACGAATGGGGAAACCTGGAAGAATTGGGACCGGGCCGTTGCGAAGTTATTCGTGTTGTAAGTCATCCCGGGAACGCCCGGCACGGGGATGTCGGTCAGGTAGATATCCCCCGCCCGCAAGGCTTCCGCCATCGTGATCGGCGGGAGCAGGCCCGACCGAGTGAGAGGCTGGGTCATGTTCCAGAAGTTGTCGGCGATCCGGCTCGTCTCGGTGTAATCGGTCTGTTTGTCGAACCAGAGGAAGATGCCGCCGTCCAGCTCGTGAAAGAGCGCGAGCCGGCCGAGGGGGGGTTCGGTCTTCGCCTGGGCTTCGAGCCGATGCTCGATCAGCCAGTCGCCGGGAGTATAGCTGAAGTTGGAGTTGGCCAGCGGATCCTGCACCATGTTGAAATATTCGAACATCGTGTTGTTGACGATCCGGAGGTCATCGGAGAGCTTGAGGGTCTGGATAACCTGAGCGACTCCGTAGAGGTTCCGGTTCCCCGCGCCGGCTAGGTCCGCCAGGTTGTTCCGTAGGCTGATCGGCACCTGCGGCCCCCATTGCACGATATACCCCTCGCCGGGAACCGAGGTGCCGATTCCCGGATGGAAGGTGCCGTTCGGTCCGAGCCAGCCGATCATGCTCCCGCTCTGGTAGAGGTCACTATCGATCAGCGCCTGATCGGGCCGGTTGATGCCGAGGGGCAAGTTGAAGCCTAGGGTGTCGAACTCGAAGTTCGAGTCGATCGTGTAGTTTTCCGAGGGATGGGCGGAGAGGGCCAGGTAGAAGTCCTGGCTGTGCATGTAGGCCCCCTCGTAGTAGCTGCCCGAGTATTGCCCCGCATAATCGAAGCGGTAGGCCGCCCTTCCGCCGGCGAACGGCCCCCCGATATCCAGGTTCCACCGGTTCTGATCGTACATCCCCATGCTGTACTGGGCATCGCCGCGAAAGCGGTCGAAATAGGGCTGCTTGGTCACGTCGTTGGCATAGCCCGCCGCCATCTCGCGCGCTCCGAAGACGGCGGGCACCGGACCCTGGACGATATCGATATTGTCATAGGCGTAGAAGTTGGGCATGGGCCCGGAGGTGCCATAGCTCTCCAAGCCGACGAGCATCCCGTTACGGAAAACGGTGGCGGGAAGCCCCCGAATGAAGGGCTCCACCGAATAGTCCCCGGCGGGCGCCATCGTGGTCAAGGAGGGGACGAGCGGAGCCAAGTCGTCGTATCCCATCAGGTTCCCCGGCGCCACCGTATCGAGCTGCTCCCGCGAGATCGGCGTCACTTCCCGCGGGGTGTCGAGGATGCTCATCTCGGTCCCATAGACGTTGATCGGGGTAGCTCCGGGCCCCGGCAGCTCCCCGATCACCTCCACCTCCGGCAGGATGCCGGGAGCCTGCTCCGGAGAGACGGGAGCGGCTGGCGCGGTCGGCGCGGCGGCCGCGGGAGCGGGCGGCGCTTCCTGGGCGGCGGCGGGAACGGCGTCGAGGCAGCAGAAGCCCATAAGAACCGCAAAGAGACGGAACGTCTTTCGGGGGCAGACGCCCCGGGCCGCATCCATGACCGAGCAGTATAGGCCGGCCCCGAGTAGAGACAAGCCATTTATTAGTCTAACCTAACTTTATTTATGGATATAAAGCGCGCCGTTTTTACAACTTCCTCTGCTGTCTTTCGCCTTGCATGTAGAAAAACGGCTTCTTGAGCCGCGCATCACCGGGATTCGGCTTTCGCCCGGCGAGGTTCCGGCCGAATCCTTGACCGGGGCTGCCGGCCAATCCTAAATGGCACATGCTTCCACCTTTCCGCTTCGCATGGGAATGCCTGAAGGCGGCGTTCGCCCGTGTCCGGGCGGCACCCGGTCGATCCCTCTTCGTGGGATTCGCCTACTTCGCCCTCGCGCTGGGTTTCCAATGGATCGCCTCGATCCGCCTCTGGCATAACAAGCTTTCGGTCATCCTGGCCGTCCTCCTCTGTCAAGGCCTGCTGGGGATTCTGATCATCGGGCTTGCCCGTTTCTTCCTCACCCTGGCCGACGGCGGCTCCCCGCGCTGGCTCGAGCTCCTCGACGGTTTCCGCGCTCCCTGGAAAATTATGGCAGGAACCCTCTTCGGCTGGCTGATCGGGACCTTCGTCCTGTTCCTCCTCGTCTTCTTGGGAAGGGATCCGATCGCCTTCTTGCTCGTGCTCGGCGTCCTCCCTCTGGTCCTCTTTTGGCCTTTTCTCGTTGCCGACGGGGCGGCCTCCCAGGCGGTCGACACGTTTCTCGTGTCGTTCCGTTTCGGAATCTCCCGCTATCCACAGGCGCTGGCGGTCGCCGTCGTGATCGTCGGCTTGGTCGAGATCGGAGCCGTGCTGGTCGTCGGCACGCTCGTGAGCATTCCCTTGTGCTACACCATGGCCGCGGTGGCGTACCGCAGCTTCGCGACGGAATGGCGATGAGACCGATCCCGTTCGCAGGCGCCATGGCGGCGTTTCCTGGATTTGACTTCGCCCTCTCTACCCGCCAGGTTTCCCTCATTGCAATCTCCAGCCGACGGAGGGAAAGGACCATGGCATTCGACGGCAAAACATCGTTAAAGGAAGAGGAAGGACGCGGCTTGGATTCGGCCATCCTCGAGAGCCTCGAACGTCATCCCGAACGGCTTCCGCTCGAGGTGTTTTGCGAAGACGGCGGATGGCCCGGACCGTGGCGGGCGCATATCGAAGAGATCCGCAGGAGCGAAGACCGGGTCGCGGCAATCCTGTCCGTATCCTTCGCGGAGCGTATATCCGCCTGCTGCGATCTGGGCAGCGCCAAGGAGGAGGCCGGCTATTATGAAATCCCCCGGTACGGGCGGCTGGAAGTCCGTTGGATGCCCCGATCGGGAGACATGACGATCCGGCCGCTTCTGTAGGAGCGCGCCGAAACAGGGGCTTTCCCTCTCCGAGGAGCCGGTTCCGCAGGAAGATGACGCAACGCACGCACCCGAGGGAACGCTGGTTCGGCGCCGGCCCCTTTGATCGATGGCGAAAGCAGCTGCGGCCCGGAAGAGCCTATAGCCTCGAATCGATTCCGACCTCCGCGCAAGCTTTCGTTCTCTCCGGCCTTTTCCGCTCCTCCCCGCCGTTCCTGCTGATCCTCGCGGCATCCCCGAAGCGGGCCGCCGCGCTGGCCGCCGGGTTGGAAGCGTGGGGTTGTCCGATCCCGGTCTTCCCGGAAAGCGCACCCGTGCCGCAAGGAGCCCTGCCCGATCTCGACGTGGCGGCCTCGCAGCTGCAAATCGCCACGCTCCTGCTCCGCCGGGAGCTTCCCGGTTTGATTGCGACCCCGGGCGCGCTCCGTTATCGAGTGCCGATCCCGCAGGCTCTGGAGAAAAGCATCCTCCGGCTCTCTCCCAATAATCCGCCGGATCGAGCGGAGCTCCTGGATGCGCTCGCGGCCGCTCAGTTCGAGCGATGCCCGCGTGTCGACGTCCGAGGACAGATGAGCGTGCGCGGAAGCATCCTCGACCTGTTTCCATGGACGGCCGGTCGCCCGTTGCGAACGGAGTGGGACGGCGACACCCTCGTTTCGCTTCGGGAGTTCGACCCGGTCTCCCAACGCTCACTGCGGACTCTCTCCTCAACCACGATTTCTCTTCTCCCTCCCGCCGAGATCGCAGAGGGACAGGCCTCCTCTCTCGAGGAATACCTACCTGATGCGTCCTGCCGCTTCCGAATCGATGCAGCCGCCGGCGAGCCTGCGGGCGACCTCTTGGAGCCGGAGCCCGAATTCCGGGACCACGACTTCCTAGGGATGCCGACGGAGGACCGCCTGATGCGGGAGGGCCGCTGGACCCTTTTCACCGCCGAGCTTCGCCGCTGGCTTGCCGAGGAATGGGACATCGGAATCTTCGTCAATAACGAAGGGGAAGAGAAACGGCTCCGGGAACTCTTGGCGGCGGAGAAGATCGATACGGCCGCCATCGCTTGGCTCTCGGGAGCGCTGACGCGCGGATTTTCCTGGCCGGCCGCGCGCATCGCGATCCTGAGCGACTCGGAGATCTTCGGGCGCTATCAGGTCATCCTCCACCGGCCGAAGGAAGCCAACCACCTCACCGAGGTCCGTCCGGTCGAAACGGCTCCGGCGGAATGGCAACCCGGAGATTTTGTCGTCCACCTACAGCACGGCATCGCGCGTTATCGGGGGGTTGAGGCCCTTCCTGATGAAGGCGGGGAGGCGCTGCTGTTGGAGTTTGCGGATGCCGCCAAGCTCTACGTGCCGATCGATCAGAGCTATCTGGTTTCCCGGTATATCGGCGGAACGCGTCGAGTCCCGAAGCTCGATACGCTGGGGGGAACCCGATGGAAAAAGGCTCGGGCGGCCGCCCAAGGCGCCATCCGCGACTACGCCGCCAAGCTGTTGCGTATCCAGGCAGAACGGCAGGTGCTTCCCGGAAACGCCTCTCCCCCCGACTCCGATTGGCAGCGGGAGTTCGAGAAGTCGTTCGTCTATCGGGAGACGCCCGATCAGCTCCGAGCCATCGCCCAGACAAAAGCCGACATGGAAGCTCCGCGACCAATGGATCGGCTCATCTGCGGCGACGTGGGGTTCGGCAAGACCGAAGTCGCCATCCGGGCCATCTTCAAGGCCGCCGTAGCCGGCGGGCAGGCGGCGCTCCTCGCGCCGACGACGGTGCTCGCCTACCAGCACTACCAGACCCTCCGGCAGCGATTCGCGGACTACCCCATTCAGGTCGTCTTTCTCGGGCGGCTGGCTTCCGCCGCGGAGGAGCGGCGGGCGCTAGCCGCCATCGCTTCCGGAGAGTGCGACGTCGCGGTCGGCACTCACCGGCTTCTATCCCCGGATGTGCGCTTCGCCCGTCTGAAACTCGTCGTGATCGACGAAGAGCAGCGATTCGGGGTGCACCAGAAGGAAAGATGGAAGGAGCGCTTTCGCTCAGTGGATATGTTGGCCCTCTCCGCAACCCCGATCCCCCGCACGCTCTACCTCGCCCTGGCGGGCGCACGCGATCTGAGCCTGATCGAGACTCCCCCCTCGAACCGCCTGCCGATCGAAACGATAGTCTGCCCGTATGACGAGCGGACGATCCGCTCCGCGATCGAAAAAGAGCTGGCACGAGGCGGACAGGTCTACTTCCTGCATAATCGGATCGCCTCGATCGAGCGGGTATGCCGACGCCTCCGCGAGCTGGTCCCTACGGCTCGGATCGAGATCGGGCACGGCCGGATGGACAAGGAGCACCTGGAGAGTGTGATGCAGCGATTCGTGTCGGGCGAGATCGATGTTTTCTTGGCCACCTCGATCATCGAAAACGGCCTCGACATTCCCAACGCGAACACGATTATCATCGATCGGGCCGACCGGTTCGGCTTGGCTGATCTCTACCAGCTTCGAGGGCGTGTCGGCCGCTCCCATCAAAAGGCTTATGCCTATCTCCTGTTGCCCCGCGACCGTTTCCTCGCAGCGGACGCAAAGCGTCGCATCCGTGCGATGCAGGAGTACAGCCAGCTCGGCGCAGGCTTCCGCATCGCTCTCCGCGACCTGGAGATCCGAGGGGCGGGCAACCTGCTGGGAACGGCGCAGAGCGGTCACATCGCCGCGATCGGCTTCGAGCTCTATTGCCGGCTTCTCCGCGAAGCCGTCGCCGCCGTACAGGGGAAAAAAGTCCGAAGCCCGCTCGCCTGCAAAGTATCGATCGACTTTTGGGAGAACGGTGTCGACAGGCCGGGCATTCCCGCCTCCTACATCCCTTCCATCGAGGAACGGATCGCGGCGCACCGCCAGGCAGCGGAAGCGGCATCCCTCGCGGAACGGCAGGAACTCGAGAAATCCTGGCGCGACCGGTTCGGTCCCCTGCCCGCGTCCGTGCGCCTCCTTCTGGAAGAAGTGGAGCTCCGCATCTTGGGGGGCGAGCGCTCCCTGGAACGCATCGAGGTACAAGGAGACAAGCTGCTCTTGCAGCGGAACGGCAGCTACCTGATGATCGGCGGCCGCTTCCCCCGCTTGACCGGGCAGGATGCCGAAAGTAAGCTCGCGTCCGCCAAGAAGTGGATCCTCACTCTGGCTTAGCCGCTATGTTCCCCAAGCTCTTTCCCGCGGCTTGCCGATCGGACTCGTCGGTTCCCGCGAGGATCGGGTTTACCGCAGCTTCGATAAGGAGCGAACATCGCCTGATCCGGATAGCCCTGTGAGCCCTTGGGCTCCCTTCCTCCTCTTCCTCTTTCCATGCCGCGCACGCTCCGAATTCGGTTTTGGGCCAGTCGCCTTGCCGTTCTCCCGGCGAGGCTCCCTAATCGGACGCCCCACCGGGCGATGAGCCGTTTTGTCATCCCCCTCGGCTGGCTGCTCGCCCTGGCGGCGGCCTCCTGTCGTCTTTTCGGACAGGCCGGCGTCGACGGGGTTGCCGCGATCGTCAACGACAAGGTGATCACGTTTTCCGAAGTCAAGAAGCAGGTGGAGCCCAACGAGGCCGTCCTGCGGGAGACCTATCAAGGCCCGGAGCTCGTCGACCGGATCAAGGAAGCGCGGCTCAACGCCTTGCGCGCGCTGATCGAGCGCGAGCTGATCATCCAGGATTTCAAAAAGAAAGGATACCAGATCCCGGATAGCTTCATCGAAACGCGCGTCCGGGATGTGATCCGGAGCCAGTTCGACGGGGATCGCATCGCCTTCATTCGGACGCTCCAAGCCAGCGGGATGACCGAAGAGCGCTACAAGCAGAACCTCCTCGAACAGATCATTGTCCAGGCCATGCGGATGAAGAACGTCTCCGATACGATTGTGATCTCCCCCTACCAAGTCGAACAGTACTATCACGATCACCTCGCTCTTTTCGTCGAGCCCCCCAGCGTTAAGCTCCGGTTGATCTTCCTGCAACGTCCTGCGTTGAAGGAGCATCGGGTCGGACCGGATGGAAAGGACGAAGAATACGATCCAGCTCTCGAAACCGCCAAGGATCTGGAAACGAAGCTCCGATTCGGCGCGAATTTCGCCGAACTAGCTCGCAGCTACTCCGAAGGGCCGCGCAAGCAGGAGGGTGGGGATCTCGGCTGGGTCACCCGAGACACGCTGCGGCCCGAGATCGCGGACGTCGCCTTTGCCATGTTTCCCGGCCAGACCAGCGACGTGATCGCCACCCCCGACGGCTACTATCTCCTCCATCTGGAGGACAAGCGCCGCGAACGCGTCAAGCCGATCTCGAGCGTGCGCACCCAGATCGAAACCGCGCTCCTGCAGGAAAAGCGCCAGAAGCGCCAGCAAGAATGGCTCGACAGCCTGCGAGCCAAGGCGTTCATCAAGATGTTTTAATGGTCATGACCGGGACGCTTTCTCTTGCGCCTTTTTTCCACCGGATCGGTTCTCTCCTCGGCGAAAGCGGCTCCTTCGCGGCGCGATCCCCGGGTCGGGAGTAGACATAATGAAGAAATCGGTTATCGCCATCCCCGTAGGGGAGCCCACGGGCATCGGCCCGGAAGTTGTGCGCAAGGCGATGGCATCCGGAAGGCTTTCCGGCCGTTACGCCTACCGCGTCATCGGATCGGACCGGGGGTTCACCCCGGGCCGGCCGAGCCTCTCCTCTGCCCGCGCCGCGTGGGAGTGGCTGGAAGAAGCGATCCTCCTGTGGAAGGAGGGCGCGATCCAGGCCATCGCGACAGGTCCGGTGCATAAGGCCGGCTTGCAGGCTGCGGGATTCCCTTTCCCCGGCCAGACGGAGTTCTTCGCCGAGCGGACCGGATACCCGGCGCAGAAAGCGGTGATGGCCTTTTGGCATCCGAAGCTCTCGATCTCCCTGCTCTCCACCCATTGCAGCCTCAGCGCAGCGATTGCCATGATCCGCCCGGAAAAGATCGTGCTTTCGGCCGAGCTTCTCGCCGACTTCCTGGCGCGGCTCGGCTGCCGTTCTCCGCGGATCGCCGTCGCCGGACTCAACCCACACGCGGGGGAAGGGGGGCTCTTCGGAACCGAGGAGCGGGATCTCTTCGAGCCGGCGATCCGCCTCTTGCGGAAACAAGGCCGGGAGGTTTCCGGTCCTCTGCCCCCGGACTCGGTCTTCCGCCAAGCCGCTCGCGGCGAGTTTTCTGGAGTCGTCGCCGCATATCACGATCAGGGCCTCATCCCCTTCAAGCTGCTGGCCTTTGCGACCGGAGTGAACGTCACGCTGGGTCTTCCTCTCATTCGGACCTCTCCGGACCACGGGACCGCTTTCGATATCGCCGGGAAGAACGCCGCAGATCCGCGGAGCATGATCGCCGCGATCCGGCTGGCCGCACGTTTGACGAAATCCGAAGGGCTTGAACAGCTTGCGTGAAAGGTAAGCGAATATGCTTTATACTCTCCAAAATGGAGAGGTTGGTTAGTATAGGGGAGGCAGCTCATGCGCTCGGCGTATCGATCACGACGCTTCGGCGCTGGGAAGCGGAGGGCCGTTTGCTGGCGGAACATACCGCTGGCGGACATCGCCGGTATGATCTGGCAAAATTGCTGCCGGAACGCTTCCGCGCCACACAACAGGCAAGCCGCAGGACCATTGCCTATGCTCGTGTTTCCAGCCATGACCAGAAAGCCGATCTAGAGCGCCAGAAGCAGGTTCTGGAACTGTATTGCGCCCAGCAGGGTTGGACGTTCGAGATCATCGCCGACCTTGGCTCGGGCATGAACTACCGCAAGAAGGGCCTCAAGCGGCTGCTGGACGCCATGATGGACGGGCAGATCGGCCGCTTGGTGATCACTCACAAGGACCGGCTGCTCCGCTTCGGGGCGGAACTGGTATTTGCGATCTGCGAGGCGAAGGGCGTCGAGGTGGTGATCCTCAATCAGGGCGAGGATACGACCTTCGAGGAAGACCTCGCCAAGGACGTGTTAGAGATCATCACGGTATTCTCGGCTCGGCTTTATGGCTCGCGCTCGCGCCGGAACCAGAAGCTGTTGGACGGGGTGCGGCAGGCAGTGGAGAATGCGGCATGCTGATTGCCCACCGCATCGCGCTGGACCCGAATAACAAGCAGCGGACCTACTTTGCTCGCGCATCGGGGGTGGCGCGATTCGCGTGGAACTGGGCATTGTCCGAGTGGACGCGTCAGCATGCGGCGCGGAAGGAAGATCCATCATTGCCGCCGCCGTCCGATGTTTCCCTTCGCCGTCAATTGAACAGAATTAAGCGGGAGCAGTTCCCGTGGATGTTCGATGTAACGAAATGTGCGGCACAAGAGGCCATAATCGATCTTGGCGCGGCTTTTCGGGCGTTCTTCGATCGCCATGGCCGATATCCCCGGTTTAAGAAGAAAGGCGTGCGAGACAGTTTTTGCGCCGCAAATGAAGCCGGTACCTTCCGTGTGGACGGCCGGCGTATCCGGCTACCGGTCATAGGCTGGATACGGATGCGTGAGGAGGTGCGCTTCACGGGAAACCTAAAGCGCGTCACGGTGAGCCGCGAGGCAGACCGCTGGTTCGCCAGCATCATGGTTGAGACAGACGACATCAAGCCAGTTGAGCATCCGCAGGATGCGGTTGGCGTTGATTTGGGCATCACCACTCTGGCAACGCTAAGCCGGGGCGAACCGATTCCGGGTCCCAAGGCTCATACGTCGCTTCTAAGGCGGTTGAGACGGACAAGCAGGAGCCTGTCCCGCAAGAGGAAAGGCTCGTCCAATAGACGCAAGGCCAAGCTGAAGCTGGCTCGGCTGCACAGCCGCATCGCCGCCATCCGCCGCGACGCGACTCATAAGGCGACGACCATGCTCACAAGGACCTATCGGCGTATCGGCATCGAGGACCTAAACGTACGCGGCATGGCCCGTAATCGCCATCTAGCCCGGTCGATCATGGACGGCGCATTCTTCGAGTTCCGCCGTCAGCTTGGTTATAAGGCACGGTTTTACGGAGCTACGATTGTCGTAGCGGATCGCTGGTTCCCCTCGAGCAAGACCTGTTCTTGCTGCGGTTCGGTGAAGGCCGAACTGGCGCTGTCGCAGCGGACTTATCGTTGCGACGCGTGCGGGTATGAGATCAGTCGCGATCTCAACGCCGCCCGCAATCTCGAAATTCTGGCCGCAAGCTCTGCGGTGGCAGCCTGTGGAGAGGAACGCTCTGGCGCGAGGCGCAAGCCCCGCGTGAAACGGGCCTCTAGGAAGCAGGAACCGAACAGCGGGCTCGCTGCATAGCTTTGAGCGGCTATGTGGCGGTTTGCGTAGGTTTCGGAGAGCGGAGACAATGAACTTCACGAACCTGCGGGGAATTCTCACCTACGTTCCCGAGTTTCGGGAGAAGATCTTTGTGATCGCGATCGACGGCGCGGTCGTCGCGCACGAGAACTTCGCGAATCTCGCGCTCGACCTCGCCGTTCTCCGCAGCCTGAACGTCCGGGTGATCGTGGTCCATGGCATCGGCCTCCAGGTGCGGGAACTCGCCCAGGAGCGCTCCATCCCTCTCTCTTCCTCGGATGGAACCGGCCCTACCGACACCGCGACCTTAAAGGTGTGCCAGGCCGCATCCTGCCAAGTCGCACAGCAGATTCTCGCGACATTCAGCTCCGCGGACCTACGGGCCGCTCTGCCGAACGCGCTGGTGGTGCACCCTTTCGGGATCGTCGGCGGAGTCAACCACCTCCTGACGGGACGGATCGAGCGGGTCGACACCGCCTTCCTGCACGATCTTCTCGACCGCGGCATCCTACCGGTGATCAGCCCCATCGGATCCGACCGGGAGGGTAATCTCTTCCGCGTTAACTCCGATGCGGTGGCGGTGGCGGTCGCGGAGGCCGTCGGCGCCGTGAAGCTCATCTATCTTTCGGCGGAAATCGATTATGCCAAGGAGGCCGACTTGGCGCGACAGCTCTCCGTCAGCGAGGCCGAGGCCTTCCTCCAGCGGCATGCGGCCACTTCCTCCGCGCTCCTGCTCTCTAAGCTTTCCCATTCGATCGCCGCCTGCCGCGGCGGGGTGCCGCGCATCCACCTCCTCGATATTCGCATCGATGACGCCCTTCTCTCGGAGCTCTTTTCTCAGGTAGGGGTGGGCACGATGGTCTACTCCGAAGGATACGAGTCGATCCGAAAAGCGCAGAAAAAGGACGTCCGTTCGATCCTCCAGCTCATTGCACAGTCTGTGGACGCTGCCGAACTGCTCCCCCGCACCCGGCAGAGCATCCTCGCGCGGCTCAACGATTACTATGTGCTGGAGATCGACCGCGCGGTTGTCGGTTGCGTGGCGCTCCACCGCTTTCCCGAATCCTCGCAGGCGGAGGTCGCCTGCCTTTCGGTCGCCCGAGTGTACGAAAACCAAGGGCTCGGACGAAAGCTGGTGCAGTTCGCCCAATCGGTCGCCCGCGAGGAGGGCATCCGGCAGCTCTTCGCTCTCTCGGCCCGAACTTACAATTTCTTCACCCAAAAGGCGGGCTTCCGCGAAGGGACTCCGGACGACCTACCGGCGGCGCGCCGGCTCCTCTACGAGCAGAGCGGCCGCCGCTCGAAGGTCTTGCTCAAGCAGCTTTTTTGAACCGAATCCTTTGCGAACCGATTTAGCCTCCGCTATGCAGCGGGCACGGAGCATCGCCCGGACCGACCGCGAACCTGGTGGAGGAAAAAGGCGCACGCCTCGGGACAAAGAAGGGGGAGACCCGCTTCCTTCTCCGCCGGTTCGCGCTCCGCGGCATGCCAGAGGGGTCGGCGCAAGCAGCCCCGGATGCAGATCTCTTCCACGAGCAGAGGAAGTTCTTCGGAAGAAAGTCGTTGCGTCACCCGATAGATTCCGGTCTGGCGGCCGGCGGTCTCCGCAAAGGGTGTCGGCGCAAGCCGATCCGCCTCCCAGGCCGCCAGCAGTCCGACGGCGCCCGGGTAGAGCAGCTGTAGGTCGGCGATGAGCTCTCCCGCCGAATACGGTCCCCGGCGCCATCCCTTTCGCAATCCCGGTGCCCCGCGCAGCGGACGAAACCGCCCGGCCGAATCGAAGCGAACCAGCTCCAGGAAAGAATCCATGCCCGTTAGGAGCTGCAGCCGGCTATCTTCCGGAACGTCCTCCCGATGGACGAGGACATAGCCGGGAGAAATGCGAACTTCGCCCAGGATCCATGGCGGGGGGGTTCGCGCAAGACGGGCTTCAAACCAGTCCGTGAGCTTCATCGAAAGCCTCCACCTGGCCGAGAATGACTCGATCCAGAATCGAAGCCATTCCGGCGGCCCGCGCGTAGTAGATCCGCCGTCCGTCCTTGGTCACCTGCGGGTTGAGAAACTCCGGATCCCGCGGATGCCCGCTCAAGCCCATCAGATGCGGAATGTCGGTGTACGAGTGCTTCCCTTCGGAAAGGAAAAACGGGACAACGGCGATATCCCTGCTGCGGATCAAGTCGCGCCATCGGCGCACCGACGGGTCCTGCTCCAAGAACGCCACGCCGCATTCGGCGAATCGCCCGGAGTCGCGGATGCGGGCGGCTTGCTCCCATGCGGTTTGCGCGGAGCAGTCGTTTCGCTCGGTTCCGTGGCCGACCAGGAGCAGAGCGACATCGCGGGAGTCGGTGTTCCGGATCACCGCCAGGGCCTGCTCCACGATCGCATCCGCCATGCGCGGATGGCAGCCGGGCGGCTCGCAATAGCGGATCTCGAAGGAGCCCCGGCGCGTGACGGGCCCCCGCAACCCGAACTCGCGCGGCAGAACCTCTCGGGTAAAATAGCCATGGCTCAGAAAGTCGGGCACAAGGTAAATGCACTCCTCTTCCACTCCGTAAAGAACCGTCCGATAGGATGGCTCCTCTTTCCAGAAGCACTCGTAGACAGCCGCGAACGTGCCGGACAACCGCAGTGAAGCGGCATGCCGGTAGATCGGCAGGGCGGATTCAGGGCTGAACATCGATCCGTGGCCTGCCAGGATGAGCGCCCGATCGCGGAATTTGCTTACCTTCCGCATGCGGTTGTCCTCAGCGTCGAGTCCGCCATTTCGCACTTGCCCAGCAACCGAGGGGAACGTAGTCTGCCTATTGCTCGACAGGGGCTAAGACAGCGGTATGGCTCCCGACCGGCCAAGAAGAAGGAGGTAGAAATCATGATCGTCACGACGGCGGAACTCTTTCGTTGCGCTTACGGAAAGTACGCGATCGGCGCGTACAATATCAACAACATGGAGCAATCCCTCGGCCTCTTCCGAGGGGCTGTGCAGGCGCAGGCTCCGTTCATCATCCAAATCTCGAGAGGGGCCAGGAAGTATGCCGACAAACGGATGCTCGAGGCCATCATCCGAGCCTCCGAAAGCATCTACCCGGAGTGCATCTTCGCGGTCCACCTCGATCATGGCGACGAAGAGACTTGCTATGACTGCATCGACTCGGGCTTCTACAGCTCCGTCATGATCGATGCCTCGCACCACCCGTTCGAGGAGAACGTAGCCATCACGCGCCGTGTGGTCGAGCGCGCCCACGCCAAGGGTGTCAGTGTGGAGGCCGAGCTCGGGATGCTCGGCGGAGTGGAAGAGGACGTCAAGGTCGAGGAAGGGCACGCCTGCCTTACCGACCCGGACCAGGCAAAAATCTTCGTCGAGCAAACGGGTTGCGATTCTCTCGCCTGCGCCGTGGGCACCAGTCACGGTGCGTACAAGTTCAAGGGGAAGCAGTCGATCCATTTCGAGGTGTTGGAAGCGATCTCCAAGCGCCTTCCCGGTTTTCCGCTCGTAATGCATGGAAGCTCCAGCGTTCCCCAGGACGAAGTGCGGCGGATCAACGCAGCCGGCGGCAAGCTGGATCCGAGCGCATCCGGCGTCGATGAGAATGAATACCTTCCGGCGGCAAAGCGCGGAGTCACCAAAATCAACATCGATACCGACGGCCGCTTGGTCTGGATGCGCGTGCACCGCGAGTACTTGCGCGACCATCCGGAGGACTTCGACTTTCGCGGGCCGGGCCGCATCTTTATGGCGGAGTACGCGAACATGATCGCGCACAAGAGCGAAAAGCTCGGCTGCGCCCGCCAGCTCGAGCCGGTCCGTAAGGAGATTCTCGCCCAACGGGGTGCCAACGGGTAGACTTGTCGCCGGATCGGCGGTCTCCGATTTCTTTGCCCGGTGGTGCCCAGCCGCACAACCGATGAACGGGTATGGCAGCATCCGCGGGGTGCGCAGCCCTAGCGGCCATTTCTCACAAATTTCGTAGCCGAGGCGCCGCAAATGGGCTTGGGTGCGAGGCGGGCGCAGGTTTTCCACCGGAGCTGTATGAAGACATACTGCGAGGATGGAAAACCAAGCGGGAGCGAAGCAGACGAGCCCGTTTTGCAAGCCGTAGGAGAAAGCTTGTGAGAAATGGCCGCTAGGTGTTGGGGTTCGCATGATTACCTTCTAGAAAATCGCCGTCCGTTGCTGATCGGGCGTGCGGTGCTTCGGGAGGTTGTGGCAAGCTGGAAAGCCGAGGTAAAGATATGAGAATCACCCTGCACAAAAATGCGACGACTACGCCGGCGATCCGCACGGCGATTCAACGGGCGAAGGGCAGCGATTACGAGTTGGCGAGGCAGTTTCGCGTGACTCGGGAGACGATTCGTCGGTGGCGGAAGCGGGATTTTGTCGAGGATGCCAGCCACACCCCGCATCATCTTCCGACGACACTCAATCCGGGACAGGAAGAGCTGGTGATCTACTTGCGCACGCAGCTCCGGCTGCCGCTGGACGATCTGCTGGCCGTCATCCGCGAATTTATCGAACCCTCCATGACCCGCTCGGCCTTGGGCCGGCTCCTGCGGCGCCGAGGCCACTCCCGGCTGCCTCAACCGGAAAAACCGGCCAATCCCACTCAACCCTTTAAAGTTTACCTGCCGGGCTACTTTCATGTGGACCTCAAATACCTGCCCCAGATGGCCGACGAGACGTCTCGCCGTTATGTCTTCGTCGCCATCGATCGAGCCACCCGTTGGGTCTTCTTGGCGGTCAAGCGTGCAAAGACCCCAGCGGCCGCCCGCAGCTTTCTCCAGGCGCTGGCCAAGGCGGCACCCGTGAAAATCCGAACCATCCTCACCGATAACGGCAAGGAGTTCACCGATCGCGTCTTCGGCCAAGCAGCCAAGGATGCTACCGGAGCCCATGAGTTCGACGCGCTCTGCCAAGCATTGGGAATCGAGCACCGCCTGACCAAGCCAAAGTCGCCTCGCACCAATGGCATGGTGGAGCGCTTCAACGGAAGACTGGCGCAGATCCTCCGTACTCATCACTTCCAAAGCTCCCTCGACCTGAAAACCACGCTCCACCGCTACGCCTGGCTCTACAACGAACACCACCCTCAAAAATCGCTCAATCACCAAACCCCACTTCAGGCCCTAAAAACATGGCAACAATCCCATCCGCATCTCTTCCAAAAAGCAGTACGCAATCATGCGGGACCTGACAGCTAGGCATCGGGAACGTGCGCGCGGTCGATTCGAATATATCGGCGGTACCCGCGCCTCCGAGGCCGAAGTACGCCGCTCTCTCCGGAAGCTTTCGGGCTTCTGCCAATACCGTCGGTCCCCTGCTTACAGGCCAAGGATCTCTTCGTTTCGGATCGCCGTGCCGGGAGCGATCCCCGGAGCCGCTATCCCCCTTGCGAATCCTCACCGAGGGGGCAAACTGCATCCGCCTCGGATCCGTACTTCCTGCAGCTCTCCGGAACGGAGACCCCGGCAGTTGACCATTCTCACAGGGCCGGCGGTCGCCGCATACCGTTGCCATCTTCCTTCTTCGCTCAGGGGTAGCCCACGGCGCGGCTAGGAGTTGGCTACGTTTTGCCGGAGGGAGCCGGAGCGAGTAGTTTCGTTCGGGGGGCCTTCATGGAAGCACGTCTTTCCCAGTCTCTTCTCCGGGAGCCGGCCGCCCGGGAAGCGGAACGGCTGCTGCGCACCTGCGTTCATTGCGGTTTCTGCCTGCCGGCCTGCCCGACCTACGAGCTCTCCGGGGATGAGCTCGACAGCCCGCGAGGCCGCATCTATCTGATCAAGGAGGTGCTCGAGGGGCGCGGCGGAAAAATCGCCCGGCAGCACCTCGATCGTTGTCTTCTCTGCCGGGCCTGCGAACGTGCCTGCCCGTCCGGCGTCGAGTACAGCCGTCTGGCGGCCGTGACGCGGCGCCTTGTTGCGGCCGCAAGCCCCCGGAACCTAAAAGACTGGCTTCTCCGCCGGTTGATCGGCGCCGTTGTCCCGTATCCCTCGCGACTCTCCCGCGCGGTCGCGGTCGCGCGACTGCTTCGCCCGCTTCTTCCGGCGCCTTTCGCGGCTACGCTTCCGGCTCGCCCGGCGGCAACCGGCTTTCCTCGCCGTAGCCTACCGCACCCCAGGCGCATCCTACTCGTTCCCGGCTGCGCTCAATCGGTCTTCTCGCCCGCGACGCATCTCGCTTTAGCTCGTGTCTGCCACCGGCTCGGGATCGAGCCGGTTTTCTCCCCCGGTTCCGGCTGCTGCGGGGCCCTCTCCCACCACCTCGGCTTCGAGAAACGGGCTCTCGGCCAAATCCGGCGGAATCTCGACCTCTGGTGGCCGGAGCTGCAGGCGGGTGCTGAGGGGCTGATGATTCCCGCAAGCGCCTGCGCGCTCATGGTACGCGAGTATCCGGCCATTCTTGCAAGCGATGGACAGTACGCGGAGCGCGCGCGCCGGATTGCGGACGTGGTGAAAGATCCCGCCGAGCTGCTCCTTTCCGAAGGAGGGAGGCATCCGTTCCTCCCCCCAAAAAAGGCGGTCGCCTTCCACTGCCCGTGCACACAGCGGCCGGGAACGGTCGAAGCCCTGCTGCAGAAACTAGGCGTTCCCTTGATTCCGCAACAGCGATCGCCGGCTTGCTGCGGCGCCGCCGGAGCCTATGCGCTCTTGCAACCGAAGATCTCGAGCCGGTTGTTGGATTGGAAGGTATCCGCCTTGGAAGAGGGCGGGCCGACGGAGATTCTCACGGCCAACATCGGCTGCCAGCTCCATCTGGCCGGAAGGAGCCGGGTCCCGGTCCGCCACTGGGTCGAGCTGATCGACGAATGTCAGGCTGCGGGCCTCCGGCTAGAAACTCCTGCCGGCAATCGGACACAGCACAGCGGAGACTCGTCGGCGGAGCGCTTCCCGCCCTTTCCATGATCCCCCCTTTCCTTCGCTCGCTTCTCCGTCGGCGAGCCGCGCAGTCGAAGGCGGCGGGCGCTCCATGCGGCTTGACCGGTTCGCCGGAGCCTTCACTCCGACCGGAAGCCCTCTTGCGTCGATTGCGGACGAGTCTCTCCGGCTGTACGCTACTGACCGAGCCGGAGTCCTTGCGGCCGTACGAATGCGACGGCTTGACCGCCTATCGGCGGCTTCCTTTAGCGGTAGCGATTCCCGAATCGGTCGACCAAGTCCGAGAGATCCTCCGGGTTTGCCACGCTCTCCGGGTACCTGTGGTTCCCCGCGGGGCGGGCACCGGCTTGTCGGGCGGTGCCCTTCCGGATCGTTCCGGGCTGGTACTGAGCATGACACGCCTTCGCAGGATCCTTGCGATCGACCCCCTCAATCGGACGGCCCGAGTCGAGCCGGGTGTAACGAACCGGGCGATCTCGGAAGCCGCCTCGCCCTTCGGGCTCTTCTACGCTCCGGACCCCTCGTCGGATATCGCCTGCACCATCGGGGGCAACATCGCCGAAAATGCGGGCGGACTCCACTGCCTCAAGTACGGGCTGACCGTGCACAATGTCATCTCCGTCAAGATGCTGACCGCCGAGGGGGATCCGCTCGTGCTGGGAACGGAAGCTCTGGATTCCGCCGGCTTCGACCTTCTCGCTTTGTTTATCGGATCCGAGGGATTGCTCGGGGTCGTTGTGGAGGCGACGGTCCGGCTTCTGCCACGCCCTCCCTCGGCCCGTCTGGTCGTCGCCGGCTTTGCTTCCGTGGAAGCCGCCGCTGCGGCCGTGGGAAAGGTGATCGGAGAGGGATTCGTGCCGGCGGGCTTGGAGATGATGGACAATCTGGCGATCCGCGCGGCGGAAGCCTTCGTTCCTGCGGGCTATCCGGTCGAGGCGGCCGCCCTCCTGCTCTGCGAGTTCGACGGCCTGCCCCAGGAGGTGGACGAGCAGATCGCCCTCGCGGAAAGTCGGTTGCGGGAGAGCGGGGCTTTCTTCCTTCGTGTCTCCTCATCGGAGGAGGAGAGAATCTTGCTCTGGAAGGGAAGAAAGTCGGCGTTTCCGGCCGCAGGTCGGCTCGCTCCCGACTACTATTGCATGGACGGAACCATCCCGCGTCAAAGCCTTCCGGAAGCTCTCCGCCGCATTGGCCGACTTTCGAAAGAATTCGGGCTGCCGGTCGCCAACGTCTTTCACGCCGGAGACGGCAACCTCCACCCCCTGATCCTTTTTGATGCGAGCCGACCCATGGAGCTTCAGCATGCCGAGCGCCTAGGGCGCCAAATTCTAGAGATCTGCGTGGAGCTGGGAGGAACGATTACCGGGGAGCACGGCGTCGGCGTGGAAAAGCTCGACTCGATGTGCATCCAGTTCGGCCCGGCCGAACTGGCGCAGTTTCATCGCGTCAAAGAGGCGTTCGACCCCGAGGGAATCCTCAATCCGAGGAAAGCGATTCCGCTGCTTCATCGCTGTGCCGAGCTCGGCGCAATGCGTGTCCATCGCGGAAAGCCGCCCTTTCCGGAGATCCAACGGTATTGATGTCTGACCGCTCCCCTCTTTGCTTGCTGGTTTTCTCTTCCGGAGAAAAGAGGAGCCTCCTTCCTCTCCGGACGGATGCCGGCACACGCCAAGGCCGCTTGCGCGGAGCGGACGGCCGATCCCCGGGAGGGAAACGGTCATGATCGACCAAGATCGGGACCTTACGGATGTCTTGGTGGAGGAGGTGAGGAGCGCCCACGACTCCCGCACTCCGCTCTTTATCGTCGGCGGCGGGACCAAGGCTTTTCTGGGGCTCCCCGTTTCGGGTCGGCGCCTTGCTCTCGGAGAACACCGGGGCATTCTTCGCTACGAGCCCACCGAACTCGTCCTGACCGCCCGTGCCGGCACACCGATGAGTCGGATCCACCGCCTGCTGGCCGCCCAGGGCCAGTGGCTTCCCTTCGAACCCCCATCCTTGGGAGATTCGGCCACGCTCGGCGGAACCATCGCCTGCGGTCTATCCGGACCCGCGCGCCCCTTCAGCGGCGCGGCTCGGGACTTTGTCCTCGGCGTGCGGCTGCTCGACGGAAGGGGCCAAGCGCTCCGCTTCGGCGGCGAGGTCATCAAAAACGTGGCGGGATATGATGTTCCACGCCTGGTCACCGGAGCGCAGGGAACCCTGGGCATCTTGCTGGAAATCAGCCTTAAGGTGAGCCCCAGACCGCCCTTCTCCGAAACGCTCTCGCTGGAAGCAAAGCCGGAAGCGGCCATCCACTGGCTCTGCCGGCTCGCCGCGGAGCCCTTGCCCCTCAGCGCAGCCTGCTACGACGGAGAGCGGCTCTTCCTGCGCTTAAGCGGCTCAAAAGGGGGGGTACGCGCTGCCGCAAGCCGCATCGGAGGAGAGCGCCTGGCCGATCCGGATGCCTTTTGGCAGTCGGTTCGCGAGCGTACGCATCCATTTTTCCTCCGGCCCGGTCCGCTTTGGCGACTCTCCGTGCCTCCCGCAACCCTGCCGCCGGCGCCCGGAGAAGGTGTCCTCTTTCTCGACTGGGGCGGCGCCCAGCGCTGGTGGAAGGGATACCTCGAGCCCGCCGCCGTTTGGGAATGGACTCGTTCGCGCGGCGGACACGCGACTCTCCTCGAGGCGGGCGGATCCCGGCAGCAACCCCTTGAGCCGGCCCTACTCTCGCTTCACCGGAGGCTCAAGGCGGCCTTCGATCCTAACGGCATCCTCAACGCGGGACGCCTTTACCCGGAACTGTGATTAGCCCATGGTTCGCTTCGCGCCCGAATGGTGCGGATCGCCCGCAACTTGTCGAACGACACCGCTTGCGCCGAAGGGAGAACTCATGCCCCGGCACATCTTCTCTCTGGCTCGCTCCGGGCATGCGCCGGAGCCGCCTCCGACTTTCCGGCTTTCTACTTGACTCTTTTCCGGGTTCTGGGATCCTACTGAGGATCTGCGAGAGCGAGCCGGACAGCGAGGGTTGAACGTGCTCCTTTCAATCGCCATGGAAACGGCGATCGGGAGAGACCCGGCAGAAGTGATGTGTTTGCATTGAGGGAAGATTGCATGAACAGAAGACTGTATGTCGGGAACCTCCCTTTCTCTCATCGAGAGGAAGACGTTCGCGAGCTCTTTGGCCAGCACGGCAAGGTCACCGAGGTCAATTTGATCATTGACCGCATGACCGGCCAATCCCGCGGCTTCGCCTTCGTCACGATGGAAACGGCGGAAGAGGCGAAGGCGGCGATTGACAAGTTGCACGGAACGAAAGTAGAAGGCAGAAGCCTTGTTGTTAACGAAGCGAAGCCGAAGGAGGAACGGTTCGCTCCCTCCGGGTCCAGCTCGGGAGGTTTCCGCAAGCGGGATCGGCGCTAGCGGAATTTCCCATTCCAGTGTATAGAGAGTAGTCGCTCTTCTCGTGCTTCCCTTGTCGGCGGAGTCTGCGAGAGACGACGCCGCATCGGTGAAGGTATTATTTCTGGGTGACGTCGTCGGCGAAGCGGGACGGGAGGTTGTCCGCATCGCCGTTGCTCGCTTGCGCCAGGAACGGACGATCGACTTCGTCGTCGCCAACGGAGAGAACGCCGCCGGCGGCAGCGGCATCACCCCGAAGATTACCTATGAGCTTCTCCGTTACGGCGTGGACGTGATCACCTTGGGCGATCACGCCTGGGATCAGCGCGAAATCATTCCGTTTATGGCGGATGAGCCCCGTCTGCTCCGTCCTCTCAACTACCCGCCCAATACGCCGGGGAGCGGATCGATCGTCGTCCAGGGCAATGGAAAAAAGCTGGGCGTGATCTGCGTGCTCGGGCGAACATTTATGACGCCGCAAACGGACAACCCGTTTCTTGCGATCCGCCCTGCCTTGGAAGCGATGCGACGCGAAACCCCTTGCATCCTCGTGGACTTCCATTCGGAGGCGACCTCGGAAAAAATCGCCTTCGGCCGCTATCTCGACGGACAGGTTTCGGCCGTATTGGGAACACATACACATGTACAGACGGCGGACGGCACCATTCTTCCGGGTGGGACTGCCTACTTGACCGATGTCGGCTTCTGCGGCGCGCATGATTCGGTGATCGGGCGCGATGCGCATTCGGTCATCCAGCGGTACGTCACCCTCCTCCCCCAACGGTTCGGGCTGGCCACAAAGGGGCTTCAAGCGGACGGGGTCCTGCTCACATTGGAGGATTCCTCCGGCCGGGCGACCGCCCTCGAACCGATCCAGCTTCCGATTTAGCCAAGCCTATGCGGCTCGCCGCGTGGAGGCCGCCTCGGGGTTGCGCAATCCTCCTTTCTTGGTGGTGGTTCACCGCACCAGGATTGGATCCGGCCAGGGCTCAGCCTATCCGCCCACCCCCGGAGATTCCTCCGGTCGCCTCGATCGTCGATCGGATGGTGGAGAAGCAAGAGGCGCTGGCCCATGAGCTGAATGCCTACGAGTTCTTGGAAAAGATCGAGATCGACTCCCTCGGTCCCGACGACCGTCCGCGACGCCGATCGCACGTCGTGGTCCGGATCGGCCCCAACGCCCACGCCTTAATCCTCACCGATGCCCCCGGTGATGAGCAAGCCAAGCGCGCGACCGCGGAAGCGGAGGTCAAGCAGGCTCGGCGCGGGATTGAAACGGTATACTCGTTCCGCAAGGCGGTACCCCGGTTCCACGTGGAGCTCCTCGGCCATGGAGATTGGCAGGGAGAGCCTGCGTACCACCTCGCTTTTCGCGGCAAGCCCGACGAACCCTACCGGACTTCCCTGGAAAAGCTCCTCAATCATGTGCATGGAGAGATGCATATCAGCGCTCGTGACTACTCCATCCTGGCCGCGCAGGCCCATTTGGTCCGGCCCGTCAGCGTTGCCTGGTTCCTGGTCCGCTTCGAGCGTCTGGCTTTTTCGTATATTGCCCAGCGCATCCCTCTCGGCTACGTTCCCAAGACTGTCGTGTTCCATTATCGAGTTCGGATTCCGTTCGCCTCCCGCCACGAACGACAACGCATCGATCTTGTCGATTATCATCTCGCCCATCCCAACCGAACGTCATCGACCCCGTGATCCCAAGCACCCAACGATGCCAGACCGGAGGACGCCGCTGCCGCGTTTCCCCCGCGCCAGTCTACGGGCGGAAGCCTTCCCCGCCCAGGCATCGCATCAAGAACGGCCCCGGCTTGGCTGCGGCAACCTTGACGGTTCTCCTACTCCTTCACCCGCCCGCCGTGGAGAGCCGCCGCGCGGCGATGACACCTTTCGTAACGGAACGGCTGGCCCATTTTCTCAACACTTTGCCGGAGGGCAAGCAGCTCTTTGTCCGGAGCTACCTGGCCTTCGACTGCACGCATGACCTCGTCGGACCATCCGCGTGTGGAAACTGCAATTATTTCTTCGTCGTCGAACGCGGCAACGAGCGGCGAGGCAACCTTCTGTTCCGCATCAGCGGAAATGACGTCCGCTTTCTCCGCTACTTCTCCTTCTCCGCTCCTTACGCCGAGCTTCCCTGTATCGGCCTTTCCGAAGAAGAAGCTCTCTGCGTGGCTCTCCTCTGGGCGGAGCATGAGATAAGCAGCCAGGGGCGTGAGACTCTTCAGGCCACGATCGCGAACCGGCAATTTCCTTTGGCACCTCTGCAGAAAACCGCCTACCGCCTGCTGGGATTATCCTGTCCCTAGACCGCCACTTCTTGCTACGGTTCTCTTGATCCTCTTTCCCTATCGCCCTAACGTGAGGCGGCTGGTCGGTTGGTGAAGTGATGACGCCAAAACACGGAGCAGAGACGCCGCGCGTCGGCGCTTTCCGCTATCTATGAATCCTGACAGTGATCTTTGCGCACTCTCGGCGCGCTGCGCCCGTACGGCGATCGATGCCGCTCTGGTTGCCGGAGATCTGCTCCGGCGCAGCTTTGGACAACCGTTCGTCGTTTCCGAGGAGATGGCCTACGACATCAAGATCGAAACCGATCGACAGGCTCAGGAGTTGATCTGCCGCACGATCTTGCGCGATTTCCCCGACCATCGCATCGTGGGCGAAGAGGGGAATGCGGGAGCCGCTACTGGACCTGTCGAATGGATCGTCGATCCACTCGACGGAACGGTGAATTTTGCTCACGGAATTCCCCACTTTTGCACCTCGATCGCCGTGCGTCGGGAAGGAGAACTGCTCGCGGCCGTGATCTACGATCCGATTCGTCAGGAGCTTTTCACCGCCGAACGCGATCGCTCGCCCCGCCTCAACGGCAGGCCGATCCGCGCAAGCCGGCGAACCCGTCTTTCCGAGGCGATCTGCGTAGTCGGCTTTTCCCGAAGCCGCGCAGGCATCGAGCAGGGGCTGCGCCTTGTCCAATACCTCGTGCCGCGCGTCCGCAAGGTCCGGCTCACCGGTTCGGCAGCCCTCGATCTCGCCTACGTATCCGCCGGGAGGATCGACGCCTACTTGGAGCAGGAAATCCGCCTATGGGATATCGCTGCGGGGATACTGCTCCTGCAGGGAGCCGGAGGCCGCATTGACCAGTTCCCGAATCCCGGATCCGACACCTTCCGCGTCACGGCAACCAACGGTCTGATCGACCTCGGCGGCCCGGACAACGGTTGATCCTACGCGCTTTGGAGAAGGGCGCTCCGCTCGGCAAGCGAGCGCAGGAGATCCTTCCAAGAAGCGACGAAGGCGTCCGCCCCATCCCGCTGAAGCCGCTCGGCCAAAGCCGGCACATCGATTCCCGCTTCGCGGAATTCGGCAAGGACCGCGCTCGCATCCCCGCCGTCGGCCGGCAGGAGCTCACCGATCTCACCATGTTCCGCAAATGCCAAGAGGGTCTCCTCCGGCATCGTGTTGATGGTCTTCGGGGCAGCAAGCGCCCGGACATAGAGGATGTCGGACGCCTGCGGATCTTTGGTTCCTGTGCTGGCCCAGAGAAGCCGCTGCGGGCGCGCGCCCGCCGACTCGAGCGAGCGCCAGCGATCCGAAGCCAGAATTTCGCAATAGGCCTTATAGGTCTGCTTGGCGACAGCGATCCCAAGGCGGTTTCGCAGCCGCTCCGGCACCTTACCCATGATCGCCTTGTCCCAACGGCTGATGAAAACGGAGGCCACCGAAGAGACCGAACCCAGGTCGAGCCCAGCCGCCTTTCGCCGCTCCAAGCCCCTCATATAGGCGTCGGCCGCGGCCGTATAATGATCGGTGGAGAAAAGGAGCGTCACGTTAACCGGGACCCCTTCGGCTATCGCTCCTGCGATGGCGGGCAGCCCTTCCCGGGTGCCGGGAATCTTCACATAGAGGTTGGCACGCTCCGTGGCTTTGTAAATTCTCTTCGCCTCCTGCAGGGTGCGGTCCGCGTCGTAAGCCAAGAGCGGCGATACCTCTAGGGAAACCCAGCCGTCGATCCCTTGGGTCTCTCGGTAGATCGGCTCGAACAAGTCGGCCGCCCGGCGGAGATCCTCCATGGCCAGCGCAAAGAAAAGCGACTCTCCTTCGAGGCCGTGCGCAGCGTGCTCCTGAATCGCCTCGTCGTATCCATGCCCCTTCGCGATCGCGTGGTCGAAGATTGTCGGATTCGAGGTCAACCCAGTGACGGCATACTCCCGGATATACCGCTCGAGCCGCCCGTCATCGAGCATCTGTCGCGAGATATTATCGATCCAGAGACTTTGACCGAGATCGTGAAGTTTTTGCGTCGCCTTCATGGGTTTCTGGGGGGGGTTGCGGTTAGCCGCCTTCGGGCTCTAGCACAATACCCTAGGAGGTAGGCCACCTTTTTCGTACAAGCGGTAAAGCCGACCTAGGATGAAGCTACTCCCTCTCCCGGCAAACAGTCAAGTTCTTCATGGATCCCCCCGGCAAGGCCAACGACCAAGCTGGCCAGCTAAAGCTTCCAATAATGGGCGAAAATGCCGATGACCAAAATCGCCAGGACGTTGACGACTTTGATCATCGGATTGATGGCAGGCCCGGCCGTGTCCTTGTAGGGGTCGCCCACGGTGTCGCCTGTCACGGCCGCCGCATGCGCGTCCGACCCCTTGCCCCCGTAGTGGCCTTCCTCAATATATTTCTTGGCGTTGTCCCAGGCGCCGCCGCCCGAGGTCATGGAGAGCGCCACGAAGAGCCCGGTCACGATCGTGCCGATAAGAGCCCCGCCCAGGACGATCGGACCGAGCCCGGGGATCGCCGCGATGGCGATCACCAGGATCAGCGGAAGCAGCGCCGGAACGATCATTTCGCGCAGCGCGGCCTTGGTTACGATATCGACGCACCGCCCGTAGAGAGGCCGAGCCGTTCCCTGGAGCAGGCCGGGAATTTCCGCTATTTGCCTGCGAACTTCCTCCACCACCGCTCCGGCCGCGTTTCCGACCGCCGCCATGCTCCGCGCGGCAAACAGATAAGGGAGCAGAGCACCCAGGAATAGACCCACGATCACCTTGGGGTCCTGGAGCCGGAACTCCAAGCCTTCGGCAGCCGGCTGCGTGCTGTAATGACGGAGCTCTTCGACATAGGAGCCGAAAAGGACCAGGGCGGCCAATCCCGCCGAGCCGATCGCATAGCCTTTCGTGACGGCTTTCATGGTGTTGCCCACCGCGTCGAGCTCATCGGTGACCTGCCGCGCTTGCTTCGGCAGCCCGCTCATGACGGCGACGCCACCCGCATTGTCGGTGATCGGCCCGAAGCTATCCAACGAGATGATAATCCCCGCCATGCTCAACATGCAGCGGACCGCGATAGCCACGCCGTAGAGTTGGTCCAGCCAGAACGTCACGAGGACAGCAATGGCGATGAAGAGGACCGGAACGGCTGTCGCCTCCATCCCCAAGGCCAGCCCCGCGATGATGTTGGTTGCATGGCCGGTCTGGGAGGCTCGAGCGATCTTCTGCACCGGAGAACCGGTCATCTTCGTGTAGTAGTCGGTGATCATCACCATGGCGGCCGTCATCAGAACCCCGATCACCGAACAGCTATACTCTTGCGGCCACCGGTCGGGAAAAAGCAACCAGCAGAGCGGCAGGAAAAGAACGGCCGCCACGATTCCGTTGACAATGACCCCTTGAACCAGGGCCTTGCCGGCCGGCGCTTTGGAGAAGCTCACATAGGCGATCCCGCAAAGGGCCCCCAGGATCGTGATGCAGCCGACCAGAAAGGGATACATCATCGCGGCGGGCTTGCCGTCCAAGCTGATCGCCGCCACCAGAACCGCTCCGATCAGGCTCACCACGTAGGTCTCGAAAACGTCCGCCGCCATCCCCGCGCAGTCGCCCACGTTGTCGCCGACGTTATCCGCGATGGTGGCCGGATTGCGAGGGTCGTCCTCCTCCAGCCGCTGCTCGATCTTGCCCGTGAGATCGGCGCCCACGTCGGCCGCCTTGGTGTAGATCCCGCCTCCCAGGCGCGCGAAGACACTGATCAAGCTGGCGCCCAGAGCCAATCCCACGAGGGCGGAGACCGTCTCCCGTAGTCCTTGGTAGGAAACCGAAAGGAAATAGAACGCCCCGACCGAAAAGAGAGCGAGCCCGACGACGAGCAAGCCGGTGACCGCGCCGCCTCGGAACGCGGCATGCATAGCCGGCTCCGGCCCTACCGTGGCGGCCTGGGCGGTGCGCACATTGGCAAGGACGGCCACCCGCATCCCGATAAAGCCCGCCAAAAAGGAGCAACCTGCTCCCAGGAGAAATCCTCCTCCGGCCCACCAGCTCTTGAAGAAACCGATGAGAAGAAAAAGAACGATGGCGATTCCCGCCACCGTCCTCATCTGCCGGCTTAAGTAAGCCGCAGCTCCCTCTTGAATAGCGCCGGCGATCGCGCGCATCCGCTCGTTGCCGGGGTCCATGCCGTACACTTGCCAGGCTAACGCGAAGGCCGCGATCACCCCCAGCAAGGCGAAGCCGATGGAGAGCCCAAGGGCATGATCAATCAAGTACTGCTGCATGGGCCGCGATGGTAATGCTCCGCCCCCGAGAGAAAGCAATCCCGTTTTTTTTTCTCCGCCGCTTTTTCCTGGCCGTGGGCAGTGAGGGATTCGAACCCCCGACCCTCTCGGTGTAAGCGAGACGCTCTGCCTCTGAGCTAACTGCCCGCTCCGTCGCCGGAATCCATTACCCGCCAATGCCGGACACCGCCCCGGCCGCCAAGGTTAGAATCGGTTTCGCATAAAACCCGAAGAGAACGCTCGCCAGGTTCAACGCCAGAAGCAACGTCCGTGTCGCCGGATGGAGGACCACGGGTCCATGCTGGAGGGGATCGCACCAAAACATCGCCCGGATGACCGCTACGTAGTAGTAGATTCCCGTCGCTGCCGCAACCACTCCGATGATGACCAAGAGGTGAAGTCCGCTCTGCCAGGCGGCAAAAAAGACCAGCAGCTTGCCGAAGAACCCCATCAGCGGCGGAATCCCAGCGAGCGACACCATCGCCAACGCCATCGACCAAGCGAGAAGCGGGCTCCTTTGGGCGAGGCCGGAAAGATTGCTGATGGAATCGCCCGGTTTCTCCTGCTCCAGCAGCACCAGCACCAGGAACGCGGTAAAGGTCGCCACCAGATAGGCTGACAGATAGTAGAGCATCGAGACAAGCCCGAGGAAACTGTGCGATGCCATCCCCAGGAGGAGGAAGCCCGCGTGGCTGATGCTCGAATACCCGAGAAGACGCTTTATGTTCCGTTGCGGCAGCGCAGCCAAGTTCCCCAGAATAACGGAAAGAGCGGCCAGCAGGCTGACCAAGGGCACCCAATGGCTTCGGAGGCCGGCGTTCCAAAAGGGCAGGAGAAGGACCCGGATCAGCACCACGAAGCCCGCCGCCTTGGAGCCGACGGAGAGATAGGCGGTGATCGGGGTAGGTGCGCCTTGATAGACATCGGGGGCCCAGATATGGAAAGGGACCGCCGCCGCCTTGAAGCCCAATCCGACCAAGAGGAATGCCAGGCCGAGGAGAGCGGCCGGCCCTACGCCCTCGCTTTCCACAGCCCGAAGGATTCCATCGAACTGGGTCGAGCCGGTGGCGCCGAAGAGGTAGGCGATCCCCATGACAAGGAAAGCCGTCGCCAAGCCTCCGACGATGAGGAACTTCACGCCGGCTTCCAAGGAAGCGGCATCGGTTCGCCGATAGGCGACCAGGATGACGAGGGTCACAGTCACTAGCTCGAGCCCGACGAAGAGCAGGACCAAGTCGCGCACCGAGCAGAGTAGAGCCATGCCGGCCGTGCAAAAGAGCGGCAGCACGTAGAATTCCGCTCGCGCCGCCGGGATGTTCTCCTCCCCTTCCAGGCTAAGATAGGTGACGAGCATGCCGACCAGAAGGAAGAAGGCCTTTCCGGAAACCGCGAACCGATCCCAAGTGTAGAGCCCGTCCCAAATCACCCCCTCGGTCGCCGCAAAGGGCAGGAGGCAGAGCCCGGCAATCAAATAGACGGCGAGGACCAGGACCCCGATCGACTTGGATGGGAGCTTCAGCAGCGCCTCGGCGAGCAAGAGGCAAACCCCACCCGCCGCCAGAATTACTTCCGGCGCTGCGATGATCCATAATGCCTCGTGCATCCCGTCTCCTTCCGCTTTTTTCCCTTTCCCGCTGCCGCGCGTGGCTTTATCAGGGGGCGAGAACCCCGCGCACGCTGGACCCGACAACGTCAAGGAGCGTCCCGGGCCAGATTCCCAAAATCAATAGCGCGGCCATCAGCAGGGCGTAGGGAATCCGTTGCGCTCCTTCCACGTCAGCAGTCTCGCTCAGATGCGACGGCAGATCGCCGTAAAACACCGTCCGCACGGCCCGTAGCTGGTAGACGGCCGAGATGACGATCCCCCAGATCACCACCGCGGTGAGGAGCGGCTGGCTCCTCCACGAGCCGAAAAAGATCAAAAGCTCTCCCGGAAAATTCGCGAGTCCCGGAACACCGATCGAGGCGAAGGAGCCGACCAGAAAGGCGACGGCGACAAACGGCATTCGGCGGGCCAAGCCGCCCAACTCCGCAAAGCGGATCTCTCCTGCCCGCTCCCTCACTTCCCCGGCCACGGCGAAGAGGAGGGCGGCGCTTAGGCCGTGAGCGACCATCAGAAAGACCACCCCGCTCACCCCCAGGGTGTTCCAGCAAGCCAGCCCGAGAAAGAGGTACCCCATGTGCATCACGCTCGAAAATCCCAGCATCGCGGGAAGCTCCTTCTGTGCGATCGTCGTGAGCCCGATGAAGAGGATGTTGCCCAGAAGCAGGGCCAAGATCCAAGGCTTCCATGCCTCCGCCCCGCCGGGAAGCAGCGGCATCGCCACGCGCAGAAGACCGTAGAGCCCGAACTTTTTCAGGACCCCGGCGTGAAGCATGGCCGCCGACGCGGGAGCCGACGCATAACCGTAGGGCGCCCAGGAATGGAAGGGGAAGAGCGAGACCAGCGTGCCGAAGCCGACCGCCAGAAGGAGGAAGGGGACCAGCTGCTGGCTCGTTGCCAGCGGATTTTCCCGCAGGTAGCCGGTCAAGCGGGGAATGTCGAAGGTCCGCGCCTCCGCAGGCAGAGCCCCCAAAAGGGCAATGATCCCGGCCAGAAGGATCAGGCTTCCGAGCCCAAGATAGAGCGTCAACTGCAAGCTCACGAACTGCCGATTTTCCGCGCCCCAAATCCCGATGAGCAGAAACGTCGGGATCAAAGCGAACTCGTGAAAGGCGTAAAAGAAAAAGAGATCGAGGGAGGCGAAGGCGCCCAGCGCGCCAAGAGAGATGAGAAGGAGATAGCTATAGAACTCGCCGGCACGCTTGATCTTGGCGGGCGCTACCCATACCGCCGCCAGCGTCACCAGGGTCGTGAGCAGCACCAGAGGGAGGCTGATCCCATCAACGCCGACATGATACCGGATTTCCGGCAGCCCCCTCACCGCGATCCAGCTGTGATCCTCCACAAATTGGTACCCGCCGAGCCCCGCCGGAAATTGGGCATAGATCCAGAGGCTCAGGAGAAAGTTCACACCCCCGGCGAGCAGGGAGACCTTTTTGGGGGGAGCGCCGAGGAGAATCAACCCGATGGCCCCGGCTTCCACAAGGAGCAAGATCGTTAACGGTGACATGAGCGAGTGAGTCTCTGATGCTTCGATGATATCCGATCCGCAGGCCGACCTCCGTTAGCGACCGAAGAGCAATAGGAGAATCCCTCCCGCGCCGAGGGCGAAGAAAAAGGCATATTCCCGCAAGTTGCCCGCCTGGAGCAGGCGCAGCATCTCTCCTCCCAGACTGACCATAAAAGCCCCTCCGCGGACCAGGACAAACCCCACAATCCATTGATCCACCCAGGACAGGACCCTGGCGGATTCGTCCTGGAGCTTGAGTACGGTCCAGTCGTAGATCTCGTCGAAATAGAACTTCCTTTGAAAGACAGGAATCGCGATCCGCTCGCCGGTGGCTCGCCCATACGTGACGGCCCCGGCGGCGAAACCTAGGAGGACCGCGATCAAGGAGGCTGTCGGAACCAGAGAGTTTTCGGCCTGCGCCTGATGGCCCCCGAGGTACTCTTCGATCCCGAAAAAGGGATACCCGGCGATGACCGCCGGCACGGCCAGGATGACCAGAGGGAGGCCCATGACAAGGGGCGACTCCTTCGCATGCTCGGCCACCTCCGTCCGCGGCTTCCCCAGGAAAGACACCAGGGTGATCCGGGTCATGTAGAAGGCCGTCAGGCCCGCAGTGAAAGCCGCCATCCAGAATAAGATGGGTTGGCTGCGCGCCGCCGCCTGGAGAATGGCCTCCTTGCTGAAGAATCCCGACAAGCCCGGGATCCCCGCCAACGCGGCCGCCCCGATAATGAAGGTAAGGAACGTCAGCGGCATCTTTCGGCCGATCCCCCCCATTTTCCAGATGTCCTGCTCGTGATGGAGAGCGTGGAGCACCGAGCCTGCGCCCATGAACAGGAGGGCTTTGAAAAAGCCGTGCGTCGTCAAATGGAACATCGCCGCCGTGGTATCGGCGCATCCCACGGCGAGCACCATGTATCCAAGCTGCGACATCGTCGAATAGGCGAGCACCCGCTTGATGTCGTTCTGCTGCGTAGCGATCAAAGCCGCCACCAGCGCCGTCACTCCGCCGGTCCAGGCGATGACCGAAAGAGCCTCGGGGGAGAGCTCGAGGACAAAGAAGATGCGGCAGAGCATGTAAACGCCGGCTGCCACCATCGTGGCCGCATGGATAAGCGCAGAGACGGGAGTCGGGCCTTCCATCGCATCGGGAAGCCAGACATGCAGGGGTATTTGCGCCGATTTCCCGATGCAGCCGCAAAAGAGAAGGAGGGCCGCCGCCGTCGCCAGCGGATTCCCGGCCAGTCCGTGCGCTGCTCCGGGGTCGAAGGCGACGGTCCCGCAGGTCGCCCAGAAGGTCAAAATTCCCAGGAGGAATCCGAAGTCACCCACTCGGTTCGCCAGGAACGCCTTTCGGGCGGCATCCGCCGCCGAGTTCTTCTCGAACCAGAAGCCGATAAGCAGATAGGAGCTTACGCCCACGAGCTCCCAAAAGATGTACATCATGATGAAATTCGTCGAAACGACGATCCCGATCATGGAAGCCAAAAAAAGGGAGAGCTCGCCGAAGAACCGGGCCCTGCCCGGATCTTCCGCCATGTAGCCGATCGAATAGACGTGGATCAGAAAGGCGACCCCGGTCACCATAAGCAGCATCAGGCGCGCCAGCGGGTCGAGGGTCATTCCGATCTCGATTCGGAGCCCGGGCAGATCGATCCAGGAAAGCGCGGCGGGCGGCTCGACCTTCCCGAGGGCGATGCCCAAGGCGGTCAAGAAGGTGACCAAGCTCGCCGCAAGGGAAACGCCTTGGCTGAGCCGGGGATAGGGCCGGAGTGCAACCCAGACGAGCAACGCCGAAGCCAGGGGGGCCAGTAGAAGCAGCCACGCCATAAGCGATGGGAATCGGAGGATTAAAATTTCAGAGCGGTGATCTCTTCGGCCTTTGTCGTCCGCTTCATCCGGTAGAGGGATACGAGAAGCGCCAGACCGACGGCGACCTCGACGGCGGCCACGGTTATGACAAAAAAGACGAGCGCTTGCCCTTCGGAGTGCTGGGAAAACCGGCTGAAGGCCACCAGCGAGAGGTTTGCGGCGTTGAGCATGATCTCCAAGCACATGTACATAATGAGCAGATCCCTCCGTATGATGACCCCCGCCAAGCCGACGGCGAAGAGCAACCCGCTTAAGACCAGATAGTGACCAAGAGTAGGCGCGCCCATCTCCGCTTAACTCTCCTTTTTCTACACGTCCTTCTTGCTCAGCACGATCACCCCCACCATGGCGATCAGGAGAAGCAGGCCAACCGCCTCGAAGGGAAGCACATAGGCTCCGAAGAGCAGATGCCCGATGCTCGCCGCATCATTCCCTTCCGCGGCGCGCGCCCCGGTCGTCTCCCAAGCGGACGAGGGGATGGCCCTCCAGAAGCCCACCCCGAGGAGGACGAGAGTGAGCAGACCGGCCCCGACACCGAGCGGTCGGAGCGGAGCCTGCTCCTCGGACTTTAGATCGAGGAGCATGATGATGAAAAGGAAGAGCACCATGACGGCTCCCGCATAGACCCACACTTGGACCGCCGCGAGGAAGTAGGCCCCCAGGAGGCCGAAGAGTCCGGCCAGAGCGAGAATCATGGTGACCAAGCTCAACGCCGAAGCCACCGGGCTCCGGTTGAGGACAACCGCCGCCGCGCTCCCCAGGAGCACGATGGCCGCAAACCAAAACAAAAATCCTTCCATCGTTTCTTTCCGACTGTTCCGTGGTTAGCGACTCTCCACAGAAAAGCAAGAGTGATTCCGAAAAACCCTCCGCTTTCCAGGGATGCGCATTCGCCGCCGCATTCGGCCTATTTATCGGCCCACTTCCGGATCGGCAACGGCAGGATCCCCCCCATTTCATAAAGCTTGGCTTTATCATGGAGGAGCTCACTGCGGCTGCGGCCGTTGAGCGAGTAGTACTGCGGCAGGAGAAAAATCGCCTCCTCGGGGCAGACCTCCTCGCAGTAGCCGCAAAAGATACACCGCGTCATGTCGATCCAGAACTCCTCGGGAGCCTTCTCCACTTTGGCGTAAGGGGAATCTTCCGGGATCTCCCCCGGCACGATCCGAATGGCCCGAGGAGGACAGATGAACTCGCAGAGCTGGCAGCTCACGCATTTTTCCCGCCCCTCCTCGTCCTTCACCAATACCGGCGCCCCCCGGTATCCGGGCGGGATCGGAGGCCGCTCCTCGGGGTATTGCAGGGTGACGCGCGTTTTCCCCGTAAGCCGATCCACGAAGTGGCGCCATGTGACCTTCAATCCTTCCCAGAATCCGGGAAGAAAGAGCCGCTCCGCCCAAGACAGTTCCGGCCTCCGAACGACGATCATAGCCCTACTCTACCGGCAAACGCCCTTCTGTCAGACTTTTTTCTTTTCCTGCCGGACTAGACAGATCCATGATAAGGATATGAAGTATCGTCGTCTAGCGCAGACAGGACAAAACGTTTCCGAGGTCGGCTTCGGCGTCTGGACGCTTTCGACTGGCTGGTGGGGGAAATACACCGAAGAGGAAGCGCTCGCGTTTTTGCATCGGGCGCTCGACCTTGGAATTAACTTTTTCGATACGGCGGACGTCTACGGATACGGATACGGAGAAGAGCTGCTCGGGAAGGCTTTCGCCAAGGACCAACGGGAGGTGGTGATCGCGACCAAGGTCGGGTACGACTTCACGGGCAGCAACCGGGGTCACAGCCAGCGTGAGCTTCCCCACAATTTTTCCGAGCGCTTCCTCCGCCAGGCCGTAGAAAACTCCTTGCGTCGCCTCCGCCGGGAGACGATCGACAACCTTCAGCTTCACAACATCCGGATGGAGCACGTTGTAGACGACGATATCTGGGAGCTTCTCGAAGCGCTCCGCCGGGAAGGGAAAATCCGCTCCTATGGAATCGCGCTCGGGCCCGCGATCGGCTGGCTCTATGAAGGGATCGAGGCGCTTCGACGCCGTCGCCCGCACGTGGTCCAGCACATCTACAACCTCCTCGAGCCCTTCCCCGGCCGGCCGCTCATGGATGCGGCACCAGACGCGAGCCCCCGTTTTCTGGTGCGTGTTCCCCACTCGAGCGGACTGTTGGAAGGAAAATATACGGCTGCCACGACCTTCCCGAAGGGAGACCATCGGAATCATCGGCCGGCGCACTGGCTTCCGAACGGGCTGAAAAAGGTCGAGCAGCTTCGCTTTTTGGAACGACCCGGCAGGACATTGGGGCAAGCGGCTCTGCAATGGATTCTCCAAGAGCCGCGTGTCCTCTCTTGCTTGCCCAATATCTATACCATGGACCAGCTTGAGGAATTCGCCGGAGCTTCCGACGCTCCTCCCCTATCCCGGGCCGAGCTCGAACGCATCGACGCGCTTATCGCCGCCAACTTCGGGATGGAAGAGCCTCCGGAAGCCTACAAAGGCACGATGACCCCGGCGATGTCCGCATAGGCGTCCTATCCGACGGCTCCGGCTCGATTATCCCCTCGTCGGCGGCGTCGCCGCCGCCCTCTCTTCCGAGACCGCAGCCGGAGGCGCGTTCAAGCGTCGCTCCCGATGAGCGAAGTAGAGGTTCCGGATATAGGGGATCCAGGTGAAGAGGTAGGCGAAGACGAAGACCGAGTCTCTTCGGGAAAGCGCATAGATCAAGAGCAGCAATGACCCGCCCAGGCTGCAGTACCAAAAAGCCAACGGGACGACGACCGTTCGCTTCCGCTCCGTAGCCAGCCACTGAATGACGAAGCGTATAAAGAAGAGGAGGTTGCCTGTCCAGCCGACGACCTTCATCACACTCCAGTGCACTCCCAGCCAGGAGTTGTCCGCCAAGAAGAGCCCGCTCATTTCCCTTTTCCTTCCTTCTACCCGGCCTCTCGCCCTGGTTCGGGGCATCCCGCATCCAACGCCGCAGCCCGAAGCACTTCCTTTTCCCGCAAGGCGAATGCCTCATCAGGCACTACCGGGTCTAATCGTTCACTCCACGGATGCCTCACCGTTATCCAAGAGCGGCATCCGCCGAACCTGCGATCCCATGGACACGCCACTTTACTGCTCCGGAAGATCCGCAGCATCAACAGATGCAGCCCCTCTTTCTTCCCGAAGGCGAACCTCTCTCGAAGCAGCCCTTCCTCCCAGAGCTGAAAACCCGCAAGCCGGCGGACGGTCTCCCAATCGACCAAAAATCGGGACCAGAGCAGCTTGGCTACGAATTGCAGCTCCACCACCTCCTCCCTCTCCCCTCGTTCGTCCGGTGCCGCCAGGAAGCGAAATTCCGGACGGATCTTTTCGCGCTGCGCATGAAACCGAGTCGGGAAAAGCCAGAAATCGGGATAATCGGCTGCGAACCCGCGGCGTCCTTCGGCTATGCCGCCCTTCCGAAGGACGAAGATTTGCCATCCCTGCCCCAAAGCCTGAACGACCGGCGCCGCCTCTTTAAGAGCGGGCCATCCGCTTTTCCGAGCCGGGGGAATATCGTCGGCGGCCAAGGTCTCCTTCTCCTCCCTCCCTCAAGTTTTCTCCGGGAAAAGCCAGCGTGCGGCAACGATAAAAATAGAGCACGCCGGAGGCGAAGGTGGTCGCTACCGCCAGCCAGAGGAACACAGTCACAGGGACCTGCAACATCGCCCCGGCTGCTTGCCTCCCCCCCGCCAGTTCGGTCACGGTCATCTGCCCGAGCGCCAACAGAACGCAGAGCATTTGCGCCAGGGTCTTCCATTTCCCGGACGGTGAGGCCGCAAGAATCGCGCCTCGGGACGCCATCAATGCGCGCAGACCGGTAACCAAAAACTCCCGAGCGATGATGACGACAACGGCCCAGAGCGGAACCGCTCCCCGCTCTAGCAGAACCAAAAAGGCTGCGGAGATGAAAATCTTATCGGCGAGAGGATCGAGGAGCTTCCCCAAATCGCTGACGAGATTGTGCTTCCGCGCAATCCAACCGTCGACCCAGTCCGTGAGGCTGCCGATAGCGAAAAGACCCAGCGCCGTCGTGGCGGAGTAGGCCCAAGGCACGCTGACATCCGCGACGAAGAGGCCGCAAATGCAGAGCCGGGCCAGGCTGATCCGGTTCGGGAGATTCCAGTGTTTGGCCGTTGCCACCGCGTTACGCAGTAAGCCCCCGATGCACCTCCACGGGCAAGAGAAACCTGCCGCCGGGCGGACAAGAAAGAATTAGACGTCGCTCCCCGCCGACGTAAACTTCGATTTGGTGAAACGCGCGATCGTCTGGCTCGCCTGGTTGCTCGCCGCCGTTCCGGCATGGAGCATCGACGTGAACCCCAGCAAGAACACCCATCCGAACATCATCGACCAGACGCCGAGGCGGCATTGGAGTCTTTTTTCCTTTCGCTTCGGAGACCCGAAAAGGATCGAGAAGGCGAACCAGGTGAATGTGCGCAACTTGGAGGCACGTTTGCAGGTCGACCGGAATCCGTTTTCGCTCGCCATGCTGCATGATCGGCTCGACTCTGCTACCATACGGCTCACCTTCCAGGTGTTCAACAAGGGGAAGCGGACCTATTCATTGACCTTTCCCAACGCCCAACGCTACGATTTCGTCTTGCGGGACGCAGCCAACCAGCCGCTCTATGTCTGGTCGGCGGATAAAGAGTTTCTTCCTGTGGAAGGGATGTCGATGCTCGACCCGGGTGACTATCTGACGTTCACCGACGTCCTGCCGATCCAGGATCTCGACCGCCCGCTTTCTCCGGGAATCTATCGCATCGAGATGACGCTGGCCGGCTATCCGGGCGTCACGGCAGCCACCAACCTCACTGTGGTGCCTTAGCCGCCGACCCCGCCCCTTCCGTACATCCCCTCCCAGTGGGTCCGGCGGGAGTCGAACCCGCATCCAAGGGATTATGAGTCCCCTGCTCTACCTATTGAGCTACAGACCCTCTTGCGGGATCCCGCAAGGCCGGGCCGTTTAGTTCCTCTTCTCGGGCTCGGACCGCCGGCCTTCCCGCGTCTTAACGACCGTAATGGCGGCTCCCTCTTCTTTCGCCCGGTCGGGAGGGCTTAAGACCACCCGCTCCCCCGCCTGGATGCCGGACAGAATCTCTACTTTGTATCCGTCGTTGTTCCCAAGATCAACCTTCCGGAGATGACATCGATCGGACGCATCGACGACGACGACATAACGACCGTCGGCGCGCTCGAAGACCGTATTGACCGGCAGCGTGAAAGCTGCTCGACTGGGCACCTGGAAGCTGACCACTACGTAGAGCCCCGGCAAGAGCTTCTGATCGGGATTAGGCAAATCGACCTCGGTGAGCAGGGTGCGGGAGGCCGACTCGAGCCCCATCGCGGTGCGGACGACCAGACCATTCCGAATCTCGTTCGGCATTTCCGGGATCATCACCTTCGCCGCCATCCCCTCCTTGACCGCCAAGGCATAGGCCTGCGGGACAGCGACGTAGATGCGCAAAAGGGAAATTTCCGCTATCCGGAAGAGCTGCCGCAACGCCCCGAAGGGAAATTCGCCTTGGCCGGCGACCAGGGTTCCGACGTCGATGTTTCGAGCCGTGATCACTCCCGAAAAGGGGGCGGTGACCTTCTCGAACTTTTGCCATTCGAGCCACCGGTTGAGCTCCGCTATGGCGGCTTCATAGCCGGTACGCTGGACATCATATTCTTCCTGCGAGACGGCCCTGGTGCGCACGAGCGCCTTCCAGCGCTCGTAGTTGATTCGGGCGATATCGGCCTTCGCTCTCAGGTTGGATACCGTCTGGTCGACTTCCGGCGCGTCGATCTCGCAGAGCAGCTCGCCTTCCTGCACCCGCTCCCCGATATCATGGTACCATCTCTTGATATACCCGCTCACCCGTGCCCAGATCGGCGTTTCGTAAAAACCCTGCGTCGTGCCCGGCAACACCAAGGGGAAGGAAGCCGGCGTCGGTTCCGGGGTGACCAGTTCCACATAGATCTTTCTTCCCTCCGCGACGACTCGTTGGAGAGCCATCCATTGGATTCCCCGCTTCGCCATCCCGACTGCCAAGAGGAGAATCAAGAACGCGGCTGCGAGCCACCCGGGATGCCGCTTTCCTGCCAAGCGGACCACGAACTTGGCAACGCGGCCCCACACGGCCGGAAGCGCGCCCCGCCGCCAGGGGGGCATAAAGCGGAGGAGGATCCGCCGGGGGGAGGATGGGTCTTTTCGCAACGTGTCTCCTTTTTCCTATCGACCGCTTCTCGGCTTACGGCTTCTAATCGAAACGAACACGGCCGGCACGAAGATCAAGGTGCCGACGGTCGCCAGGGCTAGTCCTCCGATGACCGCACGCCCCAGGGGAGCGTACTGCTCTCCGCCCTCCGCCGCTCCCAGCGCCATCGGAAGCATCCCCACGATCATCGCACCGGCCGTCATCAGGACCGGCCGCAGCCGGATCCTCCCTGCTTCCACAGCCGCCTCGACCGCTGTCGATCCCTCGGCCATCCGCTGATTGGCAAAGGTGATCAACAGGATGCTGTTGGAGCTCGCCACCCCTACCGTCATCAGCGCGCCCATCAAGGCGGGAACGCTGAAGGTGGTGCCGGTCAAAAAGAGCATCCAGACAATGCCGCATGCTCCGATCGGCAACACCGAGAGGATGATGAAGGGCTCCCGCCAAGACTGGAAATTCGTGACCAGCAGCAAATAGACGAGCACGATGGCGAAAAGAACGCCGGATCCGAGCCGGGCGAACGCGTCCTGCATGCTGACTACCTGCCCCATGACCTCCGCGCGATAGAGAGGAGGGAGCTTCTGCCGCACGTCCCGCAGAAGCTTTTCGATATCCACCGCCACGCCTGCCAGGTCCCGGCCTTGGACGTTGGCCAAAACGTCGAAGACCGGCTTCATGGTCGAGCGGCTCATCATGGCCGGTTGGAGCGTTTCGGTCAGCCGGGCTACGTTGGCCAGCAGCTCGGCATTCTGCACGTTGCCGAGGAGCGTCTGCACCGAAGCGGCCGGGGGGACGGTCTCCGTCGTCGTGGGGGCCAGCGTCATGTTGAGAAGATCGTTGATCGAGGAGATCTTTCGCTGCTGGGTGAAGACCAGGAACGGATAGTTGATGGTCGTGCGCGGGTCGACCCAGTAGGTCGGGCTCACCATGAAGCTGCTGGAAAGATTGTTGAGCACGTTGTTGGTGATGTCCACCTGCTTGAGGCCCATTTCGACCGCGCGGACCCGATCAACTTCCAGATGCAGGGTGGGGTAATCGATCCGCTGGTGGATATGGACGTCGACCGCCCCGGGCACCGATCGAACCCGGTCCCGGATCTCGGCCGCAAGCTTGTAGGCGAGATCGAGATCCAAGCCGCTGACGTGGATATCGATTGGCGCGGCGATCCCGAAATTGAGCACTTCGTTGACCATGTCCGCGGGCTGGAAAAAGAAGTCGCAGCTGGGAAACCGCTTCGGAAGGAGATCCCGCAGGCGCTTGGCGTATCGGGCGGTCGGATGGTGGTGTTCCCGGAGCTGAATGAAGATCTCGCCGTCGAAGACCCCCTCGTTCATCGAATCCGAAAGGGCCAGCGTCGCCATGAAATAGATGGGAATTCCCATATTGTCGACTATCGTCTCTAGTTCTTCGGGAGGAATGACTTCTCGAATCACCTTCTCCACGTCGGCAAAAATGCTTTCGGTGACCTCGATCCGGGTTCCGGTCGGAGCATAGACATGAAGCCGCAAAATGCCCGCGTCGGCGACGGGGAAGAAGTCCCGGCCGATCCAGAGCGACGCGAAGAGGCTGAAGAGGAGCAGAACAGCCGTGGTTTCGAAAACGCGCCTACGATGAGCGAGAAGGAAACCGAGCAGTCGTGCATACCGTTCGCGGAACGCATCGAAGGCGCGATCGAAGGCCGCAATCCACCCCGCTCGGGCCGAATCCGGTCTTTTTTCCACGCTCGCCGACTCCTCGCGGAGCAGGAGCACCGCCATGGCGGGAACGAGGGTCCGCGAGAGAAAATAGGAAAAGAGCATCGCGAAGACGACGGCCAGCGCCATCGGGATGAACAGGAAACGGGGCGGGCCGTCGAGGAAGAGAACCGACGTGAAGACCACGCAAATCGACAGAGTGGCCATGAAGGCGGGCGCGGCGATCTCTTGGCTCCCATCGAGGATCGCCTGCCGGAACGGCTTGCCCAGCCGGAGATTGCGGTGAATGTTCTCGATCGCCACTGTCGCATCGTCCACCAAGATGCCGACGGCGAGGGCCAGTCCCCCGAGAGTCATCAGGTTGAGGGTATGCCCGAGGCTGCTGAGCACGAAGAGCGAGAGCAGAATGCACAAAGGTATGGAGGTCACGACGATCAAGGTGGTCCGGACGCTTCCCAAGAAGAGAAAGATCATGATTCCGGTGAGCAGAGCCGCGCTTGCGGCTTCGCTTACGACCCCTTGGATCGCCGCCGCCACGTAAACGGACTGGTCGAAAAGCTCTCGGATTTCGACTTCGGGGTTCGCCCGCCGGATCTCGGGCAAGAGCGACTTGATCTGATCGACGATCTGGATGGTGGACCCTCCTGCGATCTTGAGGGCCGTCATAAGGACTCCTCGGCGTCCGTTGAGACGCACCAGGCTCCACTGGGGCACGCCGCCGTCATGGACATTGGCCACGTCGCGTACGTAGACGACGCGGTCGTTGATGTTCTTCCGGACGATCGAGGTGTTGGGATCGGGAACGAGCTTTACGGGGAAGTTATTGACCTCGAAGATGTCCTTTGGAACGTTGTTGAGCGTGACGAAGTAGTCGCGATCCCCGATCTTAACATCGCCTGACGGGTAATCGATGATCTGCCCGTTGACGACGTTGAGCAGATCCTGGGCCGTCAAGCCCCGGGCCAAGAGCTGGTTGGGATCGCAATCGACGGTCATCCACCGGACGATCCCTCCCCATGGGGGAATGAGAAGGGTTCCCCGAACCGCGAGCAGATCGCGGCGGAGCTGCCAGACGGTGTAGTCGTAGAGTTTCGCTTCCGAAAGGACCGGGCTCGAAACGGCGATCTGCACAACCGGCACCGAGGAGGCATTGAAGCGAAAGATCAACGGAGGGGTCGTCCCTGGGGGCATCCGCTTGATGATCGGTTGGAGGACCGCCGTAATCTCGGCGACCGCCATGGAAATGTTGACGTTCGGCTGGAAATAGACCTTGGTGACCGAGAATCCGAAGAAGACGTTGGACTCGACCCGCTTGACGCCGTCGACAAAGTTCGCAATCTGGTAGTCGCTGAACGTCGTGATGTAGTTGGTCATATCCGTAGGCACCAAGCCCAGGTATTGCCAAGCGACGATCACGACCGGGATATCGATCTCCGGAAAGACGTCGGTGGGTGTTTTTTGGATCGCGAAAAACCCGAGAAAGACGATGAGGACCGCCAAGACAGCAACGGAATAGGGTTTCTTGAGGGCCGTGCGGACAAGCCACATATCCGACTCTATTGCGATCTTGCGATGGCACTCGCCTGATCCGAACGATGGTAGGCCAAGGCGGCGTCGGCAGCAACCGCCGATCTCACGCCGGTAAGCGTCCCTGTCGTCCTCCAGCTCCATGCGCCGCTCGACAGCCGGCCGGGAATCGGATAGAAGTTGGCTTCATGGCCGACCCCGAACCCGCTCCTACAGAGGACAAGCGGGCGAAATCGGAGCCCTTGGCTTGGCTGGACAAGTGGATCTCCCCGGAAGTCCTGCGGCTTGCGGCCGATTCGGCTCTGGATTGGCTTCACCGGCTCTACCCCTTCACCGGACATCTCGGAGTGGAGGTGGAATGGAAAAAGGAGCGATGCTGGTGGGTCGGGCTCGTCCCCGGCAAGAGCGAGATTTCCTATCTATGCGCCGGCGGGACCCTGCTCAACCACACGCGAAAGCCCATTCGGCTGCTCGACGTCCGGCTCGTCTCGTCCCGCGTCGGCGCGGATCTCTGCTATCGATCGATCCTCTCCTCGCCTACACCGGCTAATCGGGAGATCGAGGTTCCGCCGCAGGGAGCCGTCGATCTCTCCTTGGAAATGAGCTTGCGCGGGACGCCGCCGGCCGGAACTACCGATTTCTGGGTTGCCTTCTCCCTGCGAAGCGAAGGCAAGCTCCACGTGCCCGTCCACCTGGTTCTCCGTCCCCTTTCCGCGATTCTCAACGATGTGGAGCTGCCTCAGGAGCCCGGATTCCAAATTTCCGACCCGATTGAAAAGAATGCGACCTCGGTGCTCCAATTCGAGCTCGTCGAGCTCCGGTCCTGCGGCCCGGCACGGCTCGGCACCGTTTCCGCACCATCGGAAGAATCGGCCGACGGTTCGCTCGCGGAGCAGGACCGCCCTCGGGATTCCGCCCAGCACCGGGTTTCCTCTCCGAACGCGGACGCCCTCCTCCGTCTTTTTTCGCGACTCCCTTCCGATGAGGAGCGCGAGCGCCTCCGCGCCACTCTCTGCCAACGTCTCCAGGGGCCGCGAGGTTATGGGCCCGTCGCCTACCTGATTCTGCTGGTTTTGTTCCGGATGGGCTTTCTCTCCGAGGGGCTGAACGCCGCCCAATCCGGACTCGCAGCGGATTCACTGGCCCTTTTCGGCATCCGCCGTCTCCTGATGCTTTTGTTGAAGTGGGAGTGGCGCTCGTTCTCCGAGAGCCTGCTGGACGACGTGGAGCGCTTCGTCTGCCAGCTCGGGGATCCCTTTCGAACGACCGAGCGGATCGCTGCGATCCGCACCTTCCGCCTCTCGGCGCCGGAGTCCGCTCAACGGTAGCGCTCTACGGGAGGATCGGCCGATTGATTCCGCTTCGAGAGGCGGTGGGGGCGATAGCGCTGATCCTGTCGGTCTCTGCGGCGCGCGCGTCCGGCCCAGGCTGGATCGACCTCCTGACCGGCGATCCCGTTTCGGACGCCGGCCTGCTCTCCGAGCTGCGGAACGCCCGCATCCTCTACCTGGGCGAGGCCCACACGGTTCCCTCTCACCACCGGGTCGAGGAGCGTCTCCTCCGTTCGCTCGCCTCCGAGACACCCCCGCTCACGCTCTTTCTTGAAGCGCTCGAATCGAGGGATGCGCCCGCCCTCTCCCGCTTTGCAGCCGGAGAACTCTCCTTCGAGGAGCTGGCGCGAACGATCGACTGGCCGAGAAGGTGGAGCAACTTCCGGGATTACCGCGGCCTCTGCCTCTTGGCCCGGGAAAGGCACGTTCGAATTCTCGGCATGGACGGACCCTCCCTGCTTTTCCACCGGATCGCTCGACAGGGTTGGGCTTCCGTTTCTCCCGACGAGCGGAAGCAAATGAGTCTCACCGGAGTTCGTTTCGATCCGCTCTATCAGCGCCTGCTCCAGCTTTTCCTGCCTATCCATCCCGGCAAGGGCCGATCCTGGCAAGTCCGGGCCGCGGAGGCGCAGGAAGTGCGCGACGACTGGATGGCCGAGCACATCGTCCGATCCCTTCGAAAAACCGGCGTGAACCAGGCTCGCGCGCTGGTGATCTGCGGCGCGGGCCATCTCCGATTCGGCTTGGGGTTGCCGGAACACGTGGCCTCCCGCCTGCCGCTACCTCGGCGGATCCTTCTGCTGGCAGCCCCTGCAGAGCGACGGACGGCTTCCGGGGCCGACTCCGCCGGGAAGACCACCGGCGCGCCGTCCATTCCTCATGCTTCCTTTGAATTCGTCGCCCGGCCTCTTGCCGACTATCTCTGGCTTCCTCCCGACTCGTTCCCCGTCAAGGACGAGCCGGATCACGCCGGCGAATGCCCACTGGGCCGCCGGCAAAATTATTCCCAGAGGATGCCTCTCAGGGAAATCTCCCCGGAACCGAGCAGGCAGAAACCGCGCATCTACGGACGGCTTACACCGGACGCGTCTTCGGCAACCCGAATACGCGCATCCCGTCTTTCCATCGGCCCCGCTTCTTAAGAAGGCTGATCCGCTCAAAGCGTTTCAGAACGTTCCGCTTCGTGGCAAGCTGTGAACTCCTGCGAAGACTGCGATGTTGCGACATGTCCTTTGCCCTCAAAAAAGCCAGAGTGCCTACTTGTTGCAGGACCAAGCGCGCTTGTCACGAAAAACCTGCCTCCGCGCAAAGCCGGTGGCGACGGGCGCGGCGGAAGGATCGCGAACCCTCAAGGGCCCTTGCGGACGGAAGCTTTGGCCAAATGCTTCTGTCGGTGCGCGCGGCTCTGGTGAGGATGCTGCCGGTCCGGAACGTGGTGGCTGAGGGCATGGTGTCTGCGCACCGCAGAGGCGGCGGGCCTCCGTCGCGGGGCCGGTGAGGCCGGTTGCGGACGAGGACGGGCTTCGATTGGTAGCGCTTTAGGCGGAGGAAGCGGGGAAGGAGTTGCGACGGCCGGGAGGGTCGTCGCCGCAATAGCCGGGCGCGCCGCAGCCGTTGCCCCGGCGGTTCGAGAAGGGGGATACAGAGGTTCGCGCTGGATCAGGACAAGGCTTCCCACCGGCACGCAGTCGTAAAGCACGAGGACATCCCGGTTGCGCATGCGGATGCAGCCGTAGCTGGCGGGCCGGCCGATCAAGCTCTCCTGGTTTGTTCCGTGAATATAGATCCCACGGCTGTAAGCGTTGCGATTCTGCTCTTCCAGACCGCGAAGCCAGAGAATCCGGGTGAGCAGGCTATCGTGGTCGGATGCGCTTGCGCGCTTTAAATCGACCCGCTCCCCGGTATACTTGCGGTGGTAAAACTTACCTCCCAATGGGACCCCGTCGCCGATCTTGTTCTGGACGACGAACCGGCCGAGCGGCGTGCGGAAGCTGTTCGGCTGATCCCCCAATCCGAACCGGGAGGTAGATACCGGGAAGCGGTGCGTCGGAATCCCGTTTTTGACCACTTCGAGGGCCTGATCGTGCACGCTCACCCTCACGACCGTATCCGGCCTGTAGCTTGTGGTTCTTGTCGCGCAACCGGCAAGCAGAACCGCAAGGGTGCCGATGCAAAGCTTACCGCCCAGGCCGACACGTCGCATGAATTGCGGGAATTCTATACAGGGAGGACAGCCTCTCCGGAAAGCCTTTTTTCCGGGTCGTGCAGCGATCCGCCTGCAGGGGGGGAAGCCGCTTGAGCCTCAACAAGGCTATCGTCACGACAGCTTTCGCCCGGTACCCACGAAACGCCGTGGGCGTTACATGGGCGTTTCTCCAATGGGCTCTCGGCTTCCGGTCGCTCGGATGGGATACCTGGCTTGTCGAGGAGCTTCCGGCCTCGGCTTACGTCGACGCCGACGGGAACCGCGTTTCCTCCGACCGTGCCGTCAACGTGGTCCGGTGGCGGGAAGCGGTGGAAGAATTCGGCTGGAGCGGCAAAGCCACGCTTTTTCAAGAAGGAAAAGACGAAGAGTGGGAAGAGCTGCGCGATTTCGCACGAGAGGCCGATCTGATATTGAACATATCCGGGGTCTGCCGACGAAGAGACCTCCTGGCGCTGCCCAAACGGCGCATCTACCTCGATCTCGACCCGGGATTCACGTCGATCTGGACAAGAAAATACCGCTGCGATCTCGGCCTCGGCGGCCACGATCTTTTTTTTACCGTAGGGCTCCGGATGGACGCCCCTGGAGTCCGCGCCCCGAGGTTGGGCGTGCGCTGGCTGCCCACCTTGCCGCCTGTATCTCTCGACTATTGGAGTGGAGTTCCGGGCGGCGGAACGCATTGGACCACCGTCACTCATTGGCGTGCCTACCCGGAGATCCGTTGGGGCCGCTGGAATTTCACCAACAAGGCGCCGGAATGGGAAAAGTTCCTCGATCTGCCCCGGCTGGCCGGCGTTCCCTTCCGAATCGCTTCCGACTTGGCGGAGGACGATATCGCACAAAGGTTCCGTGCGGCGGGATGGGATCTGGTGCCCAGTCACGCGGTCGCGAGCGATTGGAGGCGGTACCGTGATTTCTTGGCCGGGAGCCGCGGAGAATTTTCCGTCGCCAAAGGAGGATATCGGATCTCCCGATGCGGCTGGTTCAGCGATCGGAGCGCCTGCTATCTTTCTCTTGCCAAGCCGGTGGTGCTCCAGGATACCGGCTGGAGCTTGCAGATCCCGTCCGGCCGCGGACTTCACTCCTTTTCCTCGATCGACGATGCGGTCCGGGCCATCGAAGCGGTCGAGGCCCATTACTTCGAGGAAGCGAAAGCGGCGCGCGCCTTTGCGGAAGAGAGGCTTGACGCTCGAAAAGTCGTCGGCGGCCTGCTGGAGCGGTTGTGATTTGCGGTTTCCTCGTTCCCGCTCTCGCGAGGGAACGGACAGCGCACGGACTCCCGATTGTCGGCGGCGGGAGAGATCGGGGCCCGGAGAGGAGGATCAAAGAACGGAACGACGGACTCCACGCGGACCCATCCCGAGCGGCCACCCGTAAGGTGCACTCGGACCCATCCGAGAAACGGTTTTCCGATCCGACCGAGTGCGGGCACGGTTACCGCCCTGCCGTGCGGTTGGGCATCCGTCGGCAATGCCTGGAGAAAAGCTCCTTCAGTCACGAGGCCCGCCCGAGGATCGCACAGCGGTCCGTACAGAGCTACCGCGCTCGCCGCTAATCCCGATAGCCCCAGGCCGCATGCCAGCAAGATCCGCCGAAGAGAACGCACCGGCGGAATCAAGCGATAGAGCGCGAGCAGGTGGAGCGCTCCACCGAGGCAGGCTGTCAAAAGAGCCGTTGCAAGAAGGATCTGCCATTCCGCGGGCGATCCGATGCCGATCCAGCGAATCCAGAGCGGTCCGCCCGCCAACGCCGAAAGCCTCTCGTCAACCTCCGGACAGCGGGAGAGGCCCAAGGCGAAGTTCCATCGGACGGCGGAATCGCGCGGCATGAGCAGAAAGGCGCCCGACCATTGGGCGAGGGCTTCGCTCCAGCGTCCTTCCTGGGCAAGCAGCGCCCCGAGATTGTTGCGAGCGATCCAGTCCGTCGGACAGCTTTGCAACCTGCGCTCCAGAAGCGCCCCGGATAGCGCCGATTTCCCCGCGCGCTCCGTCGGTGGATCGCCGATCCCCCAAGCCGAGAAAAGAAAGAGGCCCGAGAGCAGCAACAGAGGGAAGAAATGACGCAGGGCGAATGTTTTTTTCCACGGCGGTCGAGGAATGCGGAGGGCGCGGGCCAGCGCCTCGGAACGATCGACCCAATCGGGCGCAAGCTTCGCATCTTTTGCATAGAGATGGATCTCGGCCTCCCGCCAGAGCGCCGTCCAAGCCCTCTGCACCGTCGGGTCGGCCCGGGCGCGCTCCAGGGCGGCCTGCAGTTCCGCCGTTTCCGGGACAGCGGGAAGGACAAGCCAGGCATCCCGGGTCGCCGATTGCCACCGAAACAGTTGCTTCTGCCGCTCCTCCGGAGAGACGGATCGACGAATTTCCTGATGAATCCGCCGGAGACGCCGCAACCCGGCGCGTCGGCGTTCCAGCGGGTCGCCGAGCCGAGCGTGTCGGCGCGCCAGGAAGAGCCATAGACCGAAAAGCAGGACGCCCAGGCCGCCCGCCTCGACCAACAACCAGCTGTTCGTTATCGGAACCATGCCGCGGGCGGCGCCGGAAAGGGGTGCCTTCGGCATCCTGCTCCTTCCGGGCGCTTCGGCGGCCGGGAGGTTCCCCCGGGTCGAAGAGGAGCGTTCCGGCGGGGCGCCGGTTGCGCCCGCGGGCCCGGGCGTTACGTTTAAGACGGCGGGGGGGGTCAGAGCCGTCCGATACACTCCGGCCAGAGGGTCGAAGTAGGTGAACCGGTAAGGAGGAATCGTATATCGGCCGGGCCGATCGGCAACGAGGATCCGCTCCAGAATGAGGGCGGCGCAGAAGAGGGAGTCGGGATCGTTTTCCCGCCGGGGGGCCGGCTCGATCAGGCGCAGCCCGGAGGGGATCGCCGGGGGAGAGAGCTTCCAAGGAGACGTCCAGTTGCCCATTCCTTCGATGCGAAGAATCCAGGTGGCCGGTTCCCCGACCTGAACTTCGGAGGGCGAGATCCGGCTGGAGAGCCGGAAGGTGCCGACAGCCTGGCTGAACTCGCCGTCCGTCGGGGGGGGCAACGGCTTGACCCGGAAGGAGAAAGAGGAGGAATGGAGAATGAGCGGACGAATGATCGCTTGCGAGAAAAGTCCCTGGCCGAACTTTCCCGTTTCCATGGTCACGTGCTGGCTGACCGGGGGAAGGGAGATCGTACCGGGATTGAGGGCGATCGCGAGGGCCGAATAGCGGAGGCCGCTGAAAAAGCCTCCGCGCGATTCGCCGCTCACCCTATCCGGCCGACTCCAGCGGTCGACGAGCAGATCGGCCGGGGTCCACTCCGGTTGGCCCGTGATCTCGAGAAAAACGCCCGCATGCGCCAGAAGCCGATATTCGACGGGGAAGGGCTCCCCCTGCCACACCTCGTTTCGAAAGACGGTGAGCGACGCTTCCGCCGAAGAGCTGAAGGAGGGAGCCGAAGGCCGCCCTCCGGCCCAGAACGTCAGCGACGGCACGGAAGCCACCCCGCGATCGGTCTCCAGGGAAAACGAGGGCACCGTATACGCCCCGGCGCGCAGCGGCTGCACGGTGTAGATATAGGCGACACCGGCCTCGCCTCCATGCCCCCGCCCGACGCGAACCTCCCTCTTCGGGCCGCTGACCTCCAAATACGGGACGGCCGGAAGCTCGGGATCGGAAACGGGAACCCCGCCCTCGACAAACAGCTCCAGCCGACAGGGCGAATCGAGGCTCGCCTTGCCCTCGGGAGGGATCCAGTAAGCGCTTTGGCCGCAGAGCAGGGCGCCGGGAAAAAGGGCGGCGAGCACAAAAAAAACAAAAAGCCGCTTCACCGTCACCAATCCACCGGATCCGGCGGGGCATCCACCTGCTCCGCCTCTTTTTGCCGCATTCGTTCAAAGAGGAGCGCCGGGCGGTCGAGACGCTCCACCTGGCCTAGCCGCGCCCCGGCTCCGTTCCTGGTCTCCGAAGGCGACGGGCGGGCTAGCGGCTCCTCCCCTTCCTTGGAGGCCGGGGACGCCGGTGTGGATTTCCACTCCCTTTCCAAGGTGCCGCCGGCCGAGGGGCTGCGGCGCCCGCTCTCTTCGGGCCGGACCGGCCGACCGGCGGGCTGCGGGCGGAACCGGGATCGTTGAGCCGAAGGGGCACCTTGGCTGCGCGATAGAGAGGATACTTCCGGTGGGGCGTCCGGGGGCCGGGCGGCTTTCAGCAAAGCCAGTAAGTCGGTCCGGAGCTTCTCCCAAGGCAAAAGGCCGGGATCGAGCCGTTCCCCTCGATCGACCGCAGCCAAGCCATCCAGAATCACACCGGCAGAGAATCCTTCGCCCTCCCGGCTCCGGCACCAGGAGATCGTTTCCCGGGCGAGAGCTCCGTAGTCGGAGGCGGAAAGCCGATCCTTGCGCGCAAGGGACCGGACGCAGTCGACGAGAGAATTCCTTGTTTCCGCGTCGGGTGCGCGGGCTTGTCGGGAATGGGCAGGAGTGAAGCCGAGAAGCCCGAGAAGTCCCGCCAGCCCGAGAAGCGGGGCAACGGGAACTTTCGCTGCGGGAGAGCCGGGACGGACCGGCGAACGGACCCGAGGAACCGAACGAAAGGCCGGGAGTTCCCAAAGGATGGCCGCCGACCATAAAAGGACCGCGGGCAGCAGGAAATAGGCAAAACGCTCCGCGCGGCCGAGGGTCTTCTCCAAGCGCGATGGGTCCGCGGCCGCGTCGAAGCGGAAGACTTCGGACAAGGTAACCCACCTGTCCCCGCGAAAATAGTGCCCTCCGGTGGCCGAAGCCAAGGTGCGCAGCGATTCCGGCTCCAGGCGGGAAAGAACCGGATGCCCACTGTCGTCCTTGAGGAATCCTCCCTTGGGATCGGGAACCAACCCGCCCCGGTCCGTGCCCAGGCCGACGGCATAGACGCGCACTCCCTCGCCGAGCAGCCGCGGCAGCCGCTCCTTCCAGCCTCCTCCGTGATCTTCGCCGTCACTGAGGATGAGGAGAATCCGGTGCGTCGCGTCGCTCAGGGAAAAGGCATCGCCGGCCTCGTCGAGAAGCGCGGAGAAGTTGGTCCCCGCTTCCGGAAGACTGCCGGGGCCGAGCTCGCCCAGCAGGTCTTCGATTGCGGCATAGTCGCTGGTCAGAGGCACAGCAAGCTGAGCGGAGCTCGAAAAGACCAGCAGACCGATTCGTTGGCCCACGGCTTCCTGCAGAAACGTCCGAATCAAGAGCTTGGCCCGATCGAGCCTGGACGGAACCAGATCGGATGCGGTCATGCTCCGGGAGAGGTCCAAGGCGATGATCACGTCGGTCGACGGCCGAAGGAGTCGCCGATGGCTTTGCCCCCACTGCGGCCCGGCGAGCGCAGCCACCGACAAGAGGCCGGCGAGAATCAGCAGCCAAGGACGCCGATGCAAGACGCGCGGGCTGCTTTGTAGAGCCCATTGCCCTTCCATGGGAACCAAGTTCACGAAGAGCCTCCTCTCGGAAGGCCCCGCTTTCCACCGTCGGAAAAGCAGCACGGCGGCCGCCAGGAACGGAACCCCGAGGATGAGCCATGAAGGAGATCGCCACGTCATAACCGGCATAGCAGCTAACGCTCTCGGCAGGCGGAGGCGTTTTCGCCGGACGGCCCGCTTGCCTGCGAGCGCAAGAGCCGCCATCGCTTCAGACGATCGGCGATCTCCTTTTCCGCGCCGCGATCCGTAGGCTGATAGAAGCTGCCGGCGGCTACACCGTATCCTTGCGGGGCGATCGCTTCCGGATAGTCATGGCTGTATTGATAGCCGACACCGCGTCCGATCCGGACCGCTCCTGCGTAGTGGCTATCGCGCAGCGCCGCGGGGACCGGGATGGTCTCTCCTTTTTCGATCCTTTCCATCGCCCGGTTGATGGCCGCATACGCGGCGTTGCTTTTCGGGGCAGCTGCCAGGTAGACGGTCGCCTCCGCCAGCGGAATCCGGCCTTCGGGCATGCCGATCTGCTCGACGGCCTGCGAAGCGGCAACCGCCAGGGGGAGGGCCGAGGGATCGGCCAGTCCGATGTCTTCGGCTGCCAAGATGACGAGCCGTCGGGCCAGAAAGCGGGGATCCTCTCCGGCGACCAGCATCTTCGCCAGCCAGTAGAGGCTCGAATCCGGGTCTCCGCCTCGGACCGCCTTGATGAACGCCGAAATCGTATCGTAATGCTCATCCCCGTCTCGATCATAGCGGGGCATCTTCCGCCGGCAGGAGTCCTCGGCGGCGGCCAGATCGATCTCGATGATCCCTTGCCCGGAAGGGGGGGTTGTGAGAACAGCCACCTCCAGGGCGTTCAGAAGCCGTCGGGCGTCCCCTTCGGCCGCCGCGATCAGGTGCTTGCGGGCTTGCGGATCCAGGCGGCAGCGGAACCGGCCGAGGCCGCGCTCGGAATCTTCCAGAGCTCGCGCGAGGATGCGCTCCAGATGGTCCGCCGAAAGCGGGGCGAATTCGAAGACCTGGGAGCGGGATAGCAGCGGCGCGGTCAGCGCGAAGCATGGGTTGTGGGTCGTCGCGCCGATTAGGCGGATCATCCCCTCCTCCACCCCGGAAAGCAGGCTATCCTGCTGCGCTCGATTGAATCGATGGATCTCGTCCAAGAAAACGACAGTCGGCTCACCTCGCCGGGAATAGTGAGAGGAGGCTCGCTCCAGGATCTTGCGAAGCTCCGGGACACCGGAATCCGCCGCGTTCAGACGCGCGAAAGGCCGCTTCGACTGGATGGCGACGGCCTCGGCGAAAGACGTCTTCCCGCTGCCCGGAGGGCCGAAGAGAATCACCGAACCGAGCCGGTCCGCATCGACGAGCCGTCGGAGCGGCTTGCCGGGAGCAAGCAGGTGCTCTTGCCCGACGATCTCCTCCAACCTGCGCGGCCGAAGCCGGGCGGCCAAGGGAATGATTGTCGTGTCAGAGGATCGGGTGTCGGGCGCGATCGGAAAGAGTTCGTCCACTCTACAATGATACCTCACGTGGGTTGCGGCGACAAAGAAAGAGACTGGGCGGCACCCGGACGACAGGGAAGTCCCGGAGGCCCTATCGTACAATGACTCCCAACTCTACTCGGCGATTCCGGGCGTAGTCCGCCTCGGTGTGGCCGGGGGACACCGGCCGATCCTTGCCGTAACTGATCGTATGGAGGCGCTGAGGCGAGATGCCGAGACCGATGAGATATTCGCGGACGGCGAGCGCCCTCCGTTCTCCCAGGCCGCGATTGTATTCCTCCGTGCCCCGCTCGTCGCAATGACCCGCCAACAGAAGAGAACTCTCGGAGTTCTCGGTCATCCATTGCGCCGCCTTTTCCAGCTTGCCCCTTTCGCTGCTCGGGATCGCCGAGCTGTCAAAGGCGAAATAAACGGTCTCGGCGCGAAGCGGCGCATAGTTGACATCGGTTTCCGGATTGAAGTCCCCGCGATTCGGCAGCGGGGAGGTGGTCAGGGATTCCTCTTCCGGAGCGGGAGTTCCTCGGTCTTTCTTCGGTCTTGCGCAACCGGCTACACCGACGAGAAGCGCCAGGATCAGAAAGAGTTCGGGAGAGTCGATCGCGAGAAGGAGACGGCGGATGAAGAGGAAGGATTTCATCTGGGTTCAAGGGGAAACAGACGGCTCGCTGCAGCGGGACAGACCGTTGGGCAGGGCCGCGATCTGCTTGGTGACCGAATCGAGGAGATAGAGAGAACCGCCGTGAGCGAAGACCAGATGGCGGGAGTTTCTTGTCCAGGAAGGGTCTTGTCCGCCGCCGCTGGTGAGGAGCGTCGCGGTCGAGGAAGCGAGATCGTAAAGGCCGATTTGAAATTCTCCGGCGATCCGGGCGGCATAGGCAATCTTCTTTCCGTCCGGGGACCAATCCGGCTCCGAGCTGTAGGCGTTCCCGGTCAGCAGGCGGCGCGGCGATCCTCCTTGGGCGGAGATCACGAAGAGCTGGACACTTCCCCTTTCGTCCGAGGTATAGACAATCTCTTTTCCGTCGGGAGACCAGCTTGGAGAGGTGTTGGTCGCACGATTATGCGTCAATTGCCGGGGAGATCCCCCCTCGACGGGCATGAGATAGATTTCCGGATTCCCATCCTTGCTGAGCGTGAGCGCGAGCGTTAGATCGTCGGGCGAAAAAGCGGCGCCCGAGTTGATCCCAGGGAAGAAGGCCACCCGGCTACGCGTCCGTTTTTCGAGCTTCACGATGTACACATCCGGGTAGCCGCTGCGGTAAGAGGTATAGGCGAGCAGCGCGCCGTCGTGGCTCCAGCGGGGATGCGCGCTGATCGACCGATCGGCAGTAAGGCGCTGAACGTTCGCTCCATCGATGTCCATGATATAGAGTTCCTTGAACCCCGTGTCTTGCGAAATGAACGCGACGCGGCTGGTTGCGAAGCCGGAGACGCCCGTCGCCTGCTGCGTAATCATGTCGGCAAACTGATGCGCGATCGTACGCAGATCCCCCGTGAAAGTCCGTTCCGCCGGCGGCCCTTTCTGACGCCGGTCGATGATGCGGCCGGTCAGCGATCCGGAGCCCATCGCCGCCGTCGCTTCGAAGCGCGCATGCGCGCCGGAAGTCACTTGAATGAGAAGGGTTCGGATGAGATCGGCGCGGACGATGGCCTGAGCCCTGGCGCCCTCCGGCCCGCTGAACGGCAGCAGCTCGACGTCGACCTTCCCGCCGGTCACCTCCACCTGACTCCAGGACAAAGGCGGCGACCACGCTGCCAAGAGGAGGAACCAAGCGCCGAGAGCAAGCGGCAATCGCCGGGAACCGACCCGATCAGCGCACCATCCGGAAGGTAACCGTAACGATCTGCGGCACGTCCGAAGGACGAGGCTCCCCCAGCGCATCGACTCGATGGGCCGCTGCCAAAACGCTGCGGTCAAACTCCTCATTCCCGGACGAGCTGAGGAGGACAGGTTTAGAGATGCGGCCATCCTTGGCAACGAAAATCTGGACCTTGGCGACAAGGTTTTGGCCCGAGAGTTGAAGAGGCTGATCCCAGGCCGCGTAGAGCCGATCGCGAATCAGCGAGTAGTACCAGGCGGGACCGGATGAAGAAGGATCCGACGATAAGGATCCGGCTTCCTCGCCCTCGCCGGAGGGGCTCTTCCGCGCAGAGACCGGTATTGGCGACGATTCCGCGTGCCGCAGCTCGGCCGACGCCCGGGCAGGCGGCTCGTCCGCGGGGAGAGTGCGTGTGACCTCGTGCAGGTTGGGCCGAATCGAAGGCTTCCGGGACGGGCTGGCCTGCTTTCTTGACGCCGCGACCGGCAGAAGCTTCCCGGCGGCAGGAACCTTTCCCGCCGCGGAACCCCCTTTTGGGGCCGATTCCGAGCCGGATGCCGAAGAAAGCTCCGGTACCGGATGGCTCCGCACCGGTGTAGCCGAGCCCGGCCCTATATTGCCTGCGGAAACAGGGGAAAAGAAGTTCGGGGCGGGCGGGCGGCTCGCCGAGAACTTCGCGAGCAGGATGAAAAGCAACAGTGCGAGAAGGTGGCCGGCAGCAACCAGCAGATAGGTACGCCGGAAGGAACGGATCGGGAGGGACTCCCGTAGCGGAGTGGTTTCCTCACCGAAGATCGAATCGCGGGCCACGAGCCACCATTCTGAGCGCCACGGCCGAGCCGCGTCAAGGAGCGGAAGGAGGGCGTCCAGGTTTCCCCTCGGCATGCACAAGAGCCACTTGTGGCACCCCACCGGTTTGCAGCGCATCAAAGACCGCCACCAAGTCCTGGTATCGGAGATCGGGATCCGCCCGGACCGCGACCGCCAGATCCGGGTGAGCACGGAGCGCTTCTGCAATCTTAGCGGGGAGCTGGGCGCCGGTGATCGGTTCCTGATTCCAATACAGGGCCCCCGTTCTGGTGACCGTTACCGTCTGCACGAAGCGGGGATCGGGAGGGCGGCGATTGGCGGACGCTTGCGGCAGAGCGACATCGATGCTGTTTTCCAGGAGCGGGGTGGTGATCAAGAAGATCACCAGCAGGGTAAAAGCGAAATCGAGCATCGGGGTCAGGTTCAGCTCGGAGAACCCGCGCGTCGCCGATCGCTGGGAGAAGCGCTTCACCGTTCCGGTTCCAGGAACAAAAACTCGAGCTCGCTTTGGAGTTCCGCGGCGAAATTTTCCATGCGGATGACCTGCGAACGAATGGTCGCCACCAGGAAATTGTATGCGAAGAGAGCCGGAATCGCCACAAGAAGGCCGGTAACCGTGCAGATCAAAGAGCCGGAGACTCCCGGCGCCATCGCGGCAAGGGAGGCTTTGCCCGTGAGGGCAATGTCGCTGAAGGCATCCATGACTCCCCATACGGTTCCCAAAAGACCGAGAAAAGGCGCTCCGGAGGCGGCGGTGGCTAAAAGCACCATCTGTTCCTCCAGGCAGAGCCCCTGCGCGCCCAGCTCCCGTTCGATGGCTCCCTCCACCGCCTTCATCGCCGGCGGCTTCACCACGATCTCGGGAAGCCGCGTTTTCCAGGAGGACTCCCCGGCCGCGGAGAGGGACTGGACCTGTCGAACCAGCTCCCGGAAGGCGGCGGAATAGACGGCGTGCTCCGGAGAGCCTGGAAACCGCTCCCGGTTGACAAACGGGGCATAAATCGCATCGCCGCGCAGCCTTTGGAGAAAGCGCCGCGTCTGCCGACGCGCATAGCGAAGCTGGCCGAGCTTCACGAAGATGACCGTCCAGCTCAGCGAAGACGCGAGGAGGAGCAACAAAAGAATCAACTTGCTCGCCGAGGTCGACTTCTCAAAGGCGTAGACCAGGCCCCCGGCGGCAAAATAGTTGACCAAACCGAGGCTTTCCATAATCTGGATGGAGCATGCGCGTTTGACGTCTCGCCGTCAAACGGACCGAGCATGCTAACTGCGTCGCTCATGGCAGGATGGCAACTTCGGAAGAGATCGCCTAGTCTCGGGTCGCGCGGCAGGACCAGGCTCCGGCGGCCGGCTTTCGAAAACCGAACGATCGGCCGATCCCGCCTCTTCTTTCGGAAAGGCCGGCCGGATGGCTTGTGTGCGTAACGGAAGGGACCCTGCGAACTTGCAAAACGGAAGCTCCTGTCTACGGCGGTCCCGCTTCCGGGTTCGCTCCTCCCGATCTCTCTGCCAGCCCTGTCGTTCCCTTTTGCTGGTGGATCAGCGAGCGGCCCGCAAAAGCTGGGAGGAACGCTACCGGGTCGTCCTTCAGCGGCTCGGGCGGGTGCGCGAAAGAATCCGCACGTTTCTTTCCGAGGAGCGGGGTCGGTTCCGCTCCTGGATAGGAAGGCGCTTCCCCGGGCTGGCTCGGGAAATCGAGCAGGCGGAACGGAACCTGCACGCTCTGCGGCAACTCGTCTTCGAAGTCGAGTCATTAAGCTGGCTTAAAGGACATGGACTCGCCTTTGCCTACCGCAAGATTTTGGAGAAGCACTCCGCCGGGCGATCGGCGCGGAAGGCCGAGCCCATGAGGGATCCGCGGGAGGAGTCCCCCGACCCGGGCCTCCGGGATGCGGGGCAGGCCGAGGAAAGGAGGCGGCGGCTGAAAAAAGCCTATCGAACCCTGGCCAGAAGGCTCCATCCGGACCTCAACAGCGACGGAGACGGGAGACGCATCGAGCGGTGGAGAGCCGTCCAGCTCGCCTATCAGTCGGGCGATTTGGCGCTCTTGGAGGCCTTTTGCCTGGAAGACGACCACACCTTCATCCAAGACGAACCCCTTTCCCGGCTGGCGGAACGGGTGTCCCAGGAGCGGAAGACGCTGGCCCGGTACCTGCGCAAGCTCCGGAGCTATCGAAAGGATCCGGCGTGGGGCTGTCGGAAAGGTAGCTGGGAATCGACCGTAGGCCCGAAGGTGGAGGGCTGGCTGCGGGCGCGCTTGGCCGAGATGAGAAAGGAGACGCGCGAACTCAAGAACCGCATCCGGCAATGGCAGCAGGAGTCAGAGCGGATGTTCGCCCGCGGAGTCAAGCCGTGAACGAGCACGGATCGCGGACCTGGACGGAGAAGGAGCGCCCCTCCCCGACGGCGAGCCGGCCGCCGCAGGATGCCAAAAAGCGGTTGCGGATCGCCCTGCTGCTCTCTTCGCTCTGGTCGATTCTTCTGGCGGTTTTCGCCTACGAAGGATTCTTTTCCGATTGGGAGGACACGATCGCCCGCAAGCAAGACCTTTTCCCTTCCGAGTCGAAGAGCAGCCAGTTCGCCCTCATCGTCATCGACCATATTCCGGCGGACCGTCCTTGGCCTTGGCCCCGCCTCGAGTACGCCCTTTGTCTCCGGGGTCTGCTCGCGCAATTGCCCCAAAGCGTGGTCTTCGAAGTCCTCCTTAGCGAAAAGGGGACGAAAATGAGCTCCTTCGATCAGACTTTCGCCTCCCTCATCCGACGCATCAATCGTGTCTGTTTTGCCGCTGATGCTCTTCTGGCCGAGCAGCAGGGCGAGCCGCTCCCCGCAGGGGCGACACGCCTTCGAGGATTGCCGAACATCGATTATCTGACCGAATACCGCTCCGTCATCTGGCCGGGAGCGACGTTCGTCGGCGACTGCCCGGTGGGACTGGCCAATCTCGAAATCCCCTCCGGGGAAGTCCGCTCGCTCCCGCTTGTATTTCGGATCCAGGACGCGCTGGTCCCTTCGCTCTCCCTGCAAGCCGCCGCCGTCTTTCTGGGAGCCGATTTGCGCCAGACGACCGTCCGCCTGGGCCATGCCGTCATTCTTCGCGACCAGCAGGGAAAACGAATCCGCACGATTCCGATCGACGCCGATGGACGGACGGCCGTGCGTTATCGCCATTCCCCTGCTACGATCCCCAGAGTCGACTACGACAGTTACTTGGTGTACGCCAACCAGGCGGCCCACGGAGAGCCGACGAGCGACGAGCTTCCTTCCTTTCGCGGGCGGCAGGTCTGGATCGGAGTGACCGACGGAGATATCGCTCCGAAACTTTCCACGCCTGTCGGAAAGATGACGCCGGTGGAACTCCATATGCAAGTGGCCCGGCAGATCGTCGAGGGAGAATTTATTCGCCCGCTGCCCTGGTATCTCAGCGCGGCGCTCGCGTTTATCCTCTGCCTATGGGGAACGCGCCTTTTCGTCCGATTGCCCCCTCTCTGGGCCGTCACGATCATGGGGGCGGTCTTCGCGGGCGCCGCCGGGGTGTCCATCGCGAGCTTCCTTTTCCTGGGTCTGGCCTTTCCTCTTGTCACCCTCTTTTTCTCCCTCCTCGGCGCCATCATCTGCGGAACATCGGTTCGCCTCTGGAACTTTCCTTTCTCGGCACGAAAACCGCCGGTTGGGCGGTCACCGATCGTCGTCGAAGTCGCTCCGCCCGTGTCGCCATCCGGCCGCTCGTCTGAGCCGATCGAGGCGAAGCCGGCCTACTACCCTCCCGGCCCGGCCGGACAACCTCCCCCCCTTTCTCCTTCCTTGATCCGCCTGCAAGGCGCCTTGCAGCGGCTGGAAGAGCGCCGGCGGCGGGAAAGGTCGTCCGGCAACAACGGCCTCCCCGGTCATCCGTGAGCCGGGTGCTTCCGTGATCGCCGGCCCCGCACGGTGGAAACGGGGCAGGCTCCTTGAGTTCCCGGTCAGGCTCTTGCCTTGCCGCGGGGACGAGAGCATGGCAGGAATGCGGGAGGGGATGGAAAATCGAATGGATGGTCTTTCCGAGATCTTCGACGTCGTGGATGCCGACGATCGCGTCGTGGGCCAGGAACCGCGCCACCGGGTGCACCGTTTCGGCCTGCGCCATCGTGCGGTTCACGTGCTTCTCTTCAACACGCGCGGGGAGCTCTTTTTGCAAAAACGCTCGCTCTGGAAAGACCTCAACCCGGGCCTTTGGGACTCGTCATGCAGCGGGCACGTCCACGCGGGAGAATCCTACGAGGAAGCCGCCCGCAGAGAGTTGAGCGAGGAGCTCGGCTTGCGCGAGCCGATTCTGGTTCGACCCGTCGGCAAGCTCGCCGCCGGACAAGAGACCGGCAATGAATTCATCTGGGTTTATCAGGTGGAACGCGACGGCCCGTTCGCCCTGGATCCGGAAGAAATTTCCGAGGGTCGCTTCCTAGGGATACCCGCTCTGGAACTGGAGCTGGGGACGGTTCCGGATCTCTTTTCTCCGGCGTTCGTCTACCTGTGGAGTCGACTACGACACCGATTTCTCCTTCGCGGCGCGAGATAGGACCTTTCCGCGCGCGACCGGCGCCGAGCGCTGTTGTCCGGCTTTTTGCCCTTCCTTTCGCTTTCGCGTTGAGCGCTTGCGCGCCGCTTTATCTCCATTCCCCAAAGCCCCTCCTCTTCGATGTCGACCTCGATACCGAGATCCGGAGCCCGCCGCTCCAGTCCGGAGCTGCGGCTCCCGCCAATCTGCAGGAGAGAAGGCGAACGCACATGGCGGAGGTGCAAGCCTTGAAGAATGCCCGCATCATCGGCGAGACGAGCAACGGCTACCTCCAAATTGTGGCCGAACCGGCGGAAGCCGGCTATCGCTCCTACATCCATCGGATCGTCGAAGAAGAGAATCGAGCCCGCTACCTCCTATATGCAAGCGAGGCCAAGAAGCTCGGAGAAACCCTCTCCGGAGTGGAGGCACGCTACGCAGAACGGTGGCAAGATAACGCTTTTCCCGGAGAGCTGATCCAGAAGCCGGATGGCAGTTGGATCGCGAAGCCCGATCCGGCAGAAGGATAGCCTCCACCGCGGAATCACCGGAGGGCGGAGGGCACCTGGATGGTCGGATCCACCGCGTTGACTGCAGACGCGGAATCCGGCATCCGGACGCGATGGGAGGGAGCTCCGGGATGCTCCGGCGGCGGAGAGGCCGGACCGATCGGTTCCACCCGCTCGGGAACGAAAACAGCCAGAAACTCGTCGGTGTGGGGATCGTACACGGTGAAGGGAGCCAGATAGCCGCGGAGCCGATATTCGACGTCGTTGTCGGCCGGAGGCTTCTTCTTGAGCAGACGCCAGGGGGCCACTATGCCGCCGGGCGTCTCCTTCAACACCACCCACTTGGCCGCGGACCAGGGTTCATTGACACGCCGCACCCAACCCCAACCGCTCCCATCCTTGTCGTAGGTTCGGTGTCCGATGAACTCTTCTACCTGAACACCGGGAGGGGGAACAAGCGGTTCGGGAGCCTGCTGGGGAGGTGGCAACACCGGTTGCGCCGGCGCGACCGCTTCCGCGGGGGGTGCGGGAGCGGGGGCGGCATCCGGCCCGGCACCGGGCGAGCCACCTACCGGCGGCCGCTCTTCGCCGTGGACGGAAGCTAGGGAAAGGAAGCAAGCAGCCACTCCCGCCGCCAGGGAAAGTCTCGAAGCCATGCCCGCTATTGGGTCCATTTGGCGCCCTTCGACAGATAGGGCAGGCTGGCCGTTGCATAGTCCGTGCGCCCGACCGCCCCGACCATGGGAACTCCGAACCGACGCTTCCACCATTGTGCAAAATCCTCTCCGGAATGGCATCCCCAGCTTTTGACAACGGCGCTCCGGAGGAAGGCCTTCTTCTCGATCTTCCGCAGCTCCTTTTCATGGAGGCACTCCTTCGACATGTTGTCGAAGTAGGTGCTGTAATCGAACATCAAGCAGGCTCGATTGGAATGACCGAAATAATCGAGTCCCCCAATCGGCATCGTCTTCCGATCATGCCCGGCGTTTAGGTAGTTGATGAGCTGTTCGGTGGTGTCGAACCAGAACAGAGGGACCCCCAGGGCGTTTGCCTGATCGACGATGTTGGAGAGGATGTCGAGCTTCTCCTCCCGCCCGCGCGAGACATACGCGGGTCGATAGACGAGCCAAGTGAGGATAATGCCCGGCTTTCTTTCCGATTGCAATCGGAGCTGTTCGAGGCGCGCGACCGCCGCTCGGATGAAGTTGCCCCAGTACTTGTCATGAGAGTCGGACTTGCCGTGCTCGAAAAATCGGAGCGCCGGTCCGCCGCTGATCACGATCCATTCCTGTTGTGCGGGATCCCGCGCAAAAAGGGACGGGGATCCGCTCATCCATAGGAGAAGCGGCAGGAGCGCCAGTCCGAGCCGGCGAATCCTCCGGTTCCACCGCCGACGGAGAGGGAGAGCGGAGAAGGACCCAACCATCGCCCGGCTTCGCCTCAGGGAACGCGACCTTGGAAAAGCTCGGCGGGAATGAGATGACCGAGCTTGTCCACCTTGGCCTGAAGGTAGCGTCGATTGTAATGATTCGGCTTTCCGTGGAGGGGGATGCGCTCGACGATTTCCAAGCCGTAGCCTTCGATCCCGATCCTTTTGATCGGGTTGTTCGTCAAGAGCCGCAGCCGATGCGCGCCCAACGCGCGGAGAATCTGGCAGCCGATCCCGTAATCCCGGTTATCGGGAGCGAACGCAAGGGCCGCGTTGGCCTCCACAGTATCGAGCCCCGCCTCTTGGAGCTTGTAGCTTTTCAGCTTGTTCAGCAGCCCGATTCCCCTGCCCTCCTGCCGCAAATAGAGAAGCACGCCTTTCCCCTCCTGCTCGATCCGTGCCAAGGCGAGGGCCAATTGTTCCCCGCAGTCGCAGCGCAACGAATGAAAGACATCTCCGGTCAGGCATTGCGAGTGGACACGGGTCACCACGGCCTCGTCGGAAGACCAGCTTCCCTTCGTGAGTGCCAGCTGTTCATCGCCCGTCAAGACGTCGCGGAACGCGGTTAGAGAAAAATGGCCGAAGACAGTCGGGAGAGAGACCGTGATGACCTTTTCCACCAGGGATTCCGTCCGCAACCGATATGCGATCAGGTCCTTGATCGTCACGATCCGGAGCTGGAACTCGGCGGCGACACGCATCAGATCGGGCACCCGCGCCATTGTCCCGTCCGCGTTCAAAATTTCCACGAGCACGCCCGCCGGAAAGAGACCGGCCAAGCGCATGAGATCGACAGCCGCCTCGGTGTGGCCGGCGCGTCGAAGCACCCCCCCCTCGGCCGCACGCAGAGGGAAGATATGCCCTGGGCGGCAAAAATGAGCCGGGCCCGCATGGATATCCGCCAAGGCACGCACCGTCCGGGCACGGTCGGCTGCCGAGATGCCGGTGCTGGTGCCGATCGTGTAATCGACAGAAACCGTAAAAGGGGTGCCCTGGAGAGCCGTGTTCTGCTGCGGGGATACCATCCAAGGCAGGTTGAGCTCGTCTGCCCGTTGATTCGTGATCGGGACACAAATCAGCCCCCGTCCATGCTGCGCCATGAAGTTGATCGTCTCCGGCGTGCAAAGCTCCGCCGAAGCGACGAAGTCCCCTTCGTTCTCCCGCTCCTCGTTGTCGACGACGATCACGATCTTGCCTTGGCGAAGATCGGCGAGCGCTTCTTCGATCGAAGAAAATGAGGAGCTGGTCATAGCAGAAGCGCCTGCCCGGATGGCACCGCCCGAAGATCGGACAAAGAGTTTCCGAACCAGACAGCGGAAGCGGCACCCATGGCAAGAAGGCCCCTTTGAGAGGTTGCCTACTATATAGCGGAAGAGTATCCTCGGGGCAAATTGATGCGTACGCTTTCGCTCCTGTCCGCCTGTTTCTTGTCCTTGTGGGCAGCGTTTCCCGCACCGGGCCGAGCTCAAGGTTCATGGGAGCGGGATTTTGCGCGGATCGCCGTGCAGGATCATGGCAGAAGGAAGCCGCTGACCAGCTTCGCTACCGAAAGCGTTCTCTTCCTCTCCGGCAGGCCGAGCATCGTTCTGCCCGATCGCGGCGGCAAGATGGGTTCGCTCGCCGTGCTGCTCGCGCTCTGGCTTTCCCCAGATGGATGGGAAAAGGAACCCATCCTTCTGATCAGCGAACCGAGCCTCCGCGAGGCGCTTGGCCTTCCGTCCTCCCGCACCCGCTTTTCGTATGAGGAATTGAGGAACAATCCGGCGCTGCGGGAGATGGCTCTTCGCCTGGGAGCCAGGGGAACGGGGGACCCGACGGAGGATCCGGCCAAAGCGCAGCGGGATCGGGCGGTTCGCGGCTTGACGGAACGCATCGATCTTTTCTCCCGCCTCGTCACCGGCCGCGCGCTACGCATCGTTCCGCCGCCGCCGGGAACGGAGGGCCGATGGCTCACCCTCTCCGAAGCAAAAGCGGCCTATCCTCCGGAGGCGGCGTCCAAGCTTGACGGCGCTTGGGAAGCGATGCGAACCGCTTTTCTGGCAGGCAAGAACGAGGAGGCGGGTGCCGCCGCCGTCCGCCTTGCGGAGGAGATAAGAAGTTTGAACCCCGGCGCGTATCCGGATGCCGCGAAGCTCCTCTTCGAGCAACGCTATCACGAGCTCCAGCCGTGGCGGTGGGCGTGGATCTGCTACGGCGCGGCGGCGATCTGCCTCGCCCTGACCAGCGGCTGGGGTCGGCGGATCGGCTACGGGATCGGATGGGGCTTGGCCCTGACCGGGTTCCTCTTCCAGGCTTACGGGTTCTACTGCCGGATCGTGCTCGCCGGCAGGCCTCCGGTCACGAACATGTATGAATCGGTGATCTGGGTGGCCTTCGGAGTCGTCCTTTTCGCGCTTGTCCTCGAAGCCGTCTACCGCTCTCGCTATATTCTGCTGGCCGCGCTTCCGATAGCAGTCCTCTGCCTTCTCTTCGTCCAAACCCAGCCGTTGATTTTCGATCCCTCTCTGCAGCCGTTGGTGCCGGTTCTTCGGAACAACTTCTGGCTGACCGTCCACGTCTTGACCGTCACGCTGAGCTATGCGGCCTTCGGCCTGGCGCTCGGATTGGGGGATCTCTATCTCTGGCGATGGCTGCGGCGGGGGCCGGACGGCCGAAGCGTCGATCCGCTTCTCCGGCAATATATTTACCGCTCTCTGCAAATCGGGGTCTTCTTCCTCGCTTCCGGAGTGGTGCTCGGAGCGGTTTGGGCCAATTATTCTTGGGGGCGCTTTTGGGATTGGGATCCGAAGGAAACCTGGGCGCTCGTCGCCCTTCTCTGCTACCTGGCCCTGCTCCATGGTTCGATCGCCGGCTGGTGGGGAGAATTCGGCCTCGCCCTGGGTGCGGTGCTCTGCTTTCTCAGCGTTCTGATGGCTTGGTACGGAGTCAACTTTGTGCTCGGCAAGGGATTGCACAGTTATGGCTTCGGCAGCGGGGCGGTCGGCCCGGTGGCGGCTTTTGCACTCGCGGAGCTTCTTTTCGCCGCCTGGTGCGGTTGGGTCCGGCGAAAGCGTCGAGCCAGGGAGGGAATGCCGATCGCCCCTTCCCCGGCCTCGCGGGCCGGACGTTAGAGAGGCTCCGCGCTCCATTCCCGCCGCCACCGCTCGATTTCGGCCCGCACGAAGCTCGGGCGGGACGACCCTTCGGTACGTCTCTTGGCGATCGCTGCCGTCGGGTTCCAAAGCTGCGCCCACTCGGCGGGAAGATCCGGGTGGAGCGGGGCGACATCCTCGGGAGCAAGCTCGGATAGGGCAACGTTTCGCGACTCGGCCAGCGCAACCAGCCGTCCCACCGCGTGGTGGGCGTCGCGAAAAGCGACGCCGTGGTTGACGAGCCAATCGACCAAATCGGTGGCGAGCAGCGCGGGATCGGACGAAGCCCGATTGCACCGGTCTCGATGTACGACGATTCCGGGAATGAGCGCGGCCAGGATCTGCAGGGAGCCGAGGATGGTGTCGGCGCTATCGAACATGGGCTCCTTGTCCTCTTGAAGATCGCGATTGTAGGTGAGCGGGAGCCCCTTGAGCAGGGTCAGCAGCGAGAGAAGGTTGCCGGAAAGCCGGGCCGCTTTCCCGCGGATAAGCTCCAGGACGTCCGGATTCCGCTTTTGCGGCATCAGGCTCGATCCGGTGGTGAATGCTTCGGGAAGCGACACGAATCCGAACTCGCTGGTCGACCAGAGGATCAAATCCTCCGCAAACCGGGAGAGATGGGTTCCCAGGAGAGCGAGAGCGGCCAGGTACTCCACCGCGAAATCACGATCGCTTACCGCGTCCATCGAGTTGCGGGCCACCTGCGAAAAATGGAGTAGCTCCGCGACGCGCCGCCGATCGAGAGGGAGGGTACTGCCCGCCAGCGCACCGCTCCCGAGGGGAAGCACATCCGCCCTCCGGCGGGCATCGCGCAAGCGGTCCGAGTCACGGGAGAGCATCTCGACGTAAGCAAGCAGATGATGGGCGAGGAGAACGGGTTGCGCTCGCTGAAGATGTGTATATCCCGGGATGAGCACATCGCTGTCCCGCTCGGCCCAATCGAGAAGAGCCTGCTGGACGGCACGAATCGCCTTGCGATCCTTGTCGATCTCATCCTTTACCCAAAGCCGCAACGACGTGGCCACCTGATCGTTGCGACTCCGTCCCGTGTGCAGCTTGGCGCCGGCGGGCGTTCGGGCGGTCAAGGCCCGCTCGATGTTCATGTGAAGATCCTCCCAATCGATCGACCAAGGGAAAGCGCCCTGTTCGATCTCCTGTTCGATCTGCCGCAACCCACGCACGATCTCATCCCGCTCCTGGATGCTGAGCAGCCCCGCTTCCTGCAGCATCGTCGCGTGGGCGATGCTCCCACGAATATCCTGCCGGTAGAGACGGCGATCAAAACTAACAGACTCGGAAAAGCGTTTGAGAAGGGCGTCGGGCTTATCGTGAAACCGGCCTCCCCATGGCGGAATTGCGGGATTCATAAGGAACGGTTCTAGGCTTTTTCCCGGGAAGCCCGCGCGTTCGGAGCCATGGCGCGTATAAGGGCTTCGGTTTCCGCCCCGGAAAGAAGCCGGTATTGGCCTGCGCGGAGCGAGCCCAGGAGGAGCGGGCCATAGGCAATGCGCACCAGTCGAGTCACCGGAAAGCCGATAGCAGCGAACATCAACCGGATTTGACGCTTGAGCCCCTGATGGAGCACCACACGGACGCGCCGAGGTCCCAGAACCCGGAAGGAATCGATCCTTGCGGTCCGGCCCTCGATGCAGCGACCACGGAGAAGGGTGGCGATACGGCAGGCCTCCAAGGGACGATCGCTTTCCACCTCGTACACCTTGGGAATCTTATAGCGCGGGTGCGCCAACCGCTCGATGAGGAGCCCATCGTTCGTAAAGAGCAGCAGTCCTTCGCTCTCCCGATCCAAGCGACCCACATAACGGAGATTTCTCCACCGTGTCGGCAGGAGATCGTATACGGTTGGACGTCCACGAGGGTCCAAGCTGGTACAGAGAAATCCCTTCGGTTTATGCAGAAGGACGGTCAAGCCGGCGGAGGGGCGAAGCGGCCGGCCGTCGAGCGCGACGGCATCCGTTGCGGAGACTTGGAAGGCGAGGCGACCGGCGGGGAGGCCGTTTACGGTCACCCTTCCCTCCAGGATGAGCCGTTCTACGCCTCGGCGGGATCCGAGACCGCAGCGAGCTAGGTATTGGTTGAGGCGCACGGGAGAGTCTGATGCTGGAGACGGATTTCTCCGTCTCTCCGGACGGCCTGCCACCCGCCGGTCAGGGAATATTGCCTTCCCTCGCGGCCTCCGGAAGCGAGTCCCCGGACAGCTTCGACATCGGACAGGGAAATGTCACGAATGCCTTGACGGCGTAGCCAATGATGCACTATCCGCCGCTGCCGACCGATTGGAGAATTCCGTAGGTCTCCGACGGAGAGGCCGGTTCCTTCGGCCGCTTGACGAACCAGCTCCGTCATCCATTCCTCTTCTGCGATGCGAACCCGACAGAAGCGAAGCAGAGATTGCCGGACGTGAGGCGAGAAGCGCTCTTCAAGAAAAGGGAGCAGCTCGTGACGAATCCGGTTTCGAAGATAGCGCCTGTCATCATTCGAGCGATCCTCCCGCCAGCGAAGTCCGCGAGCTTGGGCGTGCTCCCGGAGCCGGCTGCGATCGAGCCAGAGAAAAGGACGGTGGAGACGAAAGCCGTCGCGCACTTCCGCCTCCCGCATCCCGCGCGCCAGCGAACCGGCGCCGCGCAGAAGCTGCAGGAGCAACGTTTCCACTTGATCATCCGCGTGGTGCGCCAAGGCCAGATCGTGAACCCCCGAGATCTGGGCCGCCCGGGCGAAGAACTCGTACCGCCGCTTCCGCGCCGACGTCTCTGTCGCGGCGTCCGCAGGCGCACTCCTCTCCTCCAAGTACTCGAGCCCGTACGATGCGGCCAGCTCCCGGACGAAGACCGCATCCTCCACACTCTCGGGACGCCAACCGTGATCGAAATGCACGACCGTAGGACGTTTGCCGGTGAGAACCAGCGCATCGAGGAGCACACACGAATCGAGCCCACCGGAAACGGCGGCCAGAAGCCGAATCGGGAGTTCGGCGACGGCCGAGCATGTCGCATGGAGAGCCGGGAGAGGGAGGGATGCCGAGTTCACCCTAACGGCGAAAGGATAGGCAGTGTCGCGAAGGGTCGCAAGAGCCGAAGTCGACCTCGGATTCCCTCTCCGCAAAGAGGAGATCAGGAGCCGGGAGGCGGCGCCGAACCTTCGCCGAGCGAAAGAAGATAAGAGTAGGGATAGATGCCCGTTGCGTGGCCGTCGGCCCAGACGATCTGGAGAGCATATCCTCCGACCGGCTGGAGCGAGCGGACGATGAAGCTCGCGGGCGAGTAGGTCTTCGGCTTAGGAGCATACGCCGTCGTCGCCGTGCTTTCCCCTTGGCAGAGAGCGCAGGGACAGTGGCGGCGGAGATCCTCCAGCGGGAGGTAGCTCTCCCTTCCGTCTCGCCACCGGATCGCTAACTGAGATCCGATGACTTGCGCATCGGCCAGATCTAGGGAAGCGGGCACGGGACGGAAACCAAGCCTAACCCGGGCGATGGCGACGCTTGACCTTGAGCTGCGCGAGCGAGCGAGCCAGCAGGGCCGCCGTGGCCGCTTGCTCCTCCTCTCCTAGCTCCTTCTGGCGCAAGGCCTGCTGAGCCCGCGCCACGGCTTCGGCTACTTTAGCCTCCTCGATCTCTTCCTCGTAGAGCGCCATGTCGCAGAGAATGATGAGCCGTTCTGCCGAGATCTTGGCGAACCCTTCGCCGATGGCCATGATCTTGCGCGCCCCCCCCGCTTGCAGGACCAGCTCCCCTGGCACGACGCGCGTGATAAGCGGTTCGTGGTTCGGATAGACGCCCATTTCCCCTTCCTCTCCAGGAAAGGTCGCCATGTCCACGTCTTGGGCCAGTCGCACTCCCTCCGGCGTGACAATCTCCACATGGAGTTGGCTCATTTGCTGCTACCGACGACCTGATCGATCGTTCCTTTCATGTAGAAGTTCCCTTCGGGCACATCGTCGTACTTCCCGTCAAGAATCTCGCGGAATCCACGGATGGTTTCGGCCACCGGCACGTATTCCCCCTTGGTCCCGGTGAAAACCTCGGCTACGTGGAAGGGCTGGCTCAGGAAGCGTTGGATCTTGCGGGCGCGATAGACCGTCAGCTTGTCCTCGGGCGAAAGCTCGTCCATCCCGAGAATCGCGATGATGTCCTGAAGATCCTTGTACCGCTGCAGGACGCGCTGCACGCCGCGAGCCACGCTGTAATGCTCCTCTCCCACGACATCGGGCGCCAGGGCCTTCGAGGTGGAAGCGAGCGGGTCGACCGCCGGGTAAATCCCCTGCTCGGCGATCGACCGCTCCAGCACGATCGTGGAGTCGAGATGCGCAAAAGTGTTGGCCGGCGCCGGATCGGTGAGATCGTCAGCCGGAACGTAGACGGCTTGGAAGGAGGTGATCGAGCCGGTGCGCGTCGAGGTAATCCGCTCCTGCAGCGCGCCCATTTCCGATGCCAGGGTCGGCTGATAGCCAACCGCGCTCGGCGTTCGCCCGAGAAGGGCGGACACCTCGGAGCCGGCTTGGGAAAAGCGGAAGATGTTGTCGATGAAAAGCAGAACGTCCTGTTTCATCTCGTCCCGGAAGTACTCGGCCATGGCGAGCGCAGAAAGGGCGACACGGAGGCGTGCGCCCGGCGGCTCATTCATCTGTCCGTAAACCAATGCCACCTTGGATTCGGAGAGGTTTTCCAGGTTGATGACCTTGGCTTCCGCCATCTCGTTATACAGGTCATTCCCTTCGCGCGTCCGTTCTCCTACCCCTGCGAAAACCGAAAACCCTCCGTGCGCCTTGGCGATGTTGTTGATCAACTCCATGATCACGACCGTCTTGCCGACTCCGGCCCCGCCGAAGGCGCCCGCCTTTCCTCCTCGGAGGAAGGGACAGATCAGATCGATGACCTTGATTCCCGTTTCGAGGATCGAGGCCTTGGTGTTTTGAGCGGCCAGCTCGGGTGCTTTCCGATGGATTGGGTAACGTTTGGTGGCGGGGACGGGACCCCGTTCATCGACCGGATCGCCCAGGACGTTGAACACCCGACCGAGCACCTGGGGACCGACCGGAACCGAAATGGGCCCCCCGGTATCCTCCGCCTCTATCCCCCGGCGGAGCCCGTCGGTGCTCGACATCGCTAATGCACGCACCCAGCCTTCCCCTAGATGTTGTTGCGTCTCGAGCGTTAGCTCGACCGGCTTCCCCTCCCTTTCGAAGCGGACCCTCAGGGCGTTATAGATCGCCGGAAGGCTTTCTTCCGGGAATTCCAGATCGACGACCGGACCGATGATTTGGACGATTTTGCCTTTACTCATGAACGACTCCTCCTATCCGCATGCGGCTCATTCGAGCGCGCTCTGTGCGGTGGCGATTTCCAGTATTTCCCGGGTAATACCCTCTTGACGCGCCTTGTTGTACTCGAGCGTCAAATCGCCGACGAGTTCCTGGGCGTTTTCGGTGGCGTTCTTCATCGCGATCATGCGGGCGCTGTGCTCTGACGCCAGGCTATCCAGCAGAGCCTGATAGATGTTCCAATCGACGAAGAACGGCAGGAGCCGATCCAGCAGCTCCTCGGGAGAAGGCTCGAAGTTGTCCGGAACCGCGGGTGCTGCCGGCTGCTCTCCCGGCGCTAGGTGCTCGGGCGCAACCGGCACCAGAGGACGGATTACGGTCGTCTGCACCAGAGCGTTGACGAAGTGGGTATGAGCGACGTCGATCGCATCGATCTCGCCCTCCGAGAACTTCTGCAGGAGAAACCGGCTGATCCGTTTGCCGTCCCGGAAGGTCAGGTTGTCCCGCAGCTCGAAGTCGGCCAGCAGCGTCTCCTTGCCGGCGCCGGGAAGCCCGGCGAGGAAGCCCCTGGCCTTTCGGCCGACGCTCACATAGACGCGGTCGGCCGAGTGTCGGCGGAAGATCTCGCGGAAGAGGTTCGTGTTGAGGGCCCCGCAGAGACCTTTATCCGTCGAGATCACGAGCATCGCCCGGCGGCGCACCGGCCGCGGATTGAGCAACGGGTGCCGTAGTTGCCCGGCCTGGGGGACGAGACTTTGCGCGATCTCCTCCAGGAGCTTTTGATACGGTCTCCCCTCGAGCGCCCGGAGCTGCGCACGGCGCATCTTGGACGCAGCAACCATTTGCATCGCCTTGGTGATCTGCGCTGTGTTCTTGACCGACCGGATTCTCCGGCGGATTTCGCGGGTGCTGGCCATGACGGAGGAGCGAGTAGCTTAACCGGCCTGCGCCGTGTAGGTCTGCGTGAAGTTTTCGAACGCCGACCGGAGCGATTTTGTGAGTTCCTCGTCGAGAACGCCCTTAGTGCGGATCTCGTCGAGGATGCCCGGGTAGCGGCTCTGCAGGAATTGGACCAGCTTCTCCTGGAAGGCCTTGATTTGGGGGACGGGAACGGCGTCAAAGAAGTTGTTCTGGACTCCCCAAAGCGTCGCTACCTGAACCTCCATCGGGACCGGATTGTATTGCGGTTGCTTGAAGATCTCCACGATGCGCGCGCCGCGATCGAGCTTGGCCTTAGTCGCCGGATCGAGATCCGAAGCAAACTGCGCGAAAGCGGCCAGCTCCCGGAACTGGGCGAGCTCGAGCTTTACTTTTCCGGCCACCTGCCGGATCGCCTTCACTTGAGCGGCGGATCCGACGCGGGAGACGGAAAGCCCGACGTTGATCGCCGGTCGGATTCCCTGATAGAAGAGATCGGTCTCGAGATAGATCTGCCCGTCGGTGATCGAGATGACGTTCGTCGGAATATAGGCCGACACATCCCCGGCCTGAGTCTCGATGATCGGGAGCGCCGTCAAGCTCCCGTTGCCGTAGCGCTCGCCGAGCCGTGCCGCGCGCTCCAACAGCCGGGAATGGAGGTAGAAGACGTCGCCGGGATAGGCTTCGCGTCCCGAAGGCCGCTTGAGCACGAGCGAAAGCTGGCGATAAGCGGCGGCATGCTTGGAGAGGTCATCAAAAACGACCAGCGCGTCCATTCCGTTTTCCATGAACCACTCGCCGATCGCCGCGCCCGCGAACGGAGCCAAATATTGGAGCGTGACCGGATCCGAAGCGCCGGCCACAACGACGATCGTGTTCGCAAGCGCGTCATGGGCTTCGAGCACGTCGAGGACCCGGGCAACATTGGCGTTCTTTTGGGCGATCGCGACATAAATCGAGTAGAGCGGCCGATAATCGGGATTCCCCTCGTTGGCTCGATTAATGCGCGCTTGGTTGATGATGGTATCCACGGCGATGGTGGTCTTCCCGGTCGCACGATCCCCGATAATCAGCTCGCGCTGGCCCCGGCCGATGGGGATCATGGTGTCGATGGCGGCGATCCCTGTTTGCACCGGCTGACTGACCGAGCGGCGCTGGATGATCCCCGGCGCGATACGCTCCATCGGATAGGAAACAGACGATTCGACCGGACCCTTTTCATCGAGCGGTTGACCCAGGGGGCTGATCACCCTTCCCAAAAGCCCCTTGCCCACCGGGATCCGCAGAAGGGTTCCCGTGGAGCGCACCAGATCGCCTTCGCGAATCTGCGTGAAGTCGCCCAGAATGACTCCTCCGACCTCTGTCTCTTCCAGGTTGAGCGCCAACGCGCGGATCGGCTGGCCGAAAGAGTCGCGGCGATCGGGGAATTCGAGCACCTCATTCATGCCCACGTTTCCGAGGCCTTCGATCTTGACCACACCGTCCCCGGTCTCTCGGACGGTGCCCACATCCGTTTTGGCAACCTCTCGCCGTAGCGCGGCGATCCGACTTTCTATCTCTTCCAGTAGGGTGCTCATCGTAGTGAAGCAAGAGGGGTTGAAAAAAGAAGCGATTCTTAGCCTATCGTGGCCTCCAACGTTTGCAACTTCTGGGAGATCGATCCGTCCCAGACTGTGCTCCCTTTCCGGATGCGAATGCCTCCGATCAGGGCCGGCTGCACCGAATAGCGCTTGTCGAGCGCCGACCCGTACCGCGCTTCTAGAGCCGCGAACAAGGAGGCCCCTTGGTCGGGCAGAGGGACCGCGCTCTCAATCGAAAAGGTTTTTTCCGAGACTTGATGGGCGACGAGCTGGCGCAGCCGATGGGCGATCGACAAATAGCCGCGGGGCTTTTGGTCGAAGAGCGCCGCCACGATCCGGCGCACCCTGCCAGGATCGAGGGCTTCTCCATCGAAACAGAGCCGGAAGAGAGCCTTAGCCTGGCGCCGCGCTTGACGAGTGATCTTCACGTCGAATGGATCAGTTCCGTTGGGACTCGGAAGCGGCGTCGAAATCGGCCGGCGCCAGGGCGGGAAGCTGTGCCAAGGTCTCCGCACGCAGCCGCTCCTGATCTTCCGCGGTTAGTATCTTTCCGGAGACCTTGGCGGTCAGAGCGATCACGAGCTTCCCTACCTCCCGCCGAAAAACAGCGCGGCTCTGTTGTTGCTCCTGCTCCGCACGCGCGCGTGCCTTCGCCAGCACGCGTTCCGCCTCCTTCGCCGCTTCCTTGAGAAGTTTTTCCCTTTGGAGCTTGGCCGCTTGCTCGGCTTCGGCGACGATCTGGGCAGCCCGCTCGTTCGCCTGGTGGAGGATTTGGCGCCGCGCTTCTTCCGCCGCTGCGAGCTCCTTCTGAATGCGCTCGGCGTTCTGCAGGCTCTCGGCAATGCGCGCTCGGCGCTCCTCGAGAATCCGCAGAACCGGCCGATAGGCGAACCGGTTCAAGACCCAGAGCACGATGGCAAAGTTGATCGTCTGGGCGATAAACCGGGGCCAGTCGATTCCGAGTTGAACGAGTGCGTCGCCCATGAAGCATTACCTTCCCACAACGAAAAAGACCAGGATGGCGAGACCTTCGGAAAGCGCCATGCCCAGCAGTGCCGTCGTAAAGACGAGCCCGAAAGAGCCAGGATTTCGGCCGATGGCCCCGGCGGCTCCCAACGCAGCGAGGCCGACGCCGATGGCGCCGCCCGTAGCCGCAAGACCCACAGCGATATTTCCGCTCATTTCCCCAAGGAACATCATACTTCTGACTCTCCTAGATAATTTTGGTGGCTGGTTTTCACTGGTTTTGGTTTCGAGCCGACACCGCGGCTGGAAAGCATCTCACTTGGGCGACCCCTCGTGCGAGCAAAGAGTACCCGTAAAGACGATCGCAAGCAGGGTGAAAATGAGGGCCTGGATCAGGGCGACCGCGAATTCGAAGAAGTAGAAGGGAACAGCCGCGAGCCCGCCGAGTATGCCGGTCATGAGCATGAGCACCGATTCGCCTCCGTATACGTTCCCATAAAGCCGCATGGCCAAAGCGATCGCCCGGATGACGATGGAAAGAGCTTCCATCAGCCCCACGGCAAAGAAGAGCACGGCGAGCGGAATGAGTATCCATCCCTTCATTCCGCCCTTCACTCCGAAAATATGCACCAGAAGTCCCCAAGGCCCGTGGTGGTATTTCAAAGCCCAGTAGAGGCTGGCGAAGAAGTAGATCACGGCCATCGCGCTCGTCATGTTCGCGTCGGAGGTCGGCGGCCGCAAGAGCGAGACATGAGGATGCTCGACGGAGTACGGCAGGGGAGAGCCCGGCTTTACTGTACCGAAGCCGATCGTGCCCACGCCAGGAAGCAATCCGGTCAGATTGGAGACGGCGATGAAGATGAAGTAGGTGGCGACGAGGGGAAAGCACCAATCGGCGACCTTAGGCTCGAGCAGGCCGCGCGTGAGGTTTTCCAAGCCTTCGACGGCGGCCTCGATCGCGTTCTGCAGCCCCGAGGGCACCATCTCCAACCGCGCGGTTCCCAGACGAATGACCAAGAAAAGAAGCAGAAGAATCACCCAGCTGTGGACCATCGAGGCCGTGATCGGGAGCGGTCCGACGTGGAAAAGTGTCGGGGCTGCCGGATGAACGAGTGGGGCATGGTTGGCGGACTCGGCCGTCGCTAGGAAAAACATTGAGCTTCCTCCTGTAGTGGAGGCAGGCGGTCGATGCAAAGAAAAAAAAACGAGACAAAATCGACCAGCGGACGACAAGAGCCGGCTCGACCTTCCTACGCCTCGGCGGAAGGATCGAAGGAGGAGAGCTCGACCGCAACCAGCCGGTCGATCAGCTCCGTGGAGACACCTGTGGAGCGGGAAAGCACGATCAAATAGTGGCGCAGATAGCTTTCCGCCGTCAGGGCCTGCGCGGTGGCGGCCAGGCGGTGGAAGGCCTCCATGAGGCGTGCCGCCTCGTGCGGTAGGAGCCTCAGGGTCTCCAGCAGCTCGCCTTGGAGGGCGTTGAGCAACCAGCCCCACATGCCGATCATCATCGGGTTGGTGACGTTCTGGCGAATGTGGACGAGGCCGACCGCCGCCTGCCACTGCCAGTACCGGGCGTCGAACGGCCCTTGGAGCGTGCGGCTCCACCAGCGGCGCAGCGCCTTCTCCCTTTCCGAACGTTCTCCCGTGCTCAGGATCCGCGCCGTTTCGGGATGCCCGAACAGAACGTCGTAGAAACCCCGGATCAGCCGCTCTTCGAGCTCCGCGAGGCTCGGTGCAAAGCGGATGAGCAGCGCCTCGTCCTCGGCCGTGAAGCGCGCGGCGGGAGGCATCTGCGCAAGTATCCTTTCGGTGACTTCAGCAATGGTGGACATGGCTTTTCTGGTTTGTCTCTAGGCGGGACTCTATTTGACGGCGGGCGAACCGGTCGGAAGACGAGGCGCGGGCTACCGCTGCTGAAGGATTTGCGCGATCTCGGACGCCCCTTCCCGGGCCTCCAGGTGAATCAGCCCGACGTTGGCTCCGGGCCGAGCGACGACCCCCAAGACGGCCTTGGGGCCGGCTGAATAGATATACATCTGCCCCAGGAGCCCGGAAACGCTCGTCTCCCGGAACTCGCCGCCTCCGAAGGTCTCGCAGATGCGCCGCCCGAGGCCCAGGGCGGTCGCCGCCATGGCCGCCAATCGGTTCGCGTCCCCGGAGTTCAGCGAGTGGGCAACGGGCAGCCCGTCGGTCGTGGCCACCAGCGCCGCGCTTAGCTCCGGCACCGCCGTCCGCATGCGGGTCAAAACGACGTTCAATTCATCGGCAACAGCCATCTCCTCCTCCCTTTTTCCATTGGTGTTCTTCGATCCACGGACCCGATCCAACGAACCTGGGTCACAAAAGCGCCAAGCTAAACGTTCGTTGAGCCTTTAAGCAAGCCAATATGCAACCAACGTCCGGCAAGCGCATTCCCCGACACGTCTCGGCTCCGGATTGGTGCGAGGGACCTCCGGGCCGAAAAAGGGCCGGCCGACCGGATGACAAAGAGCGGGCAAGCCTCGCCAAGCCCCAGGGAGAAGTCGCTAGGTTGCCCGTATCCGACCGCGGCGCAAGTGCAAGAGACGGTGGTCCGGAACTCCGCAGTCGCCGGGCCTGCGCGTCCCGGGGTGCGAAGCCGCGGAGCAGCCGAAGACCCTCGATCCGGCTACGCCTCGGCCGAGGGATCGAAGGAGGAGAGCTCGACCGCAACCAGCCGGTCGATCAGCTCCGAAGAGACTCCCGTGGAATGAGAAACCGCAATCAGGTAGTGGCGCAGATAGCTTTCCTTTCCGCCGTCAGGGCCTGCGCGGTGGCGGCCAGGCGGTGGAAGGCCTCCATGAGGCGTGCCGCCTCGTGCGGTAGGAGCCTCAGGGTCTCCAGCAGCTCGCCTTGGAGGGCGTTGAGCAGCCACCCCCACATGCCGATCATCATCGGGTTGGTCACATTCCTCCGAAGATCGACGAGGCCGACCGCCGCCTGCCACTGCCAGTACCGGGCGTCGAACGGCCCTTGGAGCGTGCGGCTCCACCAGCGGCGCAGCGCCTTCTCCCTTTCCGAGCGTTCCCCCGTGCTCAGGATCCGCGCCGTTTCGGGATGCCCGAACAGAACGTCGTAGAAACCCCGGATCAGCCGCTCTTCGAGCTCCGCCAGGCTCGGTGCAAAGCGGGTGAGCAGAGCCTCATCCTCCGCCGTGAAGCGGACGGCCTGCGGAAGCTGCGACAAGACCTCCTCGGTGATTTCCGCAACGCTCCACGACATTTTTCCCCGTTGTTTCCCGCCGGCTATCGCTGCTGCAGAATCCGGGCGACCTCGGAAGCCGCATCGCGTGCTTCCAGATGAATGAGCCCCACGTTGGCGCCGACCCGGGCGACGACTCCCAACACCGCCTTGGGACCGGCCGAATAGATATACATCTGTCCTTGATCCCCGGAAACGCTCGTCTCCCGGAACTCGCCGCCTCCGAAGGTCTCGCAGATGCGCCGCCCGAGGCCCAGGGCGGTCGCCGCCATGGCCGCCAGTCGGTTCGCGTCCCCGGAGTTCAGCGAGTGGGCAACGGGCAACCCGTCGGTGGTAGCCACCAGCGCCGCGCTCAACTCCGGCACCGCGGCGCGCATCCGGCCCAAAACAGCATTCAATTCATCGGCAAGAGCCATCTCCTCCTCCCTTTTTCAACTTCTCTCCTCCCAGAAGGATCGATCGGGCATTGCCCGAATGGTTCCAGAAGCTTGCATTGGACGGAAGCGCGTTGTTTTTGGCAAGCCAAATCTGGGCGCACGGGCATCCTCCTCCGGATCACCCGCCATCGATCAATTCGAAAAGGCGCACCAGCAGCTCGGTAGCGCTCTCGAGATTGGTAGCATCAATCGGCACGACCGCCGCCGGATCCAGATCCAAGTAGGAGGCCACCTCCTTGCACTTCCAGCAGTTCGGATGATCCTGATGCGTAATTCCCAGGACCAGAGGGACCGGATTCCGCGAGATCAAAAAGTCATAGATGCGACGAGCTTGCGGAAACTGCGCGGCATCCTTTCCGGAAACGAGTAGGAGCAATCCCAAGCAGCCCTCAAGGAGGATTTCCCACGCAAAGTCGAACCGGTCCTGACCGGGAGCGCCGAACAGGTGGATGGCATATCGGTCCAAGTGGAGCTGGCCGAAATCCATGGCCACGGTGGTCGCGCGATTCGCTGTCGAGCAGGGGACGTCGGTGTTCACGACCGGAGACTGGCTGAGAGTCCGGATGAGGGTGGTCTTGCCGGCACCCGACGGTCCGGCTACGAGGATCTTGATTGCGGTTTCATTCATACATCTTTTCGAGGATCTTCCGCAGTCCGGCCGCCATCCGCGCCAGCAGCCCCGGTCGGGGTGCTTTGGGCTGTTGCGAGATCTCCGGCGTCTGCGCCGGATGAGGAGGCGAGGCGGCCGGTGCCGGAGGAGGGCAGGGCGGCGGCGGAACCAGCTCGCGAACCGGCGCCGGCGTCACCTCGGCCGGCAGGGGATCGGCCGGAACGGGGAGAGGCTCGGAGGCGGGAAGCGCGCGCTCCGGAGAGCCCGCGGCCGCCGGCGGCGAGACCGCTCGCACCGGGACGATGACGCCCAGGAGGCGCAGCTTGAAAAGATCAAGAAGCACTTGCCGCAACGGCAGACCCAGCGCGTCGGCGATCTCGTCGCCCGAGGTCCCGGAACGAAAGAGCCGTTCCGCGCCGACCCAGAAGGCGAGCAGGTCTTCGGTCAGCCACGGCATGACTTCGGCCCCGGCGCGGAAGCGGGTGCCCGGATGCGGGAAATAGCGAGCGTATCGCTCCGGAGAAGCGATCGCAGCCAAGGCGGACAAAAGGATGCGGTCGACGGGAATGCTCAGCGGGCCGGGGAGTTCGCCCGCGCGAGCCTCTTCGAAGTCGAAGGCGGCCGATTCGTTGTCCGAAAGCCGCCGGATTACCGCGTGGAGCGCAAGAGCATCCGGGATGGGCAGCCCGCTCTCGAAGGCGGAAACGAGCTTCCCCGCCGAGAAGCCGAACGAGAAATGATCACCGGCGGTCTTGTCGAGAATCTGGAGATTTCCGGTTTGATCGCGCAGCAGACGCAGAAGTTCGGGGAACGGCAGTTCCTTCAGAGTGCCGGAGAGAGGCATGGCGAATCGATTCTAATTCTCGACGGAAGTCGCCCTATGTTCCTCTTGCCCCCCAAGCGCGGAGGCGTCGCCTGACGCTCGGCCGGCTCGAAGCGCGGAAACCCAGCAGGACTCCCCACTCCGACTCAGTCCATCTTTTGGCATGACGCTCCTTCTCCGGCAAGCGGAAAGAGGGTTTATGACACGATAGACTTCCTTCTAGTCCGCCCGTTCATTAGCCTATGCCGATGGATCATCTTCTCGGGGAAGAGGCCCGCCGGATCGTGCGCCGGGCGCTGGAAGAGGACTTGAGCCAAGGAGACGCAACCTCGAGCGGTTTTCTTCCGAAAGGGCTCTTTTGCCGGGCGGAGATTTTCGCCAAGGAGAACGGGATCGTCTGTGGGCTGCCGGTGGTGCGGGTGGTTTTCCGAGAGGTCTCCTCCGGCGATCTGCAGGTCGAATCGCGATGCGAGGAGGGCGCCTATGTCCAGGCCGGCACGACCGTCCTATCGGTATCCGGCCCGGCTGCCGAGATCCTCGCCGGGGAACGGACCGCGCTCAACTTCCTCCAACATCTCTCCGGCGTCGCCAGCCTCACGCGGACCTTCCTCGAGAAGATTCAGGGGACGGACGTTCAGCTTTTGGACACAAGAAAAACCCTACCGGGCTTGCGATCGTTGGAAAAGTACGCGGTCCGTTGCGCGGGAGGCGCAAACCATCGCTTTTCGCTCGGGGATCACGTTCTCCTGAAGGGAAACCACTTGGCCCTGCTCAAGACCGCTTTCCCCGACTCATGGACGACGGAGCTAGGCTTGCGGGCGGAAAAGATCCGCCGCCTGCGGCCGCTCGTCCGGATCGAAGTGGAGGCGCAAAGCCTGGAAGAGGTAGCAGAGCTGCGTTTCCTTCCTCTGGATCTCTTGTTGCTCGACAACATGGGCATCGAAGAGATCCGCCGGGCGGTCGAGCTGGTCGACGGGCGTATGCGGCTCGAAGCTTCCGGCGGAATCACCTTGGAGAACGTTCGCGGCGTCGCGGAAACCGGAATCGATTTTATTTCGGTCGGAGCGCTGACGCACAGTGCCAAGGCGATGGATTTTTCCCTGCGGGTTACTCTATAGTTGGCCGTTACCTTCTGCTCCGCAGCTCATGCATTCTCCAACCCGGCAACTCGTCATCCACCGCAGAGGGCCGATCGAATGCCGTGTCCGAGTGCCCGCGACGACCACCAATTTCGGTCCGGGCTTCGATACGTTCGGGGCCGCGTTGCGCTTGTACAACTGGACAACGCTCCGAATCGGAGGCGAGGCGTCCCCCGGGGGCCTACCTCGCATGGTACAAGAGGCGGCGGAGGCGTTCGCCCAAGAGGCGGGCGTACGCCTGCCCGCCTTCGATTGGAAGATTTCCGGAGATGTCCCCAGCGCCAGAGGCTTGGGGAGCAGCGCGACCGTGCGGGTAGGGGTGCTGGTGGGGTTGAACGAGATCGCCGGCCGGCCCATTCCGCCCGAGCGGCTGATCGCGCTCGGCAGCGCGCTCGAGGGCCATCCGGACAACGTGTGCGCGGCTCTTCTCGGAGGGTTTACGATCGCCAGCGACGGCGGGCGGACCCGCGTGCCGCTCGGGAAGCGGCTCGAGTTCGTGGCCTTCATTCCGGAATCGGAGATGGAAACCGAATGGGCCCGTTCTGTCCTTCCCCACACCATCCCGCTACGAGACGCGGTCTGGAATCTGCAACGCGCCTCCCGGATCGCCGCCTGCGTCTGCTTGCGCCGATACGAAGAGCTGACGGGGCTCTTCGAAGACCGTTGGCATCAACCCGCACGGGTCAAGCGGATCGCGGCGTGGAACCGGATGCGGGAGAGCGCCTACGGAGCCGGAGCGGTCGGATTTTACCTCAGCGGAGCCGGTTCGACCCTAATGGCGTTGGCAACGAGTCGGGGAGCCGATGTGGCCGCAGCGATGGCGCGGGCCGCGGCCGAGGCCGGGCTCAAAGGGAGTTGTCTGCGGATCCAGGGGGAAAATCGAGGGGCAAAGGCGTGGTTGCGGACTCCCAGGCTCCTCACGCCGGGAGGGCAGAAGCATGGTTCTTAGGCGATCGCTTCGTCTCGGCCTGATTTTGGGAGCGGTCGGCATTCTTTCTTGGGAAGCCGCCGTAGCGCAAGACGAGGAGTTTTTGCGGCAGTTGCCGGAGGAACCGGCGGAGCCGGCCAACGTAGAAAAGGAGCGGCCGGGGGAAAAGGGGCCGGGGGATCGAACCGGAGAGCGCATTCAGCATGGGAAATATCTCGTTGAGGCGGTAGCCCTTTGCGGGGAGTGCCACACCCCCCGCAACGAGCGGGGGGAGTTGTTGCGGGACAAGTGGTTGCAAGGAGGGGTGGTCCCGGGGCTGAATGCGGAAAATGCGGGATCGCTTGCGCTGAACGCTCCCCCCATCGCGGGCCTCCCGGAGGGATGGAGCCAGGCGGATATGGTTCAATTCCTTGAGACCGGCATGACACCGGCCGGCAAATATTCGCGGCCGCCGATGCCGCCCTACCGGATGAGCCATGCGGACGCCCTGGCCATCACGCTCTACTTGCAAGGGCTCAAAAGCAACCAGCCGGCTCCGCAGGCCGCCGCTCCTCCGTAGAACAGCCTTATCGATGCGCCAAGGCGCAAAGGTGCGCGTGGATGGAGCGGCCTAGGGCATCGATGTTGTACCCTCCTTCCAAAACGGAAACCAGCTTGCCGCCGCAGTGCCGTTCGGCGACGCCTCGGATGCGGGCGGTCATTTCCGCAAACCCCTCTTCACTGAGGCGAAGATCCCCCAAAGGGTCGTCCCGGTGCGCATCGAATCCCGCCGAGACGAGAACGAAGTCGGGCCGGAACGCGTCGGCGGCGGGGACAACCTTCTCCTCGAAGGCCGCCCTGTACTCGGCGTCAACCGATCCGGCCTTCATGGGCAGGTTCAGCGTAAAGCCTTCCCCGCCCGCTTTGCCTCGTTCGGCCGCGCTGCCGGTACCGGGGTAGAACGGATATTGATGAAGGCTGATGAAAAAAACGGAGGAGTCCGCCTCGAAGATCTCCTGCGTGCCGTTCCCATGGTGAAGATCCCAGTCGAGAATCAGGATACGCCGACAGCCATGCTGCTTCTGAGCGTACCGAGCTGCGATCGCAACGGTATTGAAGAGGCAGAACCCCATGGGAGCGCCGGGTCGCGCGTGGTGGCCGGGCGGACGGACGAGCGCGAAGGCGTTCGCTGCTTCTCCGGAAGCGACCAGGTCGACGGCCGTCGTGGCCGCCCCGACCGCCAACAGAGCGACGTCAAACGAATGCGCCCCCGCATACGTATCCCCCTCATCGAGAAGCACCAGCCCGTCGCGCGAGGCATTTTCGATCCGGCGGATCAGGGCCTCGGTATGGACGGATCGGAGCAGCTCCCGCGCCCCCGGCGCAGGCTCGACCCAGCGGATGCTCTTGGGAAGGGATGCGCGCAACCGGGGGAGCGTTGCCGAGATCCGCTCGGGACTCTCGGGATGGCCGCGCGGGGTGGGGTGCCGCGCGAAGTCGGGATGAGTGATGAGCAGGGTGGGAGGTGGCATAAAAGGCAACCGTTTCCTGTACGAGGCTCTTCCAACGAGCGAAAAGGCCCGTCTTTTTTGCGCCGCACGGGGCATAGATCCAAGAACATTTTGCTTGGGCCGCTTCCGGGCCGAGCGAAGCCCCGAGTCAACCATACGATTGACTTGGCGAGGAGTCCGTTGGAATAGGGAAGAGATGACACAAAGAGAAGTCCGCCTCGGCCATTCCCCGGATTCAGACGATGCTTTCCTGTTTTGCGCCTTGGTAACCGGAAAGCTCTCCGGCGGGACTCTCCGCTTCCGCCAGGAAGTGACGGACATTGAAAGCCTCAATGAGCTGGCGAGGAAGGGGGCGATCGATCTGACCGCGATCTCCATTCACGCCTACGGGTTTCTGCGGCAGGCCTACTGGCTGCTGCCGTGCGGTGGAAGCATGGGCGAGGGCTACGGGCCCCGGGTTGTCTCGGCGCGCTCAATGGGTCCGGCGGAGTTGGCCCGCGCCCGCATCGCGATTCCCGGGCTGCGGACGAGCGCGGTGTTGGCCTTAAGCCTCTATCTTGGACTTCGTCCCGAGCAGCTTCGCCTGGAAGTCTGTCCCTTTGATCGCATTCTGGAAGCCGTGCGCTCGGGAGAGGTGCAGGCGGGCCTGGTGATCCACGAAGGGCAGCTTACCTATGCGGACGGCGGCCTCTGCCTTTGCGTCGATCTCGGCCGCTGGTGGAAAGAAGAGACGGGGCTCCCCCTCCCATTGGGCGGCAACGCCCTGCGCAAAGACCTGGGCGTCGATATCGCCCGGGAATGCACGCGGCTGCTCCGGGAGAGCATCCGGTGGGGCCTGGACCACCGGAGCGAGGCCTTGGAGTATGCGGCCCGCTTTTCTCGAGGACTGAGCCCGGAGAGGGTCGACGAGTTTGTCGGCATGTACGCGAATGAACGCACCTTCGACTACGGCCCCGACGGTCGGCGGGCGATTGAAGAGTTTTTACGGCGGGGCCGGATGTTGGGAATGTTGCCCTCCGGCGTCGGCGTCGATTGGGCGCCGGAATAGGGCTCACCGAGGCTTTGCGCTTTGTCGAGCAAGGTGCCGATTCGCTTCCGGCGGAGGCGGCGACGCTATCGTCTTCGTCCGGAATGTGGTAATAGCTAGACAGCATGCGCTGCCCGAAGTGTTCGGGAATTGGGCGAATCTGGATGCCGGATCGAAGGGACCGGTGGACGCGGATGAATGACCAGCAGGAACGACTCCGTATTGCAGGCCGGGAGTTTACTTCCCGTCTGCTGATCGGCACCGGAAAATTCGGTTCTCACGCGCTCATGGCGGAGGCCCTGGAGGCGAGTGGGACCGAAATCTTGACCGTGGCATTGCGCCGGGCGGAAATTGGGGAGGTCCGCCCGGAAGAGAACATTCTCTCTTACCTTGATCCGCAGCGATACCTGATCGTGCCGAACACGAGCGGGGCTGCCAATGCGGAAGAGGCGGTGCGGTTGGCTCGTCTGGGCGCCGCTGCCGGAATGTCGCGCTGGGTGAAGCTCGAGATCCACCCGGAGAGCCGCTATCTCCTGCCGGATCCCGTGGAAACCCTGCTGGCGGCCGAACAGCTTGTGCGCGAGGGTTTCGTTGTTCTCGCCTACATCAATGCCGATCCGGTGTTGGCGAAGCGGCTGGAGGAGGTGGGCGTCGGGGCGGTCATGCCGCTGGGTTCCCCGATCGGCTCGATGCGGGGCTTGGAGACCCGGGCACAACTCGAGATCATCATCGAGCAGGCGAGCATCCCCGTGATCATCGATGCGGGGCTGGGCGCCCCATCCCATGCGGCCGCCGCCATGGAGATCGGAGCCGACGGAGTGCTGGTGAACACGGCGATCGCTGTCGCCGACGACCCGTGTGCCCTGGCACGCGCTTTTCGAATGGCCGTCGAAGCCGGGCGGATCGCCTACCGCTCCGGCCGGCCACAGCGGCACTCCCGAGCGGTTCCAACCAGTCCTCTTACCGCCTTTCTCTGACCGAAAATCGCCGTGTGTGCCGGCGAGCGACTCGATTCCGCTCAGGTCGGGTGGCGACGGTGTGTAGCGCGGCCCGAACCGAAGCGATACGCATAGGCCCGGGTCAGCTCCGCGCCGAGGAAGAAAATCTGGGCCGAATAGTAGATCCAGAGGAGCAGGACAAGAAGAGAACCGACGGCACCGTAAAGCGAGGCGATCGAACTATGACTCATGAAGAAGTTCAGGCCCGAGCGCCCCACCTCAAACAAGAGAGCGGTGCCGATCCCTCCGAAAAATGCCTCTTTCCAGGTGACCGGTCCCTGCGGCAGCACACGAAAGAGAACAGCGAAGAGGAGCACCACGACCAGGAACGACGTCAGCACGCGAGCAACATCGTAGAACGCGGGATACCAGGAAAAGGCGCTCGCCAGCGGCTCAGAGAAAGCATCCATGGTCGTGACCGCAAGCGGGGCGACGAGCAGAAGCATGCCTACTACCGCGACCATGGCGAAAGAGACCGCTCGATCCCAGATTAGCGCGAGAAGAGGTCCTTCCGCCCTTTCCGTCACCCCCCAGATCGTGTTGAGGGAATCCCGCAGCTCCACGAAAACGCCCGAAGCGCCGAAGAGCAGAGAAATGGTTGCCGTCAAGGCGGCAGGCGTACCGGGATGAGGCGGCCAAGCGGTCGCCAGAATCATCTGCACGGCCGATGCCATGGGAGTTCCGCCGAGATCGTGGAGCGCTTGCGTAAGATAAGACTGCGCCTCTTTCCTACTGAAGAGAATGCTCGTGAACGAAAGAAGGAGAAGGATCATCGGGGCGATCGAAAAGATCGTATAGCAGGCGAGTGCCGCCCCCATCTTGGGAGCTTTATGCCGAAGCCAGCCCTTCCACGCGTCCGCGAGGAGGAACTGAGCACGAAGAAAAACGCGGCGTATCCGCCGCCGCACCTTTCCCGGGAGAGGACCGTGGGTGCGGGTGCCGGAGTGCGGAAAGAGGAAGGAGGGCAGGGCGCGCCCGTTTTTAGGCAGCATGTCTCCCGCGATTTCCGCGCAAGGGGAACAGGCGCCCCCTGCGGCTCCGCTCCGCTCGATCCTCCATCCTTGTTCTCTCCACGAATGTTTCCGGCGAAGATGCCGCGATTTGCCTCGCACCCATGCCGCCTACGGCTTTCTTTGAATCACCGACGGGCGGCGGACGCCAGTTCATCCGGCGGGAGCCGACGTATCGACGATGCACGGCATCGGTCCATCCACCAAACGGCCGGAGAGGGCAGGAGCTCCGCGTCCTCCATGCGCCGCCCTGGCGCAAGGATCGCTTCCCCGGCGCCTTGGCACAGAGATCCGGCGGCAAGGTGGAGGTAGGCTAGCCGCTATGGCGGAGAGGATCTTCGAATCGGGTGTAGAGCGCATTGAAACGAATGTCGATCTTGTCGGTCGGCCCGTTTCTCTGTTTGGCCACGTGGAGCGTATAGGGAATTTCCGCGGGAGAAACCTCCTCTTCGGAATCGGGACGATGGAGCAGCAAGACCACATCCGCGTCCTGCTCGATCGCACCGGACTCGCGGAGGTGGTGGAGCGCCGGCTCCGCCTTGCCCTCTTCCACCCGCCGGTTGAGCTGAGCAAGGACGATTACCGGGATGTCGAGCTCCTTGGCTAGCGCCTTGAGGCCCCGCGAAATCTCCGCAATCTCGACTTGGCGATTCTCCCTCGCCTGAGGCGAATCCGACCGGAGAAGCTGGAGATAGTCGACGATCAGCAGCTCGATCTTGTATTGATCCTTCATCCGGCGTGCCTTCGCGCGAAGCTGGTGGATGGTCAGGCCGCTCGAGTCATCTAGATAGAGGGGCCATTCCTGGGCGTCGGCCGAGATGCGACGCAGCTTCTCGAGCGCGGAATCGTCAAGCTCGCCGCGCCGGATCTTCTGGAGGCTTTCGCTGGCCACGGAAGCGAGGAGGCGGAGCATGATCTGCGGATTAGTCATTTCGAGAGAAAAGAACCCGACCGCGTGCCCGGGCTGCACCCAGGCATCCTTTTCGACGTCGTATCGTTGACGAATCGCCTGCCGCGCGAAGGTAAGGCCGAGAGCGGTCTTCCCAACTCCGGGCCGAGCGGCCAAAACCACCATGTCCCCTTTCTGCCAGCCTGTCGTCAGCATATCGAGCTCGTAAAAGCCCGTCGGGATACCGAAGAGCTTCCCCTTGCGCCGATGGAAGGAGTCGACAAGCTCGAGGGCGCGGCGAAGTTCGATGGAGACCGGAACGCTCGAACGGGTCAGCGAGAGGTTTGTCACGCGAAAGATCTCCCGCTCGGCATGGTCGAGCACCGCACTCGTCGGCTGGGGTTCGTCGACGATGCGCTGGACGATGCTGCAGCAGGCTTGATGGAGGTGGCGAAGAAGGCTTTTGTCTTTGACCAGCTGGATGTAGGTGCCAATGTTGAGATGGCTCGAAAAGGACGTGGCCAGCTCGGCGAGGATCGCGGGACTGCCTACCTGGGCCGCCAGATTGCTGTCGACGAGGTTTTGATGAACAGTAAGCACATCGATCGCCTGGTGGCGCGCGTCCATCGATCGAAGGAGGTCGAAGAGCACGCGGTGGGCGGGGACGAAGAAATCGTCGGATGATAGAGTCTCGAAAGCTTGATTGAGCACGAGCTCCGGGTGCACAAGCAGCGAGCCGAGAACGGCGCGCTCCGCTTCGGCGCTATAGAGGGCGGCAGGGAGGGCCGAGTCCGGCGGAGGCAGCTTGCCGGTCGCGCTGGGTTGGGACACAAAAGCAGGATAGCAAAAGGTCGGGGCGCCGCCGAAAGCGAAACTTTTGGGGAAGCGGAAATCGATGCGTTGGCCCAAGGAATACGATGTGATTGTGGTCGGCGGCGGGCACGCAGGCGTGGAAGCGGCCTTGGCGGCCGCACGAATGGGGTGCGAGGCGCTTCTGCTGACCCTGCAGCTCGACACGATTGGCCAGATGTCCTGCAATCCCTCGATCGGAGGGGTGGCGAAGGGAATTTTAGTACGGGAGATCGACGCGCTGGGCGGCGTCATGGCGCAAAACGCGGACGCCACCGGCATCCAATTCCGGATGCTCAACCGCCGGAAGGGCCCGAGCGTGCAGGCTCCGCGCGCCCAGTGCGACAAGAAAGCCTATCAATTCCGCCTCAAGGCGCTCTGCGAATCGATGCCGGGCTTGGACATCCAGCAGGGCTCGGTCGCCAGGCTTTGCGTCAAGGACGATGCCGTGGAAGGGCTGCTGACCGACCTTGGAGTCGAGTTTCGGGCGAAGGCGATCGTTATCACTACGGGAACGTTTCTTCGCGGGTTGATTCACGTCGGATCAGAGCAACGCCCGGGCGGGAGAGCGGGTGAGGGGAGCAGCGGATTGTCGCTCGAGCTCAAGAGGCTGGGATTCGAGATCGGACGACTGAAGACCGGAACCCCGCCCCGCGTCAACGGGCGGACGATCGACTTCCAAGCTTGCGAGCGGCAGCCCGGGGATGTCCCCCCGCCGATCTTTTCACTTTTCCCCGAGGAGCTGCAGAGAAGGGAAGGGGATCCCTTTACTCTCAACTGGTGGGACGGCCGCCTGTTCCACGTGGAACAATTGCCCTGCTGGATCACCTACACGACGCCGGAGACGCATCGATTGATCCGGGACAACCTCCATCTCTCGGCCGTCTATTCGGGGAGCATCGAGGGCGTAGGTCCTCGCTACTGCCCTTCGATCGAGGACAAGGTCGTCCGCTTCGCCGAGCGTGAGCGTCACCAGATCTTTCTAGAACCCGAGGGAAGGCAGACCCAGGAGTTCTATGTCAATGGCTGTTCGACCAGCCTTCCCTTTGACATCCAATGCGCCTTCCTCCGCACGATCCCCGGCCTCGAGAATGCCCATATCCTGCGCCCCGGATACGCGGTGGAGTATGACTACTGTCCGGCGACACAACTTTTCCCCTCTCTGGAGACCAAGCGAATCCGAAGCCTCTTCCTAGCCGGGCAGATCAACGGGACATCCGGCTACGAGGAAGCCGCCGCCCAAGGAATCCTCGCTGGAATCAACGCCGCCCGCGCCGCACGGGGAGATCCTCCGGTCGTGCTCCGCCGCGACCAAGCCTACATCGGAGTCCTGATCGACGATTTGGTGACCCGTCCGATCCGGGAGCCCTATCGCATGTTCACCGCGCGAGCGGAGCATCGGCTCGTTTTGCGCCACGATAACGCCGATGTCCGCCTCTCCGAAATCGGCTGCTCCGTCGGATCTCTTCCGCCGTACCGGCGCAAGCTGTGGTTTGCGAAGAAGCGGCGCATCGAAGAGGTGACCAGAGCTTTAGCCGAAGCCAAAACGGAAGGCGGCTCCCTCTTCGAACGCCTTCGGCGCCCGGATTTTCGCTGGGCCGACCTCCCGGAACCCTTTCGGAGCGTGGAACCGGACATCGCCGCACATCTCGAGTGCGAAATCAAATACGCGGGCTACATTGTTCGCGAACGGGCCCAGATCGAGCGCCTTCGGTCGATGGAAGAGACCCTTCTCCCCCCCTGGCTCGATTTCCAAACCATCCTCGGCCTCAAACAGGAGGCGCGGGAAAAATTGCAACAGATCCGCCCGTCAACCCTGGGACAAGCCGCCCGGATTCCCGGAGTCAACCCAGCCGACCTAGCCGTCCTGATGGTCGCTCTCAAGAAAGGGAATCCCAACCCGGTTTCCCAAGCGTCGGAAAGCCCTCCCGAGGACAAGCGATGACCGCGACTTCCCGCTACCGGCTCTTCCTGGATTCCCTCCGTCGGCAGATCCCGGAGCTCCCTCCGGATCAAGCCCTTCTCCGGATGCGTGAGGGACCGGCCATCTCCATCGACCTGCGCCAACCCCGCGAATGGACCGCGGGACACCTCCCAAGGGCGATCAACCTGCAGCTCGACCGTCTCCCCGAGGAAGTGGATTCCCGAATCCCGGACGCTGCGGTCCCCATCCTCTGCTATAGCCGCGTCGGCAATCGATCTCTGCTCGCCGCGGACCTCCTTGTGCGCATGGGCTTCCCCACCGTCTACTCCCTGGCCGGAGGTTGGCAGGCATGGCTCCAGGCGGCTCTGCCGGTCGAAGCCGGCAGCTATCCCCCTTGCCGTCCGCCTGACGAACGCCTGGCCGGGGTCGCGCAGCTCCCCCACCTCATCGATTCGATCCGCCGCCTAGCCGCAGGTCTGGCACCCTCGATCGCTTCCTTCTTGGACAAGGAGGATCGCGCGGTCATGGAATTTCTCTGCGTCGATCCCCAGACGATGGAGCAAGTCGTCCTTTCCTCCGGCTCGGATGCCGAGGTCGTGGCGCTCCTCAAACGAATCCTCGGTCCCTCCTGGCCGACCGATCATGCGATTCGTGAATTCAACCAGCGGATCTTGCAACGCCGCAAGCGTGCAGAGCCGACCCACCCCTCGTAAAGCATCTATGGGGCGCCGGCTCCGGGGCGGATCTCCCAACCCACCGCTCCGGGCAGGAGCGAAGCGATGCGAGACAACCGCCCTCCCCTATCCCCCATCCCGCAATGCCCGAATCGTCCCACGCCGGCCATCCGCGCCCCGCTTTTCCTGCCCGCGCTCACCTTCGCCGGCGGATGCACCTGGGGCTTCGGCTCCCCTGCTCTTTTCTGGCCGGCCCTCGCGATGGTCTTCCTCCTGGGCGTTCTCTGGCTTCGCTCCCGGCGAGAGACGGGCTCCCTCCTCTCTTTTCTCGGGATAGTCCTCTTTCTCGGCGTCGGCAGCGCTGCCTTCCACAAAGGATGGCGCCCCGCCGACGACCTTCGCCGCCTCCCTCGCTCCAAGTTCCAACCCGACTGCCGCTGGGAGGGGACGATCCAAAGCGTGCCCCTCGAAAAGGAACGGGAAGGCTCCCCCGCTGCGACGGCGATTCTCGGCATACGCCGAGCATGGCTCTCCGGAGCCTGGCGCCCCGCTTCCGGCCGAGTGCTTCTCGAAGTTCGCTCCGGTCCCGGCGCCCGGATCGTCCTAGGACAGCGCCTTTCCGTCCGCGGAGGGCTCAGGCGTCCCGGTGCACCGCGCAACCCCGGAGAGCCGGATTGGCGGGAGATCCTGTCGGTCCATCGCATCGCCTACCGCTTGCCGGCCTCTTGGCGCGACATCGTGCCCCTGGACACCGGCAGTTGGACCGGTCGGAGCATCGCCGCAGCGCGGCGTTGGGCTCGGCGCCTCCTGCAGGCGGGCATCGAAAGCGACCCCCAAGCCGTCGCTCTCCTTTCCGGAATGATCTACGGCCAAACCGGGGGATTGCCCGCAAAAACCGAAGAAGAGTTTCGCCTCGCCGGCGCCTATCACGTCTTCGCCGTGAGTGGCCAGAACGTCACGGCCGTCCTGGCCGTAGGTCTGGCTCTGTACGAGGCAGGAAGAATCTCCCGATGGAGATGGGGTTGTGCTCTCTTGCCCGTCGTCGCCTTCTATGCGCTTCTCTCCGGCGGTTCGGCCAGCGCGGCACGAGCGGCCTTCCTCTCCGCCCTCGTCCTGGTGGCATGGCTCGTCCGCCGGCCCATCCGGCTCTTGAACCTTTGGGCGGCCGCCCTTCTCCTTTTCCTCGGCCTCGATCCCCTCTCCGTCCGGGACGTGAGCCTCCAACTCTCCTTTGGAGTCGTCCTGGCTCTCCTACTGCTCGGGCCGCCCCTCGCCGCATGGATGTCAGCCCCCTTCCGACCGGATCCGTTCATCCCGCGCACCCTTCTTCCCCGGCGGGCGCGCCTGATCGAAGCCTTGGGCGGAGGAGCAGCCCTCCTCCTGGCCTCGTCTCTCGCGGCATCCATGGGCGCCCTCCCTTTCGAGATCCTCCATTTCCATTTCGTCAGCCTCATTGGCCCCTTCGCCAACCTGCTCATCGTGCCGCTGGCCGAGCTCATCATGACTGTGGGCGTTCTTTCTCTCTCCCTCGGTAGCCTCTGTCCGCTCTTCGCCGTGCTCCTCAACAACGCGAACTGGCTTTTTGCCCATCTGCTCCTCGCCACGGTCTCTTTCGCATCCCACCTGCCTGCCGCCGGCATCGCCGCCCCGGATCCCCGCGCGCTTCTCTCCCGGTCCTCCGCCCTCCAGCTTTTCTTCCCCGCCATCCCCCTGGGGTCGGCTTGCCTCATCCGCTCCGAAGGCAAGGTCTTTCTGGTTTGTGAAAGCCAAAGAAGCGTCTGCCTCGCCCGAGTCGAGCCGATCCGCCGCTTCTACGGGTGGAACTGGCTCGACGGAGAGCTTCGACAAGAGGGGGAGACCTGGCTGGCTGCCCCGCGAAGGCCGTGGGGCACCGACCCGCCCCTCGCCCCCTTCGAGCAGCTCCATCCGACGGGGTCTCTCCGCCTGGAGCCCGGATTCGATTCCTACCCGACCCGATATTGGGTGACTCCTCGCCCGGTCTTGCTGATCGCGGCGACCGGCTACCCCGTTCTGGTTCTCGGTGTTTCGCCCTCCAGAGGAGAGATTCCCCCGGCGATGATGGATCTCTCCCTGACGCCGCGCGCGGATAGGCCCGCGCAACGCCTGCGCCTCATCCTCAGACCGGACGGAGCCTGGCTCGCTGAGGACGGCTCACCACACCCTCCGGTAATTGTGCGTAGCCTGGGAAACTCCGCCGTCGAGGTCCGCCTCTACCCTCGCCATGTTGCCTTTCGTCCGTATCGAGGAAGGCCCGTCTTCTATCCCGCTGCCGCTCCACAAGGCGACGGGGCCGCCAACCAAATCCCCTCCTCTCCGGAAGGAGTCGTCCAGTAGCAGAGGGGGTCGAAACGGCTCGCACGCAGAAGCCGGTCCAGCTCTTCCCGGGCGAACCGGCAGCTCGAGAAGAGCCGGAGGTTCTCCCCGCCCCCGACCCGTACCGATGAGCCGTCTTCCAAGGGCACCTCTCGGCTCCTTTTCCAACGAACCGTTGCCTCATACCGGATACATCCCTTCCCCTCGACCATCCTCATGCGGTAGTCCTCCACCAGATCGCTGATTCCCCAATCGCGGAGGAGCTCGGTCAACCAGAGACGCGTCGGGCGGTTCGCGTATTGCGTCAGGATCCGCGCCGCCGATTCCCGATAGCCTGGCGCACGCTCCGCCGCAACCGGAACGAGGTTGGTCCCCAACAGGAGTAGGTCCCGAGGAAAAAGCTGCGCACGCAGCGCTCGCAAAAAGCTTTCCGCAGAGAGGTTGGGAAGCAAGCCGAATGCGGTAACCAGCCGCGGCTCTCCCTCGCCGCGTCCGATCCGCTCGAGCAGGTCCGGCAGAAGGACGTCGGCCAAGACAAGGCGGGCTCCCCCTCCGCCGCCGCGGCTGACCCTTCCCGCTTCGAGCAAGAGGGAAAGACTTCCGTCGACGCAGATCCAATCCGGCTTCCACGATCGAGCCCGCAGCTCCGTGTAGACGACCAGGTCCTTCTCCCCGGTCCCACAACCCAAGGAGATCAGCTGGCCCGGCCCTTCCGCGAGAAGTGCGACCGCCTCTCGCGCCGCTCGCCGGTAGAATTCTCTCCCCTCGCTCCCGGCAAAAGGAGAATAGCGGCGGAAGAGGGCTATCCAGAGATTGGCCTGGCGTGCCGTCGCGTAGTGAAAAGCAGGAGCAATTTCCCCGTTCTCCAGGGAAGAGCGCTTCGCGGCCATCCAAGCCGACGGCAGATGCGACTCGGCGACCTCAATACCGGTGAACCCGTTTTTCATGGCCCTTTTCCGCTTTTTCTCTTTATAAGAAGCTGCGCAGGAGAATGGAACCACCGCAACGCAAAAAAGTGGCGCTTGTCACCGGAGCCGGACGTGGGCTCGGGGCCTATCTGGCCCGCAAACTCGGCCGGGATGGATGGTCGGTCGCCGTCCACTACCATTCCAGCCGGGAGGGCGCTTGCGAGGTTGTCGAGGAACTACGGGCCGAAGGCGGCGATGCCGAGGCATTTCAAGCCGACCTCGTCCGCCAAGCCGAAGCGGAATCTCTGCTCGAAGCCGTGAAAAAGCGCTTCGGCTCCTTGCGCCTCTTGATCAACAACTCCGGAGTCTATCCTCCGGTCGGGCTCCTCCAAACTCGGGAAGAAGACTGGCAGCTCGGCTGGCAGACCACCGCGACGGCGACGCTCTTTACGACTCTGGCCGCGCTCCCGTTGCTCCGATCATCCGGGGCGGGACGAATCGTGAACATCGGCGACTCGGCTTGCGACCGGCTTGGCGCGCGCGAGATGGCCCTGGGATATCACATCGGAAAGATCGGTGTCTACCTGCTCTCCCGCTCCTTTGCCCGCGAAGAGGCCCGCCACGGGCTTACCGTAAACGTCGTCTCTCCCGGATACCTCGCCGAAAGCGTCAACCTCCCCCCGCTCTCCAAGATCCCCGCGGGCCGCTTCGGCACTCATGAGGATCTCTGGACCGCCATCCGGTTCCTCATCGACGAGAAAAGCGGCTACGTGACCGGCTCCCATATCGTGGTCAGCGGCGGATGGAATCTGCGATAGGCGCTCTCTTATGTTCACCGGCATCGTCGAATCCGTGGGGCGCGTCGAGGAACCCCCGACAGCCGATCATCCCGCACTCTGGATCGACGCCGGAGCGCTCGCCGAGGGGCTCCGCCCGGGAGATAGCGTGGCGGTCAACGGCTGTTGTCTGACGGTGACGGCCCGCCAAGGGGGGCTCCTACGGTTCGACACGCTCGAGGAGACGCGGAAGCGATCCAATATCGGCCTCTTGGCCAAGGAGGATCTGGTAAATTTGGAACGTCCGGTTGCGGTCGGCTCCCGGATCAACGGCCATTTCGTAACCGGGCACGTTGATGGATTGTCGCGCCTCCTGGAGATTCACGACCGGGGCTCCGAGCATGAGCTCTGGCTGGAACGCCCCGCGCCATGGGAGGCGCTGATCGTGCCCAAGGGGAGTGTGGCCGTCGACGGCATCAGCCTGACTGTCGGCTCCGCCAGGGAAGACCGGTTCTCGGTCTGGATTACGCCCTTCACCTGGCAGGCGACCAACCTTCGGACCAAGCGGCCAGGCGATCTTCTCAACATCGAGGTGGATATCCTCGCCCGCTATGTCGCCGCCCAGAGGGGAAGGCCGCTCTCCGCAGGCGCTTGAGCCCGTTCGGGGCCGTGCCGGCTACCGACTCGTCAGCCAGCGAAGAAGCTCCTTTTGGACGTGGAGACGATTTTCCGCCTGATCGAAGATATCTTGAGCCCTCTCGTCGAAGAGTCCTCCCTCGATCTCCTTTCCCCGGTACGCGGGCAAGCAGTGAAGCACCAACGCGCCGGGATTCGCCCGCTCCACAAGCCGGCGATTGAGCTGATAAGGCGCAAAGGCTCTTTCCCGAAGAACGCCTTCTTCTTCTTTCCCCATGGAAATCCAGACATCCGTGTAGAGCAGGTCCGCCCCGCGGGCCGCCTCCTCGGAAGATTCGGTCTGCACGACCCACGCGTTCTCCACGTCGCAGAAATAGTCACGCGGAGCACCTATGCGGAGGTGAAACCGGAAAATCGGTGCCGCCAGCGCCCACGACCGAGCCACATTGCAGGAACCATCTCCCAGGAAGGCGACCGTCTTGCCTGCGAGCGGGCCCCGTTTCTCCTCGAAGGTAAAGATATCCGCCAGCACCTGGCAGGGATGCTCCTGATCGGTCAGCGCGTTCACCGTGGGTATCCCACCCGAACGCGCAAAGGCCTCAAGCTCCGCCTGAGCAAAGGTACGGATCACGGCACCATCGACCATCCGACCCAACACCCGCGCCGTGTCGTCCATGGGTTCCCCCCGGCTCAGCTGCAGCTCGGCGGCACTCAGAAAGATCGCGGAACCGCCCAGCTGCCGGATAGCGATCTCGAAGGAGACGCGGGTCCGAGTGGACGGTTTCCGGAAGAGAAGCGCCCACACTTTGCCTTGCAACGGCAGGTCGCCGACCCTTCCCCGGCTCCGCTTCTCGAGCTTCACTCGCTCGAAAAGAGCGCGTGCCTCCGTTTCATCGATATCCGTAACGGATAGGAAATGCCGGGGATCAACGGAAGAGGCCATGATCTGGTTGCAAACGGGTCATACTACGCGGGTGGCCCATAACCCTCGTTCTCCCCCCGCTGAGCCTCCGCTTCGTTGGCAGCACGGAGGATCGCGATCGCCTCCGAGATCTCCTCGGAGGAGACATTGAGTGGGGGGAGAAGCCGGATCACGCGATCCCCGGCAGGCGCGACGAGAAATCCTCGAGCCAATAGATCTTCGGCCACGGCACGCGCGCTGCGCCGAACGCGCACTCCCAGCAGCCCTCCCAGCCCGGAAACCGATTCGATCCATCCATGATCCGGAGAAGCCATCGCCTGCACCTCCCTGCTGAGCCGCTCTCCCTTTTCCCGGATCTCCTGGCCCAGTCCCTCCGCTTCCATGTAGCGCAGAACCGCAGCGGCAACCGTGCAGGCCAGCGGCGATCCGCCGAAGGTCGATGCATGAGAACCCGGCCCGAGCAGATCCCCATACGGATCCCGGATCCAGGTAGCCCCGATCGGGAACCCTGCCGCCAGCCCTTTTGCCATGGCAACCCCGTCCGGCAGAAAGCCGGCCTCCTCTTCGCAACCCTCCATGAGCCGCTGAAAGGCCAAAAACCGGCCCGAACGGAAGGCCCCGGTTTGTACCTCATCGAAAAAGAGAAGGAGACCGTGCCGGTCGCAGATCCGGCGCAAGCCCCGTAGATACGCCCCCGTCGCCGCGCGCACTCCGCCCTCGCCCTGGATCGGCTCGACGAGAATGGCCGCCGTCGCCGGCCCGACCGAACGCTCCATCTCCGCCAGGTCGAGGAAGGGCACATGCCGAAACCCGGGGACCGCGGGACCGAATCCCCGTCTCACTTTCTCCTGCCCGGTCGCCGCCATGGCCGCCAGCGTTCGGCCATGGAACGAACCTTCTACGGTCAAGATTTCGAAGGCACCCCGCGCTTCCCCGAAGCGCCTGGCGAGCTTGAAGAGGCATTCATTCGCTTCCGCTCCGCTGTTCGAAAAAAACACCTTTCCCGGCCCGATCCAATGCACGAGGATCTCAGCTAGTTCCGCCCCCGCCCGGTGATAGTAGAGGTTGGAACAGTGAACCAACCGCGCGGCCGCCTCTTCCAGGGCCTTAGCCAAGACGGGGCTCGCATGGCCCAAGCCGTTCACGGCGATCCCGCCGCAAAAATCGAGGTAGCGGCGACCTTCGACATCCCAAATATAGGAACCTTTCCCTCGCGCGAAGGCGACCGGGAAGCGGGCGTAGGAAGGGACCAGATACCGCCGATACCTCTCCAGGATCTCCTCCGTAGCCTGGTTGGATCTAGAAGTGGTCATGAGACAAAAACCGGCCGAAGATGCGCTGCCGCAACCAGCCCCCTCACAGGATCAATTCCGTGCCGATCCCGGAGTCGGTGAATACTTCCAGGAGCAGCGCATGAGGGATCCGCCCATCCAGGAGGTGGACTTTGCCGACTCCCGAATGAAGCGCTCTCAAAGCCGATTCGATCTTAGGCAACATCCCCCCTTGCAAGACCCCACGTTCCCGGAGCACGGCTACGTCCTTGGGAGTCAACACAGAGATCGTCGATTTGGGATCCTGCGGATCTCGCAGTACGCCGTCGACGTCCGTCAGATAGACCAGCTTTTCGGCCCGCAAGGCCCCGGCCAGAAAGCCTGCCGCCGTATCCGCGTTGATGTTGTACAAGTGCCCGTCTTCACCTCGTCCCAAGGGGGAGACCACCGGGATGACGCGCTTGGCCATCAGCGATTGAATCGCTTGCCCGTCTACGGAAATGGGTTCTCCTACGAATCCCAAGGGCCTTTTCGCCTCGGAACTACCCGTCGCTGCCAGCGGCTTTACGGTGAACACCTCTTGACCGAGAACTTGCCGCGCCGCTCCTCCCAGGCTCTCCAGTATTTCCACGATTGCGGGGCCCACCTCCGTTGCGAGGACTCGTTCGATAATCCGCATGGTCGGCGCATCCGTGACCCGCAGCCCGTCGACGAAGGACCAAGAAATGCCCGCTTCCTTCAAGGCCCTGCCGATCGCTGGCCCTCCACCGTGGATCAACACCACTTGAATTCCGACCGCCTCGAGCAGAACCAGATCCCGAAGCGTCTGCCGGACCAGTTCCGTGTCGTCCATGACGGCACCACCGTACTTGACGACAAAGGAGGCGTCTCGAAAGCGCTGCACGTACGGGAGCGCTTCCAGAAAAATCTTGGCCTTATCCGCAGGTGTCATGGAATCACTCGCAGAGCGGCGGGCGCGACTACCCTAGTGCGGCAGTCCACTTCCCACAAGAAAAAGCGCTGGTCTACTCCCCCTTGTTAAGGCGGACGTATCGTTCCGTGAGGTCGGTCGTCAGGAGCCGGAAGTGCCCCGAGCCGATCCCCAGATCGATAAGAATCGTGAATTGCGGGGAGCGGATCGCCTCCCGCACGAGGCGAGCCGGAGTGCGGGCGCGCACCCCGCCCGCCACCGCCTGCACCCCGTTATAGAATACATCCACCCGGTTCCCTTCCACGGCCGCTCCCGAGTAGCCGATCGCCGCGAGGATCCGCCCCCAATTCGGATCTTCTCCGTGCCAGGAACATTTCACCAGAAGCGAACGGGCCACCGCCCGGGCCGCCCTTTCCGCATCCTCTTCGTCGGAAGCACCCTGCACCAGGACCTCGACCACTTTGGAGATTCCCTCGCCGTCCTCCACGATCATGCGCGCCAACCGGCCCGTGAGCAAGGAGAGGGCGGATTGGAAGAGCCGAAACTCGCTGCTGTCCAGAGTCAGGGTATGGTTGCGCGCCAAACCGTTGGCGAACAGCAGAACCGTGTCGTTCGTCGAGCAATCGCCATCGATGCTGATCCGATTGAAGCTTTCGGCCACCGCCCGACGGGCGGCTACGGCGAAGGCATCCCCCGCAATATCCGCATCAGTGGTGACGATGCAGAGCATCGTCGCCAGCCGCGGCTCGATCATTCCTGCACCCTTTGCCATGCCGCCCAGGAAGAGTTCCTGCTCACCCAAGTGGATCCGCAGCCCCATCTCCTTGGGGCAGGTGTCCGTGGTGAGAATTCCCAGCGCCGCATCCTTGCCGCCCTGCGGGCTCAACCGCTCCAGAGCCATATCGATACCCCTGCGCACCTTCGCCATCGGAAGCGGGACCCCGATGCGACCCGTGGAGCAGACAAAGACCTCCTCCGCAGGACAGCCGATTCCCGACGCCACCCGGTTAACCATTTCGGCGGCATTGGCCATTCCTACCGATCCGGTGCAGGCATTGGCATTCCCGGAGTTGATGACGACCGCCCGCCCAGTCCCAAGCGCCGCGTGTCGCCGCGATAGCACCACCGGCGCCGCCGGCAACCGGTTCTGGGTGAAGAACCCCACCACCCGCCCGGCCCGCTCGGAGCAGATCAGCGACAAATCCTTCTTCCCGCCCGGCTTGATCCCACAGCCCACCCCGGAAGCGAGAAATCCTCTCGGGGTCGTCACACCTCCCCCTTCCACAAGGACGATGTCTTCCTTCACGGCAAAAGGCCCTCCTCCTCGGGCAGCCCGAGCCGCAGATTCATCCCCTGCACCGCTTGGCCGGCGGCCCCTTTCCCGAGGTTGTCGATCGCACAGAAGACGAATAGCCGGCGTCTAGCCTCATCGCATTGGACTGCGAGATCCGCGCGATTGGTCCGCACGACGTCGCGGACCGCGGGAAACGCCCCTGGCGGCAGGATGCGAACGAACGGATCGCCCGCGTAGCGGGAAAGATAATGGGCCTGCGCCTCGGCCGCTCCGATGCCGTTCCGTAACGGGCAGACGACCGTCGAAAGAATGCCTCGGGAGAGAGGGATAAGATGGGGAACGAAGACAAGCTCGACCTTCCGCCCCGCTAACCGATCCAGCTCCTGCTCGATTTCGGCCATGTGGCGGTGCCTCGGCACTCCGTAAGGACGGGCGTTCTCGCTCATCTCGCTAAAGAGCAGCGCCACCTCCGGCTTCTTGCCCGCCCCCGATGTGCCGCTGAGAGAACTGGCTACGATGTGGCCCTCGCCGACCCAATCGGCGGCCAAGGCAGGGTAGAGAGCCAGAAGAATGCTGGTAGGATAACAGCCCGGCACCGCAAGCAGATCCGCCCTCCGGATCTCCTCCCGATGGAGTTCCGGAAGCGCATAGACCGCCTTCGAAAGAAGGGCGGGTGCCGGGTGCACCCAACCGTAATCCATCTCGTAATGGCGCGGATTGCGCAAGCGAAAGTCCGCGCTCAGATCGATCACAATCTTGCCCGCTTCCCGAAGCGCGATCGCATATTTAGCAGCCGCCCCATGGGGCAGCGCCAAGAAAACCACGTCGGCCTCGTTCAGCCGGGATGCTACCGGCTCCTCGAACACGAGTCCACCGGCCGAATCGGGCAGCCCGGAGATTACCTCGGCCGCCCGTTTACCCCGGTGCATCCGGGAGGTCAAAAGCGTGAGAGAAATCCCCGGGTGGCGAGACAGGAGGCGCACCAGTTCCTCCCCCACGTAGCCCGCCGCACCCACCACGCCGACTCGACACGAACCCATGATGCCATCCGTTTCGCGATCGCGGGTAGAGCGCTGCGCCAGGTACGGCCGGCGACGGCGGACCGCGCTACCGCTTGGAGAACTGAAACCGCTTCCGGGCACCCGGTTGACCCGACTTCTTCCTCTCTTTCATCCGTGGATCTCGGGTGAGGAGGGATGCCCCCTTAAGCTTCGGGCGGACCTCCGGCTGCCAGCGGACCAGCGCCCGGCTTAGGGCCAAGCTCAAGGCTTCCGCTTGCCCGCACAAGCCGCCGCCACGGACGCGCGCCTCGAAGTCGAATTTCTTGAGTGCTTCGCTGATCTCCAGCGGCTTGTAGACCGCCAGCCGTTGGGTGATCTCCGGAAAGTAGTCGTCGAGCGACCGCTGGTTCACCAGGAATGTTCCTGTCCCCGGATGCAGCCGCACCGAAGCCACCGCCGTCTTCCGGCGCCCTGTCGCCCTCCATTCGCTCTGCGTCGTCATAGCGTAGTCGTTGTCTTCTCGCACCTTCTCAGGGGCTTGGGCACGGCGACCGGATGCTGGGCCTCGTGGGGATGTTCCGATCCTCCGTAGACGTGAAGCTTCCGAAATATCCTTCTCCCCAAACGGTTGTGCGGGATCATGCCCTTCACGGCGTGCTCGATCAAAAATTCCGGCTTCCTCTCCCGGACCCGCTGAACCGTCTCGGAGTGATGGCCACCGATAAACCCGGAGTACCGCATGAAGGTCTTCGTCCCCTCCTTCTTGCCGGTGAAGATCGCCCGCGCCGCATTGATGACCACGACGTGGTCGCCGGTATCGACATGGGGGGTATATTGGGCCTTATGCTTACCGCGGAGCAAGACGGCCGCTTGCACGGCCACCCGGCCTACCGGCTGCCCCGCCGCATCGATTACATACCAAGAGCGCCGAACATCGGCGGGTTTTGCACTGAAGGTTTTCACGGGAAGGGAAAGCTTAGGGAGTGGAGCATGCCTTGTCAAGGCCAGGCGAGACCGCATTTTTCCAAAGTCCGGCCTCGACCGAGGCCAGCTGCGGGTTTATTAATTAAGCCTTCTTTTTGCCTCCAGGAGTAAAGGAAGCCGGGAGGATCCGACCGCCCTGGACGCGACGAATCATGAGCCGCATCGACTTGGTCAACAGGCCGCCCGATGGTGACCTCGCGCTTTCGCCCGAGGTGGCCGAAGGGGGTTACAAGAACGGCGCCGACGCCGTGGTCGCTGCGCTGGAAAACGCGGGGATCGATACCGTTTTTGCCTATCCCGGCGGGGCGAGCATGCTCCTTCACCAGTCGCTCACTCGCTCCCGAAAGATTCGGACTATTTTGCCGCGTCACGAGCAGGGCGGGGCCTTCATGGCCGAGGGATATGCCCGTGCCAGCGGGAAAGTGGGCGTCTGCATGGCGACCAGCGGTCCCGGCGCCACGAACCTCGTGACGGGGATCGCGGATGCCTATATGGACTCCGTGCCGCTCGTTGCCATTACCGGCCAGGTGATGCGGGAGATGATCGGCCGCGGAGCTTTTCAGGAAACCGACGTTTTCGGGATAACCCTGCCGATCGTCAAGCACAGCTATCTGGTCATTTCCGCGGACGACATCCCGGCAATCGTCCGAGAGGCGGTTCTGCTCGCGCGGACGGGAAGACCCGGTCCCGTTCTTCTGGACATTCCCAAGGACGTTCAGCAAGCCCCCGTCCGCCCGAAGCCCCCCGAGGGAAATTTCGGCGGCTGCAAACCGGTGCCCCGCGCTTCCGACGCGGAGCTCGAAGCGATCCTGCTCGCTCTGAAAACGGCGGAACGTCCCCTGCTCTACGTCGGGGGGGGGATCATCTCGGGCGAGGCGTGCGATGCATTGCGCCGCTTTGCCGAAGCGACCCATGTCCCGGTGACGACAACCCTCATGGGACTCGGCTGCTTCCCCGAAACACACGAGCTTTCCCTCCGATGGCTGGGCATGCACGGAACGGTCTACGCCAACTACGCGGCCGACGCCTGCGATCTTCTGTTGGCCATGGGCGTCCGCTTCGATGACCGGGTAACCGGCAACGTGGATGAGTTTGCGAAACGCGCCAAGATCGTCCACCTGGACGTCGACAGCTCCGAACTCAACAAGAACAAGAGAGCGCACCTGCCGATTCTCGGCGATGTCCGGGACGCCCTGGAACGGCTCAACGCTATGCTCGAGGCCGAGCGGCGCCCGCAAAAGCCTTACAAGGCCTGGCACGCGCAAATCGCCGAGTGGAAGGCACGTTATCCCTTTTCCTACCGCGCTGTCCCCGGCGCCATACTGCCGCAGCAAGTGGTCGAGGAGCTTTTCCGTCTTACGAAGGGCGAGGCGATTATTACCACGGGCGTGGGACAACACCAGATGTGGGCGGCTCAGTTCTACCAATTCATCCGGCCCCGCAGTTTTCTCTCCTCCTCAGGACTGGGCAGCATGGGCTTCGGATTCCCCGCGGCCTTGGGAGCCAAGGTGGCGTTTCCGAACCGCCAAGTGATCGATATCGACGGCGACGGGAGCTTTTTGATGAACATCCAGGAGCTCGCCACCGCCGTCACGGAGAACATTCCGGCGAAGGCGGTCATCTTGAACAACCAGCATCTGGGCATGGTCGTGCAGTGGGAGGATCGCTTCTTCTCCGGGAATCGCGCCCACACGTTCCTGGGCGATCCGCGGAACGTGGGGCGCCATTACCCGAGCTACCGGAAGATCTGCGAGGGCTTCGGCGTTCCCGCGGAGGAGGTTCGCAAGCCCGAAGAGCTCCGTCCCGCCCTCGAGCGTCTCTTGTCGGCCGAGACCCCCTATGTCGTCGATGTTCATGTGCCCTATACCGAACACGTCTTGCCGATGATCCCCGCGGGGATGACCGTTCACGACATCATCCTGGACAGCCTTCCGGACGACAAGGATCCGGCTGCCGGCGAGCGCGGAAGAGCCCCATAGCCCGGACGACCCCCATGACGCGAGCGACCTCATGGGTGCGCAGAAGATCGGTTTGGCCCAACAAGGCGAGCACCGCGAAAAACGGCTCCGCGCAGCGGACCTCTTCCTCGAAACATTCAAAGGCGTGCGGGAGCGCGTGGCACACTGGATAGCCCAGCTGGTGGAGGCGAAAGGTCCCCAGGAAAATCTCCATCTGCCGCTGGATCCTCACCGCTCCGTCTTGTAAGTTCGGATAGTAAAAGCCCAGGCCGGGATCGATCCAGAGCCTGCGTACCCCGGCTCTTTCCGCAAGGCGGCAGCGCTCTTCGAAGTAGGGCAGCAGGTCGCCGATCGGATCGTCCGAGAGGCGGATCGCGCGGGGATCGCGCACGTGAGCTCCTTCCACAAAATTAAGGATCAAACCCGCATCCTCTTTCGCCACGAGGGGAAGCAGCTCTTCCCAGCCCTCGCTGCCGGTGAAGTTGATCACGGCCGCCCCCGCACGAAGCGCGGCCCGCGCGACCAGCGGGTGATAGGTTTCGACTGAAACCAAGAGTTGCCGAGCGACGAGGCCTTCTACTACCGGTGTCAACTTGCGAATCTGCTCTTCGGGCCCCACCCGGGCCGCGTAGTCGAGGGACGACTCCGTCCCGACGTCCAGCAGCGCCGCTCCGGCATCGGCCAGGAGCTGCCCGCGCCGGACGGCGGCCTCGGGCGTGAGGGCCACACTTTCGCGATACCAGGAATCGGGGGAGAGATTGATGACCCCCATGAGCTGGGGGAAGGCGGACGCCTCCCGGTCTCCGAAGTTCCGGCCCCGAAGCTCGAACGCGCGCGGTTGCCGCTCGAGCAGAGGGGCGTATCGGTCAGCCAGCTCGTGGAGATAGCGCAACGTCAGCACTTTCGACCCTCGGTCAGATCCCTGTCAGAGGACTCCCTTTGTGCTCGGAATGTCGAGGATGCGGCCGTCTCGTTCCACACTCATCGCCAGCGCCCGCGCGAGCCCCTTAAAGGAGGCTTCCAATAGGTGGTGCGGGTCGCGGGCTGCGCGAACCTCGAGATGGAGCGTGAGCGTTCCGTGGACCGTCAGCGCACGCAGGAATTCCTCAAGGAGCTGCGCGGGAAATGTGCCTGCATGAAGCAGAGCGAGGGGGAGGAGCTCAGGGGTCCGCAACGCCAGAAACGGTCTGCCGCTCACGTCGATCGCTACCTCCACCAACGCCTCGTCCATCGGCACCAAGGCGAAACCGTAGCGGCGAATCCCCTTCTTGTCGCCGAGGGCTTCCCGCAGGGCCTGCCCGAGGCAGATGCCGACATCCTCCACGGTATGATGGAAGTCCACCTCGCGGTCGCCACGCGCGCGCACCTGGAGATCGAACAGCCCGTGGCGGGCGAACAGCTCGAGCATATGGTCGAAAAAGGGGATGCCCGTCCCCGCTTCGCCCTTTCCGGACCCATCCAGGTCGAGCCAGAGAGAGATTTGGGTCTCCTCCGTCGAGCGCTCCACGCTCGCCGTGCGGTGGGATGCCATGCCCATTCCTTAGCAGAAGCCGCTTTCCCTCGCAAAGAACAATGCCTTCCCGGGGCGAGCGCAGCACGGTCCAGATCTAATCGCCTGCGGCGCGGCCTTGGAATCGGTCCCCTGCTCCGCTAAGGTAAGCGGCCGGATGGGTCCCGCGGAAGAAGAAGCGGTTCGGAACGAGCGGGTGCTCGCGGCCGCCGTCGGCCGTCGCTGGCTCGAGGAGAGCCGACTTCCGGCGCTGCGCGCCGCCTTGGCCGCCCTCCCCGGGGCGGACGCAGCGGATCTGCTCCTTGAGCAGGGAATCATTGATTCGGCCCAGAGGGATTGGTTGCGGCGGGAACACGCGGGCCGACAGCAGCAGCGGTACGAAGAACCTTTCGTGAATTTATGCCTAAGGGAAGCCGCCCGGCAGGAATGCTCGGATCTCCATCTGGTGCCGGATCGTCCCCCTCTTTGCCGTCGCCACGGGCTGCTGGGAAGCCTCGGCGAAGGGTGGAGCGCGGTCTCCGGCCGGCAGATCGAGGAAATCGTCGAACGGATCGTCCCAGCAGGCGCGCGACGAGCGGTCGTTCGTCGCGGGTGGCTTACTCTCCCCTATGACGGAGGAGGATATCGGACTCGGCTCACCGTCGGCCGGGATGCCGCCGGCTATTTTCTTAGCTTTCGCCTACCCTTTCCTTGTTCTTTAGAACTGGACGCTCTCGGAATCAAAGAAGCGCGCACCCTGGTCGCGATCCGTGCCGGACTGATCCTCGTCACCGGCGGCCCCGGCCAAGGAAAGTCGACACTCCTCGCGGCACTCGCCCGGGAAGTTCGCCGTTCGCGTCCCGGACGCACTGTCCTTCTCGGGGATCCGCCGGAGCCCGCTTGGGAGGAAGATGGCTTTCGAACGGTCCGCATCGCGCACTGCGAGCGCTGCGCAGACGACGGGAAAGTGCTTCGCGCCGCCTTCTCGTTGGACCCGGACCTCTTGCTTCTCGACGCTCCCTTGGCGGTGTGCGCTCTCCCGCGCTTGGTGGAGGAAACGGCGCGCAGCGGCGCTCTGGTGATGGCGACGCTGGGTCTTCGCGGGGTCGCCGAGGTGCTGCGGACACTCTGCACCGAGATGCCCCGGCGGGCAAGCCGGTCCTTGCTCGCCTGCACCCTTCGGGCCGTGGTCGCCCTCGAGCTGGTCCCCGCGGCGACGGGGAAGGGGCGCGTGGCAGCGACCGAGATCTTTCAGAACGTCCCGGAGGCCGCCGCAGCCTTACTAGCGGTAGAGCCGGAGGGGATCCAGCGCGTCCTCGGCGCGGGCGCAGGAGCACACTTCCAGCCTATCGACGACTCCCTATGGCGGCTTTTCCAGCAAGGCCGCGTCACGATGGAGGCGGCCTATGCGCGCTGCCGGCATCGGGCCCAATGGGTAGCCAGGATGCACGCGCCGACCTCGCCCGCATCCCGTGAATGATCTTGACGAGATTCTCGCATCGGCCTTGGCCAGGGGTGCCACCGCCGTCCACCTTTACGAAGGGGAAGCCCCTGCAGTCCGGGTACAGGGGCGGCTGGCGCCCTTGCCCTTTCCCCCGGTTTGTTCCGAGCAAGTGATGCGGTGGCTCCAATCCCTCGCCGGAAGGGAAGGTTGGCGCGAGGCCGAGCACGCAGGGAGCGGCCCCACGATCCTCCACGCCGGACCTGGCGGCATCGCCTTCCGCGGCCGCTTCTGCGCGGGGCGCCCGACGGCGGGCTTGGTTCTCTTCCCCCTTCTTTCTCCGCCCCCCTTCGAGCCACGTACCGCTCCCCACCCACTCAGGCATTTGGGCGACTTTCGCGGGCTGGTCCTGCTCGCAGGAGGCGTCGCCGGGGGAAAGACGACTTTGCTTGCAAGCCTGATCGCATGGTTGGGCGACACACGGTCCTGGCGCATCCTCGCGCTCGAGGAAGAGCCCGCCCGCTTTTCCTACCCGTTCGGCCGAAGCTGGATCAATCGTTGGCAGGCACCGCGGGACTCCTCCGCCATGGCGGCCGCTCTCGGCTCTCCGCTCGCCCGCGATGCGGATATGGTGGCCATCGATTCGTTGGGCGGGGCCGCGGCGATCGCCGCAGCCCTCGATTTGGCCGAATCCGGAAAGCTCGTGCTCGCAACCTATGAGGCTGAGGGAGCCTCGGCCGCGGTCGCGAGCTTGGTGCACACCCTGCAGCAAAGCCAAAAGGACAGAGACGCAGAACGTCTGGCGGCAACCCTCCGGCTGGTTGTATCCACAACCCTTCCGCTGCGCCTCGACGGAAAAGGGTTCGCTGTCCTCTACGAAACGCTTCCTGTCCATCGGGCCGTCGCAGCGGCGATTCGTGACGGAGCGATCGGCGCGCTGGAAGACTTCGTCCAAGTCGGGTTGGACGGAAGCAAGCACATCGACGACGCGCTCTGGGAGCTCTGTCAATCGGGAACCATCGAGCCCGAGGAGGCCTTTCGACACGCGCGGGAGAAGGAGCGCTTCCTGGAGCGGCTCGATGCGGATCCGACGATCCGCCTCATGCCGAAAGAATAAGGGGCAGCCGCCCGCCCTCGGAGTGGCAGGATTCGAACCTGCGACTTCTTGCTCCCAAAGCAAGCGCTCTGACCAGGCTGAGCTACACTCCGGTTTGCCTGTCCCCGCCTCCCTTCGGGGGATCCCGACGGCGCTTCCCAACCGACGACTATCCTAGCCGCAGGCTAAAAAAAGACAAATTGCCGCCACCCGCCTTTTTTGGCATGTTGACCTCCGGACAAAGTGTAGCATTTTCTCCGGCAAGGATAGAGGGGTTCCGGAGATGCGAGCTCGGCACGGTTTTTGCTCCATGGGGACAGAAGGAAGGGAAACGACGTCGGAATCATGAGCCTCCACATCCGCGACCTGCACGCTAGGATAGCCGAACGGGAAATCCTTCGAGGCATCACCCTCGAGATCCGGCCCGGAGAGACTCATGCCATCATGGGCCCGAACGGCTCGGGAAAGAGCACGCTGGCCAAGGTGTTGGCCGGGCATCCCGATTACGAGGTGACTCAGGGGACCGTCTCCTTAGACGGCGTTCCGTTGCTCGACCGGGAGCCCGATGAGCGCGCCCGGATGGGGCTTTTCCTCGCCTTTCAGTATCCTTGCGAAATCCCGGGGGTGAGCATCGCCAACTTTCTGCGGGCGGCGGCCCAGGCACGCCTCCCTGAAGGGAAGGCCCTTTCGGTGACTGAATTTTATCAAAAGCTCTACCACGAAATGGATGCTCTGGGGATTCCGCGTTCGTTCAGCTCGCGTGCCTTGAACGCCGGTTTTTCGGGCGGCGAGAAGAAGCGTGCGGAGATCCTGCAAATGGCCATGCTTCGTCCCCGCTACGGCATCCTGGACGAGACGGACAGCGGCCTCGACATCGATGCGCTTAAGGTCGTCGCTGATGGCGTCAATCGCCTGCGCGGCCCCGACGTGGGCTTTTTGATCATCACGCACTATCAACGGCTCCTCGGGTACATAGCGCCGGATTTTGTCCACGTCATGGTCGCCGGACGAATCGTCCAGAGTGGCGGGCCCGAACTGGCCTTGGAGCTGGAACGCCACGGCTATGCGGCCTTGGAGGAACGATACGGGTCTCCGCAGCTATCTCCCCTGGCGCAGACCGGAGCCTAGGCGTAGGTTAATAAAGACATGAAATCAGAAGGAGATTGCACCATGAGCCAACAGCAAGCGCTGGCCGGCACCGACTTGCTCCCGCTCGACCGCAGCGTGGGTGACTTTCATTACGATGTAAAGTATGCGTACGACGCCGGGATCGGGCTTTCCGAGCGGACGATCGACTACATCTGCGAGGCCAAAGGAGATCCGGAATGGCTCCGCGGTTTCCGCAAGCGGGCATTGGAAATCTTTCTTCGGATGCCTTTGCCCACCCATTGGGCTAGCAAGCAATTGGAGGCCATTGACTTCTCGCAAATCCGATACTATCTGGCCCATGCGCAGCGGCCGAGCCGGTCATGGGAAGAGGTTCCGGAGGAGATGAAGCGCACCTTCGAACGCCTCGGGGTGCCGGAGCAAGAGCGCAAGTTTTTGGCAGGAGTCGAGGCGCAGTTCGACAGCGAAGCCGCCTATTCCAACATGAAAGAGGCGCTTCGCAGTCAAGGAGTCATCTTCGTCGGAAGCACCGAAGGCCTCCACGAATACCCGGAAATCTTTCGCAAATGGTTCGGCAAGGTCATCCCGCCGGGAGACAACAAATTTGCCGCGCTTAACAGCGCCGTGTTCAGCGGCGGAAGCTTCATCTATGTCCCTCCCGGGGTCAAGGTGAGCCATCCGCTGCAAGCCTACTTCCGGATCAATGCGGAAAGCTTCGGGCAGTTCGAGCGCACTCTGATCATCGCCGACGAAGGGGCAGAGGTGACTTACATGGAGGGCTGCACCGCGCCGCGCTTCGACTCGACAACTCTTCATAGCGCGGTCGTGGAGCTGGTCGCGCTTCCCGGGGCCAAGATCCAGTACATCACGGTGCAAAATTGGAGTCCGAACGTCTTCAATCTCGTCACCAAGAGAGGAATGGCCATGGAAAACGCGGAGATCCGCTGGATCGACTGCAACATCGGTTCCCGTCTGACCATGAAGTATCCTGCCGTTATTCTCCGCGGCCGCAGGGCGCGCGGGGAAGTGCTGAGCATTGCGCTGGCCAACAGCGGCCAGCATCAGGATACCGGAGCGAAGATGATCCATCTCGCCGACGAGACGACCAGCAACATCGTGGCCAAGAGCATCAGCATCGGCGAAGGACGCTCGAGCTACCGCGGCCAGGTGACGATCCCTAGTTCCCTAAAGGGGTGCAAGAACAATACCGAATGCGACGCGCTTCTAATCAACACAACTTCCCGCACAGACACCTATCCGGCCATCACGGTCCGCGGGAACCGGAGTGCGGTTCAACACGAAGCTAGCGTCAGCAAGATCAGCGCCGAACAGATCTTCTACATGCAGCAGCGGGGACTTCCGGAGTCCGAAGCCATGAGCTTGAGCGTCAATGGCTTCATCAACGATCTCGTTCGGGAGTTTCCGATGGAATACAGCGTGGAGCTCAAGCGGCTCATCGATCTGGAGATGGAAGGTTCTGTAGGCTGACCAACGGCGCGGAGGAGACGTGGAGCTGCCAAAACGATGGATCGCCGAAGCCCCGGACGGGATAACCAAGCTGGCTGCGCTTCCCGCCTGGTGGAGAGAAATTCAAGATGCGGCTTGGCTCGAGTATGAGCGGCTGCCCATGCCGAGCCGAAAGGATGAGCGCTGGCGTTTCAGCGACCTGAGCAAGATCGCCCTCAACGGCTGCACGTCGGGCGTTCCCGTCTCCGGCAAAGCGCGCGCCGAGATCGAAGGGCATTTTTCCCGCCGCAAGGAGCCCGCGTTGCTCTTCGCCAATGATGCTCTCCTTTTTTCGCGCGGTCTGCCCCCCGACGCCAGGGCCAAGGGGGTCATCTTCGCTCCGCTCCTCGAAGCCGCGGCCCGGGAGCCGGATCTCGTCCGCACCCACCTCTTTGGGGAGCGCGTCGGCCTGGGAGCGGAAAAGCTCGAATCCCTCCATCGCGCCTGCTCCACGGCGGGCGCCATCCTCTTCGTGCCTGCCGGGGTGGAGCTGGCGGAGCCGGTCGACCTCTCTTTTTGGCTGACCGAGGCCCAGGCTGCGAGCTTCCCCCATGTTCTGGTCATCCTCCAAGAGAATGCTCGCGCCCGGGTCGACCTTCGCTTTGCTTCCAGCAACCCTAGAGGCGGCTTTGCCTGCTCCGTCCAGGAGATCTTCGTGGGACCGGGAGCCAAGCTCGATCTGTTGACCCATCGAAATTGGGCCGAGGGAGTCTGCTCGTTCGACCTAGCCTACGTACGCCTCTCCCGCGATGCGAGCGCCACGACCCTTCAGGTCAATCAAGGGGGAAGCTACACTAGAACCGAGAGCCGGAGCCGTTTGCTCGGCCCCGGCGCCCGGAGCGTCATGCTTTCGGCCACCCTGGCCCGCGGTCGGCAGGAATTCGACCAACGGTCCTTACAAGAACATGCCGCGCCCGACACGAAGAGCGACCTCCTCTACAAAAGCGCCTTGTACGACGCCTCCCGGACGATCTTCGCCGGTATGATCGATGTCGATCCGGCGGCGCAACGGACCGACGCCTATCAGAGCAACCGAAATCTGATCCTGAGTCCTGATGCCGAAGCCAACTCGCTGCCCGGCTTGGAGATTATGGCCAACGACGTTCGCTGCACCCACGGGTCGACGATCGGCCGAATTGATCCGGAGGAGCTCTTCTACTGCCGTCAACGCGGGATTCCGTTAGCCGCCGCTCAACGGCTTTTCGCACTCGGTTTTTTAACGGATGTCTTTGACCGTCTAGAAGACGAGCAAGCGAAGAGTTCCCTGCTCGAGGAGCTGGAAACATCCCTTCGGTAGGCGTATCCTGCGGTCGGCCTGTTGCCAATCCCGAGCCCTTTTTCTTGGGGCTTGCGCACAGCCGGTCGAGAAGATAGCGTAGCAGCGTCGGAGATCGACACGCTGGCCGCCGGTCAAGGCGCAACGGAAGAAACAGGGGAAATTATGGCACAAGACACGGTCATCCTAACTCGGTCGGTCGACGCGGTGCAGATCCCTAGCGGCGCGCCGATCCGGTTGGAAAAAGATCGGCCGGTCGTGATCACACAGTCGCTAGGAGGTGCATATACGCTCCTGTATGACTCTCGGTGTCTGGTTCGGCTGGACGCAAAGGATGCCGATGCGATCGGCCAAGTCCCTCCTGCAACCGGCTCATCATCCGAGCCGACACCGGGCGCGCACGTCGACGAGGAAATGGTTTACAGCCAGCTCCGGCAGGTCTTCGACCCGGAGATCCCGGTCAACATCGTCGATTTGGGATTGATCTACGATTGTCAGGTTTTGCCTCGCGAGGAGGGAACTTTTGCGGTCGTCGTCAAAATGACCCTCACCGCTCCCGGTTGCGGCATGGGCGTAGTGATCGCGCGGGATGCCGAATCGCGCATCCGCCAAATTCCGAACGTGACGGAAGCCCGCGTCGAACTCGTTTGGGACCCGCCCTGGAATCCCAGTATGATCAGCGAGCAGGGCAAGATGCAGCTCGGGCTCGTGTAATCCGGCCCGTCCCTTCCAACCGCGCTACGATTCGCGCAGGGATCCGAACCGGAGCTTTAGTGGCTCACCACGGTCGAAGTCGATCCGGCGGCCCAGGCCGTGACCCCCCGCGCCAGGATTTCGCCGTATTCGGCGAAGAGGCTTCGATAAGGCCGCCCGCCGATGATCCGTGTTCCCTCATAATCGCCGGCGATGATTCGGTCGTAGGTGTCCTGGGCGTTCATGTAGGGCCCTTCGATAAAGACGACCGGTCCGCGGTAGATCCGATTTGCCAGGAGATTCCGCGCGAACACGTAGGGGCTCGGTCCCACCCGGCGCGCCGCAGCCCAATTCGAATAGTTTTCCGGCGGAAAGTTCCATGTCGCTTCCATCTGCTTGGCGATTGATTCCGCCACGTCCGCTTCCGGAATCCCTGTACGTGAGAGCAGCTTGAAGAGAAAATCCCACTTCTGGTCGTCGTATCTCAGCTCTTCTTCGGAGTAGTTGCCATGGACGAACGCGACAAGCCGGCTTTGCGGAATGAGTTCGGCGCGGGTCGGATGGCTCGACCACTTGTCCGCGTTAAAATGGATGCAAAGCGTCAAATCCGGATTGAGCTTCGCCACCACTTCGGCACGCGCGCGAATTTCGGCGTTTCGATAAAAAAGTCGCTCCTCTTCCCGGACGATCCGTCGCTCCAACTCCGGGGAGAAGCTCGCAGGCAGGACGGACGGCCCGCCCGATGGAAACAGGGAGACGAGAGCTTCCTCGCGCAGGTCGGAAGGGCGAACCGTCGTTACGGGCTCGAATAGCCGCTTGGTCCAGACCACCGTCGCACCCGCGCTCTCCAGGAGCTTGGCCGCGTGCCTGGCGGCGAGCATATTGAGGCTCGCCTCGATGACAGGAGGATCAGAGCCGATCTGAAAGAATCGCTCTTCCATCTTCGCCCAACGACCCCCGATGTGTCCGGGATCTAGGCAGATGACCAATCCACGCAGAGGTTTCGTGCTCGATGTTCCGCCTTTGGCGAGCCTCCAGCCGCTCACCGACGTTGCGCGCAGCGGCAGTTGCGAGTCGACATCCGGGGCCAAGCGAAGCCGATAAAGGAGGCGGCTGTGTTCCTTGTCTGCGAATAAGGTGACCTCGTTGCCGTTAATGATCGTGAACTTCCAAAAGGAGCCATCCGGGCTGAAGAGCGTGTTGACCCAGTGAACGAACTCTTCCCTCGTCATCGTCTCCTGGAAGGCGTCCAGGGCGCTCCAGTCGGGCTCGGGCGCAAGCGGGCTCAGCTCCGCCCGCGACGATAGCGGAGAGAGGCATGCGATCATGACGATCCCGGCCACGGCCAGGCGCCCCCCGATCCCCTCCATTGTCCCGATCTCCATCCAGAAAGTCCGCTCGGCATCCGCGAGAATCGCCTCGCACGCATGGGCGTCCGCGGCTTCTGGCGGCTACGTCGCCCCCGTCGCTCGCTCCGGCTTCAGACGCAGCTCGAGAATCTTGCCGGAAACGGCGCCCACGCGCGCTACGCCTATGTCCGCCTCAAAACCTCGCCGGTCTGCGTAGAAGCGCATTTCCCAAACCGGCTCCGTATCGCTTCCTCTGCGCTCGAGCGCGAAGAGAACCGAACTGAGTCTGGCCTTCCCGGCGGCTCCGGTTTTGAGGATAACCTGAAGGGCGCGGTCGGAGTCAACCTTTAACTCGCTCGGGTTGAAAGCTTCGGATTCCTTGTAGCCAATTATGCCCCGCCATCCGATCTCGACCGCCTCCTCGCGCACATCACGCACTTGGCCGCCGATGACCGTCACCCGCTTGATGTGCTTCCATCCGCCGGGGTTCCAGTAGAGGAACTCCCAAGCTGTCGGGGTGAGGGCGGTTGGGCTGCGCGGGCCGATAATAGCCAGCATCTTCCCCTGGGATCCCTCGGGCGCGTACTGCCGTGCTACCGCCAGCGCCGAAAAGGCCGTGGGCGTTGCCTCCCTACTGCGCGTCGCCCCGTGCGCCAGCTTGGCGAAGCAATCTATGTGTCCCAGCAGAACACAGGTGGCGATCAGGATAAGGCGTCGCTTCATAGCATCTGCCCAATACCCGAAGGCCAACACTTTCGCAAACCTCCTGTCCAATCCGCATCTCTTGCCGCCTCTCTGCCGCCCGCGGCCACGGGGCTTCGGCGGCAAAGTTTATGAGAGATGGGGAACCCGCCTCCCCCGGGACGGCCGAAGTTTCTCGCTTGCCAACGGGGCGGGTACGGGGGTACCGAAGCTCTACCCGACGGATCGGTTGGCCGGCGGCAAGCGGCAAGCTTTCGGCGCGGGGACTCCGAGAAGGCAACAAGATGGCGACAGTTCTTGTTACCGGCGGCACCGGCTTCGTCGGGAGTCACTTAGTCCGCCGCCTCGTCGAGCTCGGATACCATGTCCGAGTCCTTACGCGCGCGGGCGGAACAACAAAAAGAACGCTCCCCTCGGTTCGCTGCACGCTCGTCGAAGGCGATCCCCTCGACCCCGATGTCTGCCGCCGCGCTACTTTGGGAACCGATGCGGTCATCCATCTGATAGGAATCTTGAAGGAGAGCCGCAACATCTCCTACCGAGAAGCACACGTTCAAACCACGCGGCTCCTCTTATCGGCCGCCAAGGGAAACGGGGTGCGCCGATGGCTCCACATGAGCGCCTTGGGCTCCCGGCCTTACGCTCCCTCCCGTTACCACCAGACGAAGTGGACGGCGGAAGAACTCGTGCGCGCCAGCGAGCTTCACTGGACGATCTTCCGCCCCTCGGTCATTTACGGACCTGGCGATCATTTCTTGACCGTCTTCCGCAACCTGCTCTCCCGGCCTCTGTTCCGCTATTTCAGCATCCTTCCCCTCCCAGGCGGCGGAGCGAGCCCGCTGCAGCCGGTGGCTGTAGAAGACGTCGTCACCGCATTCACCCGGGCGTTGGTGCTTCCGCAAACGATCGGAAAGGAATATGTGCTCAGCGGCCCGGACCGAGTGACCCTGGCGGAGATCTGCTCCCTTCTCCTGGAAAGCGAACAGCGGCCGATCTGCCGCAGCCCCTCCCGCGCTCGGATCGCCGCACGCCTCCTCCTCTTCGCGGCGATCTTCGCCCTTTTTCCCGCCTCGGCCCTCCTCGGGCTGGCCGGCGGCCTTTCTCCGGAAGGGTGGGGCATCCTACTCGCCTCCTGGGGCGGGATGGGCCTGCTCAGCCTGCGGTCGCGGCCCGTCCTCCTCCTTCCCATTCCCTGGCCGCTCGCCCGCACATTGGCCCGCTTCGCCGAGGGCCTTCCGTCCCCGCTGCCGATCGGGCGCGAGCCCCTTCTCATGCTCGAAGAGGGGAACATCGGGGATGCAACCCTTGCGGCGAAGGATCTCGGCATCGAGTTCCTGCCCTTCCGCGAAGGTCTATCCCGCTTTCTTCTGAGCGAAGGAGCAAGCTTCTACCCGTGAGACGACCTTACGGAATCGCCTAATCGTCTCCTCGATCTCTTCCGAACCGATTCCCGGTCCGATGGAAAACCTGACCATCGAGCGGGCTTCCGCCTCGCTCGCTCCCATCGCCAGGAGCACCGGAGAGGGGCGGAGGGCGCCGGAGGAGCATGCGGACCCCCCGGACACGGCGATTCCTTCTAAGTCAAGAGCGATCCGGAGGCTCTCCCCGTCCAACTGCGAGAAGCTGACGGCTAGGGTGTTTGTCAATCTCTGGCTCGGGTGGCCCCATCTCCGGATGCCAGGAAGATCGGCGATCCCCTGCCAGAGCCTTTCCGTCAGTTCCCATTGGCGGATCGATCCGGCCTTCCGCTCTTCCTCCGCCCAAGCTAGGGCTTCCGCCATTCCGACGATCGCCGCCACGTTTTCCGTGCCCGGCCAACGGCCTCCCTCCTGCTCTCCGCCGAAGATGACGCGGTCGAGGTGAAGGCCGCTGCGGACGTACAGGACGGCCGCACCCAGCGGACCGCCGAATTTGTGGGCAGCCAAGCTGGCGGACGAGACACCCCATTCCGAAAAGCAGAGATCTTCCTTTCCGGCGCTCTGGACGACGTCGCTATGCAATACGACCCCCCTTTCGGCGCAGATCCGCCCGATCTTCCGCATCGGTTGACGGGTGCCTACCTCGTTGCTGGCCGAAAGAATGGAGACAAGAATCGTCTCCGGCCGCAGGATCGCCGCCAACGCCTCGGGATCGACCATTCCGAACCGATCGACAGGCGCCCGCGACACCAAGAAGCCTTCCCTCTCTAGGTAGGCCATTGATTGGGACACCGCGGGATGTTCGATCGCCGAGCAGATCAGATGATTGCCCTTGCCCCGGAGCGCACGCGCCAGGCCGAGGATACCGAGAGAGTTGCTCTGGCTGCCGCTCGATACGAAAACGATCTCCCGCGGCTTCACCCGCAGCAGCGCGGCAATTCGCTCCCGAGCAAGATCGATCGCGGCGCGCGCCCGTCTCCCTTCCGCATGCTGGCTCGAGGGATTGCCCCGCAGGTCCAGATAGGGCTCCATCGCCGCTCGGGCGCGAAAATCCAACGGCGCAGTCGCATTGTAGTCGAGATAGATCCGCTTCATGCGCCTGCTGCGGTCCCGGGGTCCGATCCGCGCTTCCGCACTTGCGTTTCCTGTTGGACCAACGTCACTACGGAGTAGGGCGGCACGGCTTCGGTGAGCCAGACGTTTCCGCCGATCACGCTATGTGCCCCGATCACTGTCTCTCCTCCGAGGATGGTCGCGCCGGGATAGATGGTCACATAATCCTCGATGGTCGGATGTCTCTTGGTTCCTTGCAGTTTTCTGCCGCCGGCCGTCGACCGCGCTCCGAGGGTCACGCCATGGTAGATCTTTACGGCCCTGCCGATCCGGCAAGTCTGCCCGATCACGATGCCCGTTCCGTGATCGATGAAAAAATACGGACCGATTTCCGCACCCGGATGGATATCGATCCCGGTCCGGCCATGCGCCCACTCGGTCATCATCCGCGGCAACAGCGGCACGCCGCGCAGGTAAAGGAGGTGGGCCAACCGGTAGGTGGCGATCGCTTCCACTCCGGGATAGGCCAGGAGGACTTCCTCTGGGCTTGCCGCAGCCGGATCGCCGGAAAATGTCGCCTCCACGTCGGTGGCCAGTTGCTCTCGGGTTTCGGGAAGTCGGGCCAAAAACCAACGTGCCACCTCCTCGTCCTCCCCGGCAGCTTCCGCCTTGGGACCCAAGCTCTTCCGAAGCTGCTCGGTCAGGCTGCGATGGAGGCGCGCCAGCCGCTCCTCGACGAAGTTGGAGAGGTCGCGGGAGGAGCGGGGAGGAGGAGAATGGAAGCCCGGGAAGAGGAGCGCGAGCAGATCTTCCATCATCCGGGCGACCGCAGGCTTGGAAGGAAGATTGGACCGATCGGCCCGATTGATTCCGCCATCCTTTTCGTAGGACCTGAGCAGCGCTTCGGAAATTTCCGGAAGTGGCATCACCGACCGGACGAGTCTTGGCTCGCCCCTCCCACCGATCTTCTCCTCAGGGTCCATGCCCGGCGGACTGGATAGAGCGAATCCTCGGACATCGTGCGCGAGAAGCCAGGGTTGTCGATCCTTCTCTTCTCCCCTATATCCTATATCAGAGCATTCCCCTATATGCCCGACGCCGCAAGTCCAATCTGGCACCTTCCCACACTTCCGGAAGTGCTCCCCTGGCCCAAGTCGTATGCGGTTCTGGGCCTTCCGATCTCCCATTCCTTGTCCCCGGCCATCCATCAAGCCGCGTTCGCCGCCGTCGGCTGGCCCGGAGGATACGGCCGTCTCGAGGTGGACACCGCCGGGCTCGCCGCCGCCGTCGATCGGCTGAAAACGATCGGCTTTTCCGGATGGAACTGCACGGCTCCCCTCAAGCAGGAGATGTATCGGCTCTGCCAGCGGCGAGCGACGAGCGCCATCCGGCTCGGCTCGGTCAATACGGTGCTGCACGAGAACGGGGTTCTCGAGGGTTACAACACCGACGGACGAGGGTGGGTGCTCGCGGTAGAGGAAGCCTTTTCGGTCTCCCTCCGCGATTTGCGTATTCTCTTCCTGGGGCTTGGCGGCGCGGGGGCCGCGCTCGCGCGCCAAGCGTCTTGGGAAGGTTGCCCTCTTCTTCTCCTCGCGAACCGCACGGCTTCCAAGGCTTCTTCGCTCGCTGCCGAACTGGAACAACGCTCACGGATCACCGTCGTACCTTGGGAGAAAGCCGCCCTTGCGGAAGCGGCTGCGAACGCCGACTTGATCGTCTCGTCGGTCGCCGAGGATCCTCTTTTCTTGCAGGATCCTGGATTTCTGGATCGGCTCTTCGGTCCCAAGAATTTTGTTTTGGATCTTCGTTACTGGCCGACCAAGCTGCCCCTGCTCGAAGCCGCGCGGGAAAGGGGTGCTCGAGCGGCGAACGGGCTCGGAATGCTCCTTCACCAGGCAGCCCTGGCTTTCGAACTCTGGACATCTACGCCCGCTCCCATCTCCGTCATGCGCGAGGCCCTCGTCGCCGTCACCTCGGCCGGATACCGCGAAACGCCCTCCCGGTGAGAGAGAGCGGAGGCCTGACTCGTCGTCGGGCTCCGTTGCGATATCTCCTGTCCGTTTCCGATGCATCAGGAGCACCAAAATTTCCGTCGTCAATTCAAAGGGAAAAAAGTTTGCGTGTTCGGGAGATTGCCTTGTGCGACGCCTTTCCGCTGCCTACGATCAAATTTTCCAGCAGGGAAGAGAAGGACAGCTTATCTCAGGATGGTAAATAACCG